>CABVDG010000007.1:0-96520 GCA_902497075.1 uncultured Collinsella sp.
GAAAGCACTTAATGTGCTTTCCGTCTTGCGCAGGACTGTAGAGCAGCAAACTTAACCCCCGCCCCCAGCCCCGGAGACCCTCCCGGAGGGACCGAAAAATTTTTTCAAAAAAGTTGTTGCGTGCCGGACAGACTTCTGTGTATACTAATCCCCGCAGCGCACGCGAGCGGAAACAAACGCGAACGCCTGCCTGGGGAGTTAGCTCAGTTTGGTTAGAGCGCCGGCCTGTCACGTCGGAGGTCGCGGGTTCGAGCCCCGTACTTCCCGCCAACGCAATTAAAGCCACGTCTTCGGACGTGGCTTTTTGCGTTTGATGCACTTTGTTTCGGTAGAACGATCGCCCTGGCGCATCTTCGCCCAGAATCCCCGCCCCTTCGGGAACGCAAGTAAAATCTAATAAGTATATTTGTCTGAACAACAGCTTTGTTGCGCAACACCTGTTCAACGAGACAGGGGGTTAGGTTATACTAAATTGCACTGTAGGCCGCATCTGATGCATTTCGCTCCGAGCGCGGCGTTCAGTGGATATCCGATTTACCATTTGGATGTCCTGGCGGTCATTTAGCGTCTCGACACAAGCTCGGCCCCGGAGCTCGTTCGAGCTGTTCGTATTCCTTGAAAGGGGAAAAATGGACATATCGAGGAAGACTGATTACGCCCTTCGTATGTTGGCGATGCTTGCCGAGGATCCGGAGCGTTTGCTTTCTGTTCGCACCGCTGCCGAAGAGGTCAATGTCCCGTATTCGTTTGCCCGCTCGATTCAGCACGGTTTGGTCCAGGCCGGTATTGTGGAGAGCCTGCGTGGCGTCCACGGTGGCATGCGTCTCAAGGTCAGTCCGGACGACGTCACCATTCGTCAGGTCGTCGAGGCCGTTCAGGGCCCTATGGTTATGAACGATTGCACCGCGCCCGATGGTGACTGTGCGCGCATGGGCGCGTGCTGCTATCATCCCCTGTGGGCCGGAGCCCAGGCGTTGATGCGCGACTACCTCGATTCCGTTTCGCTCGGCGACATCGTCGCTCACCGCCAGTTCCCGGCCGTCGATCCCAAGTTCGCCGACCGCGAAGCGTTTCCCGAGTACGCCACCTGCGCGTGCGCTTACCGGGAGGAATAGCGCCGCATAAGGAGTATAGCCATGATTCAGGACCCCTTTCGTTCGATGATTCGTTCGGAAGGGGTCCTGCGTTATCGCGACCTTCCGTGGCGCCGCACGCGCGATCCGTACATCATTTGGCTTTCCGAGGTCATGTTGCAGCAAACACAGGTGCCACGCGTGGAGACGCGTATGCCGGCGTGGCTCGATCGCTTTCCGACTGTGCAGGCACTTGCGCAGGCGGCGCCCTCGGACGTTTTGGACGCATGGCAGGGGATGGGCTACAACCGACGCGCTCTGGCGCTCCACAAGGCCGCTCAACGCGTTGTGGAGGACTGGGACGGTGAGTTTCCGCGTGAGACGCGTGACTTGGTCGCTCTGCCTGGTATTGGACCGGCAACGGCGCAAGGTATCCGGTCGTTTGCGTTTGATCTTCCGGGCGTGTATCTGGAGACCAACGTGCGCACGGTCTTTCTGCATCACTTCTTTCCCGATGTACCGGCTGTTCCCGATCGCGAGCTGGTGCCGCTGATTCAGGCGGCCTGTCCGGCGGCCCCCGGTGCGGCGACCGACGAGATCGCTCCCTTTGCCGTGCCGCTCGATGATGCCGACACGCCGCGCGCGTGGTATTACGCGTTGCTGGATTACGGCGCATATCTAAAAAAGACGTTGTCCAATCCGTCCAGACGCTCGGCGGGCTATAGCCGTCAATCAAAGTTTGAGGGCTCACGTCGCCAAAAGCGCGCGCATATCGTGCGTATGTTGCTGGCAGCGCGCGATGGCCAGCCGGCGGGGATTACGCTTGCTGATACCGTGGTGGGCGTTAACGAGATGGAAGCGGCAGCCGGTCGCGGGCCGGTCGAGTGCGACTTGATCGCGGGCATTCTAGCTGATCTGGAGCGTGAGGGCTTTTGCCGAGCCGAGGGCGATCGCTGGCTGAGCATTTAGCCCGTGCAAATCTGAAGAACAGGATTGTAAGGTTTAGATTTCCGACATGAGGGCATCCTAAAGACGAGGCCGCTCGAAGCCTACGGGCGGCATGCGTTGAAGGGAAGTACACCTATGGATTTTGAGAATTCTCAAACCAAGAAGAACCTCGAGACCGCTTTTGCCGGTGAGTCCCAGGCACACACCAAGTATCGCTACTATGCCTCCAAGGCCAAGAAGGACGGCTACGTTCAAATCTCGAACATCTTTGCCGAGACGGCTGGCAACGAGTCCGAGCACGCCAAACTGTGGTTTAAGTATCTGCACGATGGCGCCGTCCCCGATACCCTGGACAATCTGCGCGATGCCGCCGCGGGTGAGAACTACGAGTGGACCACGATGTACGACGAGTTTGCCAAGACCGCCGAGGAAGAGGGCTTTGCCGAGATTGCCGCAAAGTTCCGTGGTGTCGCCGCCGTCGAGAAGGCCCACGAGGAGCGCTACAACAAGCTCGTCGAGCGCATCGAGTCGGGCGAGGTGTTTGAGCGTGAGGGCGTAAAGGTGTGGAAGTGCCTGAACTGCGGGCACCTGCATGTGGGTGCCGAGGCGCCTGAGGTGTGCCCGGTGTGCAACCACCCGAAGGCGTACTTTGAGGAGCAGGTGGTGAACTACTAGCGCCGATACGAACGTGGACTGCGGAGCGCAGGGCGGGGAAATACCTTTCCCTCTCGCTCACGGCTCCGCAGGGTCGCGCGAGGCAAAGGTATTTCCCCGCCCTGCGCTCCGGCTTCGGGTCGTCGCGTGCTCGCTACAGAAAAGCTGATATTAAAGTTTGTGTGCCGCCCCTTTTGGGGCGGCACGTTTTGTGTGGGGGCTGGTTGGGACGGCACCGTTCATGGGTGGGGTACACTGGGTAGCGACTTTTAGTTTATCTACTACCTGATGGGGTGTTTTTTATGGGTAAGAAATCTCGGGCTCGGGTTGCTGCGGCGGGAACTCGCAAGGATCCTGGCCGTCGGGTTGTCGAGGGTAAAAAGGCCGATTGTGCCGAGAAAGACAAGAAGGTCGGTGCGCATGCTCATCCTGAGTGGGCGCCTTATTTGAATTCGGCTAGTGAGGATTTGACTGCCAAGTTGTTTACTCTGGTCGAGGTAATTTTGGGCGTGGTGCCCCTTGTGGTTATCGGTTTGTTCTTGGCTTCGAAGGACGCCACGAGTGTCGATAAACTCACCGAGGTCTTTTCGCAGGACCCCTCGATGGTGGTCACGTTTATTTCTGCGTGTTTACAGCCGTTTGTAGCGTACATGCTGTATATGGTCTACCGCAAATACTGCGAGGGCGACGCTGGTTTTGTCGCCGGCAACCTGATCGGTCTTTTGTGCTCCGAGATCCTACTGCTCAATATCCCGGGCGTCATCGGTATGGGCATCTTGCTGTGGCGTGTTTGGCGCAACGTCGCTCCGCACTTTGAGAGCTGGCTGTTTGAGCGTCGCGCAATGGGCGTGCTAGTCGACATCGCGGGCTCACTCGTGATCCTAGTCCTGGCGTTTATGTGTGCCACCGCCTCTCGGGGCCTTGCGGGCATGTAGCCTGCTATCACCGACTGCGGAGCGCGGGGCAACTGCTGGCTTTACCGCTCCGGGCGTCAGACCCGCGGCGCATCCCTTTCCCTCTCGCTCACGGCTTCGCAGGGTCGCGCGAGGCAAAGGCATACGCCGCGGGTCTGACGGCGCGAGCTTGCCAGCGAGTTTTGACTAATAGATTGGTTTGTGTGCCGCCCCTTTTGGGGCGGCACGTTTTTGTGTGGGGTCCCTGTCTTCACAATTTTCGTCAAGCTTTTGGTTAGATTTTGGTCAGTTGGCGTAAGGGTGGAAGGCCAAAAGATTGCTGGCGAAAAAAGCTCAGAGAAAGTGCTGGTAGGGGAGTTGTTGAGCTTTTCGACGGCTTTTGAGCAAAAGAAACTTTGTGGCTATTGCCGGCGATTGCGTTGTCGCGGTCATGGCGGTGCGGGATGCTGGTCATAAGCGTCGAATGCTCCGATTTTGGAGGCCAGCATGGATCTGTTTCTTGAGACTCCGCAGCAGCAAGCTGAGCGCATGCTGCGTCAGCAGCAACGACTCATGGAGGTGCAAATGCAAGGGGCGGCAGCCCAGCCCTTTGCGCAAAATGTCGTGCCCGCTGCTGTACCTGCAGCTGTGCCCGGGTGTGAATCGGCGCCAGAGGCCTATTCCGTACAGCAAGATTCATATGCGCAGGAGCTCGCGTTCGATAAACGTCGTGCGCGTCACCGTCTCTGGGCCCAGCGCCTGCGTACGCTGGCGATGATCGTGCTGATCCCGATGGGGCTCGCGACAATCTTCTTGGCCTCATATGCCCTCACGTGCATCCTCAACGGCGCCTCGCCCAATGAGGTACTTCAGCACTTGGCAGCTCTTGGTCAGCGCTTGGGGGATGTCGCAGCAACCATCCGCGCCAGCTGGGAGAGCTAGCGGACCAGCACCCATAGCGCAAAGGTAACTTGTCTGCGCTCGATTGGACATGAGCTGCGTTTGACAGGGTAAGATTGATCGCGGTTTTGATTGGTGCTCGATTGGGTTTGTTGGGCGGAGTTTATGTCTGCTATTGATATTGCGCTTGTTGTGATTGCCTTGGTGGCGGTGGGGGTTGCTGTGGCTTGCGCCCTCCAGCTCAAGAGCCTGCGTGCCGAGCTGCGGGAGCGTGGCGACAGTAGCGCGGAAACGCTGGTAGCGCTCGAGCAGGCCAACAGCACGCTCGACACCCTGAACGTCGCGTTGGCCGAAACCCGTCGCACAGCAAATGCCATCGCGCAGCAGCAGACGACCGACGCCGCCGTAGAGCAGCAGCGCTACCTGACCATTGCGCGCGAGTTCTCGCAGGCCGGCGACCGTATGGATGACCTGCGCCGCGAGACGGCCCAACAGCTTGGCGCCAACCGCGAAGGCATCGAGCATCGCCTGGACAAGGTGCGCGAGACGGTCGATGCTCAGCTGGGCGCCATCCGCAAAGACAACAACGTGCAGCTCGACCAAATGCGCGCGACGGTGGACGAGAAGCTCTCTCGCACACTCAACGACCGACTGTCGGCATCGTTTAAGCAGGTGAGCGACCAGCTCGAGGCCGTGTACAAGGGCCTGGGCGACATGCAGTCTATCGCCACCGGCGTGGGCGACCTTAAGCGCGTGCTGGGCAATGTCAAGGCGCGTGGCATTTTGGGCGAGGTGCAGCTGGGCGCGATCCTGGCGGACATCCTTACGCCCGACCAGTATCTGGAAAACGTCGCCACCAAGCCCGGCGCCTCGGAACGCGTTGAGTTTGCTGTCAGGCTGCCGGTAGACGAGGGCGACCCCGTGCTGCTGCCGATCGACTCCAAGTTTCCGGGCGACGCGTACGAGCATCTGCTCGACGCCCAGGAGTCTGGTGACGCTGAGGCCGTCGCCGCAGCGCGCAAGACGCTCGATACGATGGTGAAACGCGAGGCCAAGGACATCTGCGAAAAGTACCTGAGTGTGCCGGCAACGACCAACTTTGGCATCATGTTCGTGCCGTTTGAGGGGCTGTACGCCGAGATCGTCAGCCGCCCCGGGCTTATCGAGATCCTGGGCCGCGACTATCACGTCAACGTAGCCGGTCCCAGCACCATGGCGGCCATCCTCAATAGTCTGCAGATGAGCTACCAGACGTTTAGGCTGCAAAAACGTACCGACGACGTACTGCGCGTGCTCTCCGCCGTCAAGGCCGAGCTGCCGCGCTATCAGGCGGCGCTGCGCCGCGCCCAACAGCAGATCGAGACCGCGGGCAAAACGGTCGAGGGCATCATTACCACGCGCACCAACGTCATGGAGCGCAAGCTCAAGGACATCGACGCGCTGGAGGATGCTGAGGAAGCCGACGCGATTTTGGGCTTGGAGTCCGCAGGCCTGCTCGCAGGCCAAAAAGACGAGGACTAGCTGCATCTGACGGCGGGGCGCCGGTGTAAACGCGGGTGCCCCGCTGCTTTTCGCATCGTGCTTGCCTGAAGTGCGCTTCAATGTGCAACAATGGCGTTTCGCCCTATCAGACGCGAAAGGAAGCCCATGTCTCAGAGAAGCACCAGTCCGCTCAAACGCTCCACCGTGCGCCGCACGCTGCAGCGTTTTTGGGACGTCACGCGCACGCAGCCGCTGATCGTCTTTCTCTCGGTGTTCTCGTCGGCGGGCTACATCTTTTTGCTCACGTTTGCCAACACCTACGTGATGGCCCTCATCGTCGACCGCGTCCAGGCCGGTCCCGTGGCGGGTGACCGGGTGTTTGAGGTCTTCGCCCCCTATATCCTGGCGCTCGTACTCGTTAACCTGGTGGGTCAAATCCTCTCCAAGCTGCAGGACTACACCGTCTACAAGCTCGAGATTGCGGGCAACTACCACCTGGCGCGCCTGTGCTTCGATACGCTCTCCAATCAATCCATGACATTCCATACCAGCCGCTTTGGCGGATCGCTTGTGAGCCAGACAAGCCGTTTTATGAGCGGTTACACGGGTCTGGTCGACGTGACGGTGTATTCGCTCATCCCCACCATCACCTCGGTCATCTGCACCGTGGCCGCACTCGCCCCGGTGGTGCCGACGTTTACCGTGATCCTGGTGTGCATCATGGTCGTCTACATCGCGTTTGTCTGGCTTATGTACAAGCGCATCATGCCGCTTTCGGCCGCGACGTCCGCCGCGCAGAACAAGCTCTCGGGCGTGCTCTCCGACGCGGTCACGAACATCTTGGCCGTCAAGACCTGCGGGCGCGAGGACTTTGAACGCGATCTGTTCGATACTGCCGACCGCGCCGCGCGCGACGCCGAGACGGTCTCGATGCACGCCATGATGCAGCGCAACTTTACGACCTCGGGCCTTATCGTCATCACCATGGCCGTGGTGAGTGTGTTCGTGGCGGGCGGCAATGCGTGGTTTGGCATCTCGGCCGGCTCGCTCGTCATGATCTTTACCTATACCTACAACCTCACCATGCGCCTGAACTATGTGAGTTCCATGATGCAGCGTATCAACCGCGCTTTGGGCGATGCGGCAGAGATGACACGCGTGCTGGACGAGCCGCGTCTGGTGGCAGACGACGAGAACGCCCCCGAGCTCAAAGTGACCGAGGGCGCGATTGATTTTGAGCACCTGAGCTTTGCATACCGTGACGCCGCGGCGGGCGAGAGCGTGTTCAACGATCTGACGCTCCATGTGGCGGCGGGCCAGCGCGTGGGTCTGGTGGGCAAATCGGGCTCGGGCAAGACGACGCTCACCAAGCTGTTGCTGCGCCTGGACGACGTGCAAGGCGGCCGCGTGCTCGTGGACGGCCAGGACGTCTCGCGCTGCACGCAGCAGAGCCTGCGCCGCCAGGTTGCCTACGTGCCGCAGGAGGCGCTGCTGTTCCACCGCTCCATTCGCGAGAATATCGCCTACGGCCGCCCCGACGCCACCGACGAGCAGATTCGCGAGGCCGCGCGCCTGGCCAATGCCCTGGAGTTTATCGACCGATTGCCCCGTGGCTTTGACACCATGGTGGGTGAGCGCGGCGTCAAGCTCTCGGGCGGCCAGCGTCAGCGCGTGGCTATCGCCCGCGCCATCCTAACCGACGCGCCGATTCTAGTGCTCGACGAGGCGACCTCTGCCCTCGACAGCGAGTCCGAGGCGCTGGTGCAGGAGGCGCTCGAGAACCTGATGCACGGGCGCACCTCCATTGTGGTGGCGCACCGCCTGTCCACCGTGGCGGCGCTCGACCGCATTGTGGTGCTGGCCGATGGTGAGATTGTCGAGGACGGCACGCATGCGCAGCTCGTCGAGGCGGGTGGCGAGTACGCGAGCCTGTGGAGCCGTCAGACCGGCGCATTCTTGGAGGCGTAAGCGTCTCGGACGTGGGACAATTGTGCCCATAAGTTTATTGTGCCGTTGAGCCGAGGAGTCGTTATGCCACGCGAGACCAATGCCGCCAAGCGCGAGCGCGCCATCGAGGTGTGCGAGCGCCTCAACCGTCGCTATGGCCCGGTCGAGTGCTTTTTGGACCACGAGAATCCCTTCCGCCTGCTGATCGCGGTGCTACTCTCGGCGCAAACGACCGACGCGCAGGTCAACAAGGTGACGCCGCGGCTGTTTGCCCACTGGCCCACGCCCGAGGCCATGGCCGGGGCGAGCGTGGCTGACGTGGCAGACACCATCAAGTCACTCGGCTTCTACAAGAGCAAAGCCAAGCATGCCGTCGAGGCCGCGCAGATGATCGTCGCCGACTATGGCGGCGAGGTACCGGCCGACATGAAGGAGCTCGTCAAGCTGCCGGGCGTTGGCCGCAAGACGGCGAACATCGTGCTCAACGTGGGGTTTGGCATCGTGGAGGGCATCGCGGTCGATACGCACGTCAACCGCATCGCACACCGCCTGATGCTGAGCCCCAGGACGCATGCCAAGGAGCCGCTCAAGACCGAGCAGGATCTGCTCCAGATTTTGCCGCACGAGTATTGGGAGTCGGTCAACCATCAGTGGATTACCTTTGGTCGCGAGATCTGCGACGCCCGCAAACCCAAGTGCGACGAGTGTCCGCTGGCAGATTTGTGCCCCAGCGTGCGCGTGACGGGGTAGGGCGGAACGCATCTTCGTCTGGCGTTTTTTGCGGGGCCGGGTTTGCCCTTGAGCCGGAGTTCTCTCCATGCGCTACCATGACAGACAATGTATTTGACGTACGACCCGCCGAGCTTGCCCCGGTGGGCTTTTGGCGTTGCGATGCCGGAGGAACAGCATGCTCATTCACCGTATAGCCGCGCAGCTCTACACTGCCGAGGCGCTGCAGACCGTCGAGGCCGGGCTCGATTCTGGCGAGGACGTGACGCTGGCCGTGTCTCAGTCGGGTCGCACGCTTATGGCCGCCGCCCAGTTTGCGCGCCGTCCGCGCCCCACGGTCTACATTGTGAGCGGCGAGGACGCGGCCGATCGTGCCGCCCGCAGCCTTGCCGCCTATGTGGGGCTGGCGCACGTGTGCCGCTTCCCCGAGCGCAAGGACTATCCGTGGCGCGAGCAGGCGCCCGACGACGCCGTGGTGGCGCAGCGCTGCGAGGCGCTCGGGCGCATCGTGCGCGGCGACAACTGCATTATGGTCGCTTCGGCCCGCGCACTGCTGCGCTGCGTGCCGCCGGTCGAGAGTCGCTACTGGGAGTCCACGACCTTTGCGGTGGGCGAGGAGATCCCTTTTGACGAGGTGCCGCAGCGCCTGGTGGGCATGGGCTACACCAATGCCGGCGCCGCCGATGCACCCGGCCTGTTCCGCGTGCACGGTGACACCGTCGAGGTGTTCCCTGCACAGGAAAAGGCGCCCGTGCGCATCGAGTTTTTCGGCGACGAGATCGACCGTATCCGCCGCATGGTGAGTTCCACGGGCCAGACCATCGGCAACGAGGACAGCATCGAGATCTTCCCCTGTCGCGAGCTCGCACTCACCGACGACGCCGTCCACAACATGCATGTGGCGCTCTACCGCGCCAGCCAGGATGACAGCAAGTTGGCGGCGCTGCTCGAGATGGTGGATGCGCGCATCGTCACGCCTGAGCTCGACCGCTTTTTGCCGGTGATGTACGACCAGACCGTGAGCCCGCTGGCGCACGTGAACGGCAAGGCGCTCGTGGTGCTGTCCGAGCCGCGCTCGCTGTTCGATGACTGCCTGCGCGCTTACGAGGATATCGAGGCGCGCGCCGGCGAGGCGGGGATTGACCGCTTGGACGGTCTGTACGTGCGCGCCCAGCAGCTCGACTTTGGTGCCCAGCAGCGCCTGAACTATGTGAGCTTGATTCGTGCCGGCGGTGCGGTTACGGCGGAGCTCAAGATTGAGCAGCCGGCTATCGCGGGCTCGGACAATCGCTTTATGACGCGCATCCAGGAGGTCGTGGGCAAGCGCTATGCCTGCGTGTTTGCCATCCCCGACCGCGGTGCGCGCGAGTCGATGGAGCTCACCTTTGGCGATGAGGGCATTACCTTTGAGGAGTCGCTGACGGCCGCGCCCGAAAACGCGGGCGCTATTGGCGACCGTGTGCGCGTGGCAGCGGCTGATTCTGCCGATCGTGCTGTCCGCCAGGATGCTCATGCTGCAATTCGCGAACGCAAGGCCGACGCGCTCAACGCCCGCTCGCTCGAGGCAGGTGCCGCCCAGGCTGCCGCCGGCGCCGCCGTGCCCACCATCTCGCGCGGACGCGTGACCTTTGTCGATGCCGCCTTGCCGCAGGGCGTGGTGGTGCCCGATGCCAACCTGGCCGTGTTCTCAATCGCCGACCTCAACGCCCGCATGGACGCCAACCGCGCGCGCAGCCGCCGCAAGGTGGACATTACGCAGATCACGTTCCCGTTTAAGCCGGGCGACTACGTGGTGCACGCCACTCACGGCATCGCGCTCTTTAGCGAGATCGCGCGCCAGGAAGTGGGCGGCAGGGAGCGCGACTACTTTTTGCTGGAATATGCCGACGGCGACAAGCTCTACGTGCCGCTGGAGCAGGTTGACCGCATTACGCGCTACGTTGGTCCCGACGGCGACAAGCCGCGCCTGACCAGGCTCAACACCGCCGACTGGACGCGTGCTACCAACAAGGCGCGCAAGAACGCCAAAAAGCTGGCGTTTGACCTGGTCGATCTGTATACGCGCCGCTCGTCGATTACCGGTATCGCCTGCCCGCCCGATACGCCCGAGCAGATTGAGATGGAGGAGAGCTTCCCTTACGACGAGACGCGCGATCAGCTGGAGGCTATCGCTGACATCAAGGCCGACATGGAGGCGCCCAAGCCCATGGACCGCCTGCTGTGCGGCGACGTGGGCTTTGGCAAGACCGAGGTCGCCCTGCGCGCGGCGTTTAAGTGCGTGGACTCCGGTCGCCAGGTCATGGTGCTCTGCCCCACGACCATTCTGGCCCAGCAGCACTACGAGACGTTCTTTGAGCGTTTTGCCCCGTTTGGCCTTGAAGTCGAGGTGCTCAGCCGCTTTCGCACGCCGGCGCAGCAAAAGCGCGCGCTCAAGGCATTTGCCGAGGGCACGATCGATGTGCTCATCGGCACGCATCGTCTGCTTTCGGCCGATGTGAACCCCAAGAACCTGGGCCTGGTGATCATCGACGAGGAGCAGCGCTTTGGCGTGCAGCACAAGGAGCAGCTCAAGAACCTGCGCGAGCAGATTGACGTGCTCACGCTTTCGGCTACGCCCATTCCGCGAACCATGCAGATGGCCACGAGCGGCGTGCGCGACATGAGCCTGATCACCACGCCGCCGACTGGGCGTCGTCCCGTGATCGTGCACGTGGGGGAGTACGACCCCGACGTGGTGAGCGCGGCGATTCGCCTGGAGGTGGGCCGCGGCGGCCAGGTGTACTACGTGTCAAACCGCGTCAAGACCATCGACGACGCCGTGGCGCGCGTGCACGAGGCCGCGCCCGAGGCGCGCGTGGGCGTGGCGCACGGCAAGATGAGCCCGCGTGAGGTCGAGGACGTGATGATCGAGTTCGCGACCAAAAAGATCGACGTGCTCATCGCCACGACCATCGTGGAGAGCGGCATCGACAACGCGACCGCCAACACGCTCATCATCGAGGACTCGCAGCGCCTGGGTCTGGCACAGCTTTACCAGCTCAAGGGCCGTGTGGGCCGTTCTGTCACGCAGGCCTACGCGTACTTTATGTTCCCGGGCGAGCTGCCTCTCACCGAGGAGGCCACGGCGCGCCTGACTGCACTTTCCGAGTTCCAGGACCTGGGCAGCGGCATGCGTATCGCCATGCGCGACCTGGAGATTCGCGGCGCCGGTTCGCTGATGGGCGCTGAGCAGCACGGCAACCTGTCGAGCGTGGGCTTTGACCTGTTTACGCAGATGTTGGGCCAGGCCGTGGCCGAGGCGCGCGGCGATGACGACGCCGGCGTGGAGGCGGCGAGCGTGGGCATTAACCTGCCGGCCGATTACTTCTTGTCCGAGGAGTACCTGCCGGCGGTGGACCAGCGCGTGCTCGTGTACCGCAAGCTCGCGGCGGCCGAGGACCTGGAGAGCATCGACGAGGTGCAGGAGGAGACCGAGGCCGCGCACGGTGAGCTGCCGTTGGCGGGGCTCAACCTGTTCAACCGCGCGCGCATCCGCATTCGCGGCGAGCGCCTGGGGCTCGAGAGCGTCACGCTCAGCGGCGGACGCATCACTTTTTTGGGTGTCGACGTGCCCAAGAAGGTGGCCTTTGAGCTCAAGACCCGCTACGGTGCGGTGAACTTCCCCAAGAGCCGCAAGCTGTCGGTGCCCTACAAGGCGGGCGCCGGTGCGGGCAGCGGCCTGGGTCGCGGTCTCGACGCCAACGACGGCACCGGCCCCGTGGCCGCGGCGCTCATGCTGCTGCAACAGCTGGGTGCAAGCGACGACGACTAATGGGTCGACGCTGCAAACGCCCCATTTGGGCAATCTGACCTCATCGAAAGGAAAGCATGTTCGGATATATCTATAAGAAAGATGTCGCCATTATCGCGGTTGTCCTGTGCCTTTGTCTGGGCGTGGGCAGTTTCTTCGATTATCAGATCTCGAGCGCGCTGTTCAACATCGGCAGCATGTACGGCCGCTTTATCGAGGCCGCCGGCGAGCTGCCGTTCGAGCTGACGGCAAGCGTCGCAGGCGTCATGCTCGTGCGCGCGGTGCGTCCCGACTCCAGGGGGAGCAAATGGCTCGCCGTGCTCGGCATCTTCGTCAACGTTGGCCTGGCCGGCTACGAGATCGTCTCGTCCCTAAAGGTTGGCGGCAAACTCATCGCGGTTCAGCTGGTACTGACGTTTGTGCTGGTCATCGCTGCCAACCTTATCGTCTGTCGCCTCACGCGCACGACCGAGCCCGACGAGCTCACGCGCTGGGCGTTGATGGTGCTTGCCGTGTGGGCCGCTCAAGCCATTATCCTCAACGTGATCGTCAAGCCGCTGTGGTCGCGCCCGCGCATGCGCGTGATCGAGGTCACGCCGGGACTCAATTTTCAGCCGTGGTGGGTAATCGGCAATCCCGACAAGTGGACCTATATCGCCGCCGGCGTGATCAAGGACGGGTTCAAGTCGTTCGCGAGCGGGCACACCGCGCATGCGGCGATCGGCCTTATGCTCGCCGGGCTTCCCGCGGCAGCCTTTAAGGAAAAGCCCTCGCGCCGTCGCGTGGTCTTTTGGGCGGCGGCTGTGGTTGCGGCGCTTGTCGCCTTTGGTCGTATCGTGATCGGAGCGCACTTTTTGAGCGACGTGAGCTGCGGCTTTGCCCTGGTGCTGGCGCTTGAGTGCCTTGCCGCGCGCATTGCCTATCCCAACGGCGTACAATAGCCCCGTTTGAATCATCGGGCCCGTGCCCGGCTAGAGAGGATTGCCATGCTCGCGTTTAACAACGACTATTCCCACGGCGCACATCCGGCAGTGCTGCAGGCGCTCGTCGACACCAACATGGAGCCGCAGCCCGGCTACGGTACCGATGCGCACACCGAGCGTGCCAAGCAGCTTATCCGCGAGGCCTGTCAGGCCCCCGATGCCGACG
Organism: uncultured Collinsella sp.; assembly: GCA_902497075.1. Taxonomy (GTDB): domain Bacteria; phylum Actinomycetota; class Coriobacteriia; order Coriobacteriales; family Coriobacteriaceae; genus Collinsella. The sequence goes on from CABVDG010000007.1 coordinate 13,566, forward strand.
TGTTTTTTCTGGTGGGCGGCACGCAGACCAACGCGACGGTGATCGACATGCTGCTTGCGCCCTACGAGGGCGTCGTTGCTGCCGAGACTGGTCACGTCGCCTGTCACGAGGCGGGCGCCATCGAGTTTGGCGGCCACAAGGTGCTCGCCATCCCCGGCTATGAGGGTAAGATGCACGCTGAGGATTTCGAAAACTATATCCAAGTGTTCTACGAAAACGAGAGCTGTGAGCACATGGTGTTTCCGGGCGCCGTGTATGTGAGCCTGTCGACCGAGTACGGCACGCTGTACTCCAAGGCCGAGCTCGCGGCGATTCATGCGGTGTGCCAGAAGCGCGAGATTCCGCTGTTTGTGGATGGCGCCCGCCTGGCCTATGCGCTGGCGGCCGATGAGTGCGACATTACCCTGCCCGAGCTGGCGCAGCTGTGCGACGTGTTCTACATCGGTGGCACCAAGTGCGGCGCTCTGTGCGGCGAGGCCGTGGTGTTTTGCGGCATGCACGCTCCGGCGCATCCCATTCCGCGCATTAAGCAGCACGGCGCGCTGCTGGCCAAGGGTCGCCTGACGGGCGTGCAGTTTGAGGCGCTCTTTACCGACGGCCTGTATTTTGAGATTGGTCGCCAGGCGATTGAGACCGCTCAGGCGCTGCGTCGCGTGTTGCACGAGCGCGGTTACCAGTTCTTCTTGGAGACGCCCACAAACCAGCAGTTTGTGATTCTGCCCAACGAGGACATGGCCCGCATTCGCGAGCATGCCTCAATCGAGTACTGGGAAAAGTACGACGAGACCCATACGGTGGTGCGCTTTTGCACCAGCTGGGCCACGACGCAGGAGGACATCGACGCGTTGGCGGCTGTCCTGTAGCTTGATGCAATGACGAGGGCCGTCCTACGCCTGGGTTTGGCGCAGGGCGGCCTTTGCTTTTGTGGGGGAAGGATTGTATGACCGAGATGTCCGAGCCGACGATTCGCCTGGCGACGCTCGATGACGCGCCGGCGTTGCTTGCCATCTATGAGCCGTATGTGCGCCAGACGGCGATTACTTGCGAATACGAGGTGCCGAGCGTTGAGGAGTTCGCCGGGCGCATCGAGCGCACGCTCAAGCGCTATCCGTATCTGGTGATGGAGCTGGACGGGCGTCCGGTAGGCTATGCCTATGTGAGTCCGCTCAACAGCCGCGAGGCATACGACTGGTCGGTCGAGACATCGATCTACCTGGCGCGCGACGTGCGCCACGGCGGGCTGGGCCGCAAGCTGCACGACGCGCTCAAGCAATGCCTGGTCGCGATGGGCATCACCAACATGTGCGCGCTCATTGCCGTGCCGCACGATAAGGACGACGAGTACCTGACGCACAACAGCCAGGATTTCCATGCCCATATGGGATATCGCCTGGTAGGCGCCTTTGACCGCTGCGCCCAAAAGTTCGGCCGCTGGTATGACATGTGCTGGATGGAGCTGGTCCTAGCCGAGCGCGTCCCTAACCAACCCAAACCAACCTGGTTTCCCGACCTTCCCAAACCTACCATTTAGGGACAGGTTTATTTTGGCAGGTTAGCCGATGGGCTCAGTGTATTTGGCGCGGTCGGTGCGCTGGATGCGCTTGGAGACATGGAGCGGGCGGCCGTCGGTGTCGTAGACGTAGTCGGTGATCAGGATCAGCGCCTGCCCGCGCTCAACATTGAGCAAAAACGCCTCGTTTTGCGAGGCATAGCACACCTCAAAGGTCTTATGTCCCTGTGCCGGCGCGCGATGGAATTCTTGGCGCAGCGTGGCGTAGAGCGAACCGTTGATATCGCGATCGATGAGTGCTTCAAAGCTCGGTGGTAGATAGGTGGTCTCCAGGCACAGCGGCGCATCGTCCAGATAACGCAGGCGGACAAGTTTGACGAGCTTGCTGCCCACGGCGACATCGAAGAACTTGGCCGCATTGCCCGCGGCCTTGGCAAAGCCCGAGTCCACCGTGCGCGTGGTGGGCTTCATACCCTGACCCTGGACCTGTGTCGTGTAGCTCGAAAACACCAGGTTGTTCTCGTGGAGCGCCGGCGTGTCGGCCACAAAGGCGCCGCGCCCGCGCTCGGTGCGCACCAGGCCCTCATCAACGAGCACCTTAAGCGCGTGACGCACGGTGCTGCGCGACAGCCCCGATTCGTCCATGAGTTCCATCTCGGACGGCAGCTTGTCTCCGCGCGCGTAGGTGCCGGCGGCGATGCGGTCGCGCAGTATGCCCGCCAAGCGCTCGTATTGGCTCAGTTTCTTTTTAGATGAAGCGTTCATGCGATCAGCCTATATCTAACTTGTATGCTTATCTAAGCAAGCATGTATTCAACACAACAACAAAACCGCTGGTAGCTAGTTATCGAAAACTGCATCAGCAAAATTTCTGAGATAAATATAGCATACAACTAGTCGACATAACCAAAACATGTATGTAACTTGTATGCCATCGAGAGCATCAAACGAGAAGAAAGGCTGATGCACGATGACTACTCAGGAACAGGTTAAGGACGTCGTCTCCCAGGTTTTGGCTGACAAGGCTGACAAGGGCGGCATCAAGCGCGTCGTGTGGATTGGCGCCGGCGGATCCAACGGCGGTAACTATCCTGCCCAGTACTTTATGGAGCACGAGGCCACGCAGGTCGTGAGCTCCAGCTACACCAGCAACGAGTTCGTGCACGCCACCCCGGCCTACGTCAACGAGAACACCCTGGCCGTCGTCGTGTCTATGCGCGGCACCAAGGAGACCATCGTCGCCGCCCAGGTCGCCAAGGACCACGGCGCCAGCACCATCGCCATCTATGTTGACGAGTCCGGCCTCACCGAGGTCTGCGACTACAAGATCCAGTACGACAGCCTGGCTGTCGATGAGTCCTGCATGGGCCGCACCAACTCCGCCGTCGTGACCATGATCGCCATGGAGCTTACGCAGCAGACCGAGGGCTATGCCGAGTACGAGACCGCTATGGCCGCGTTCGACTTGGTCGACCCCATCTATCGCAAGGCCGTCGAGTACACCCGTCCGCTCGCTGCCAAGTGGGCCGAGCAGAACGCCGACAAGCCCTGCATCAACGTCATGGCCCAGGGCCCGCTCTTTGGTGCCGCCTACGTCTTTAGCATCTGCAACGTGCAGGAGATGCTGCAGATCGATTCCTGCACCATCAACACCTGCGACTTCTTCCACGGCCCCTTCGAGATCCTGGACAAGCGCACCTCGCTGTTCCAGCTTATCAGCGTCGGCCGCAGCCGCTGCAACGACGAGCGCGGCATCCGCTTCGTTAACCAGTACGGTGGCGAGCGCGTCTATCAGCTTGACGCCAAGGAGCTCGGCCTCAACGACATCAAGGACAGCGTGAGCGAATACTTCAACCACCTGATCTTTGCGCCGATCCTCAACAACGTGTACATGCGTGCACTCTCTGCCGTCACCCACAAGGACTACATGACGCGCCGCTACATGTGGAAGCTGGACTACTAAGAGTTACGCGGTTTTACCAAACCGCGTAACGGCTCGACGCTGCGCGGACCGCATTTGGACAATCTGACGTTCAACTTCAAGGGCGCGACCAGAAGGTCAGCGCCCTTTCGTTTCACGCCACCTTGCCTCAAATGCGGCCCGCTCGCTGACTTATGCTCAACCAGCGGTGCCTTAGACGTTGGGGATGTTCTTAAATGACTAGTCATTTGGGAACGTCCCCAATGAGTATGTGGGGAAGCAGATTTTTCCGTTCGGCGATTTGTGTCTTGAAAAATGTATATAACGACTATAACGTAGTGTGAAACATATTGGAAACAATACCGAGGAGGCTGCGTTGAAGAAAAGCAATCTGGGCTATGCGCTGGTGCTGGTCGCCGCGCTTATGTGGGGCAGCATCGGAATCTTTGTAAACGGCATCTCAGCCATGGGCGTTTCGTCCCAGAGCATGGCTGCCTTTCGCTTGTTGGTCGGAGCGCTTATCTTGGCGCCGGTCCTGATGTTTATGGGCTGCCGTCCGGGTGAGGGGTCTACCGTGGTTCAGGGTCCGCTGACCCTGTTCAAGGCAAGCCCTAAAGAGCTTGTTTCCTGCGCGCTTGTCGGTATCGTCGGTTTGGCTGCCGCCAACACCTGCTATTACGAGTGCATGCGCGAGGTGGGCATGTCCACGGCATCGGTGCTGCTCTACACGTCGCCGGTGTTTGGCGTCGCGCTCGGCCGCGTCCTTTATCGCGAGGACGTGACCCTCAACAAGCTCGTCGCCATTGTCTTTAACATCGTTGGCTGCGTGCTTGCGGTGACCAATGGCGACCTTTCCGGTTTTCATTTTTCGGTTTGGGGCGTCACGTCGGGCGTGATTGCAGGCCTTTGTGGTGCGTCGCTCGCGGTGTTTAGCCGGATAGCAACCAAGACGGTCCACCCGCTGGCTGTCACGTTTTGGGGCTTTGTTTTTGGCGGTGCGGTTATGGCAGCTATCGCGGCTCCGTGGCCGGATGTCGCCGCGGCAATGTCGCCACAGCTGCTGCTGCTGTTCCTTGGCTTTGGACTCATCCCCACAGCCGTGGCTTACATCTTATATATGCAGGGTCTGTCCATGGGGCTCGAGACGTCGAAAGTTCCCGTCGTAATGTCATTCGAGACAGTCGTCACCGTACTGCTGGGCATTGGTGTCTACGCCGAGCCCGCCGGCGCGATCAAAGTTCTGGGCATCGTTTTGGTGCTCGCGTCCATCGTGATTATGAACACCGACTTTTCCAAGCTGCGCAACAGCGTCATTGCCAAACGTATTGTCGAGAGCATGACCTTTAAGCCCAACGCGTGGTGGACGGAGAAATCGCAGGACATGGATCTGTTCCGCGAGCGCACGGGCATTGCGCTGGAGCTCACCGTGCAGGAAAGCCCCTGGTACTTCGTGCGATAGGGGGTTGCGCGCGGTGTCCGACCTGGGGTTATCCAGCCAGCGTCGGCCTACCCAGCCCCAACGTTTCAAGTGCGTTAAACCCGCCAACGGTCGTTTTTCACCCGCGAACGGTTTATATACTAATTATCAATATAAGCAACGTATAAGACGTTATAATGACCATAACGAAAAGGAGGAGGCAAGATGAATCAGATCATTCTCGCATCTCATGGCGGCCTGGCCGCAGGCGCCAAAGACACGCTCGAGATGGTTCTCGGCGACGTGTCGAACGTCCACGTCGTGTCGCTTGCTCGTGACGACAAGGAGCCCATCACCAATAAGGTGGACGCCATGATCGCCACGTTCAACGCGGACGACACCGTCTATGTGCTGACCGATATGCTCGGCAGCTCGGTCAACAACAGCATGGTCGAGCTTTCCCGCAACGGTGCGGCATTCACGGTGATCAGCGGTTTCAACATTCCGCTGGCACTGACGCTTGCTATGAGCCCCGCCCCCGTCAAGGGCGCCGAGCTCGCGGCCCTCATCAACGAGGCCCGCACCGGTCTGACCAACCCCAACGCACCGGTCGAGGCTGCCGCGGCCCCCACTAAGAAGGCCAAGGCGCCCCGTCACAGCTCCGGTCCCGCCAAGATCGTCCTCGCACGTCTTGACTACCGTCTGCTGCACGGCCAGGTCGTCTTTACCTGGACCACCAAGGTTCAGGCCGAGCGCATCATCGTCGTCGACAACGCTGCCGCCAACGATGACATCAAGAAGGGCGCTCTTAAGCTGGCCAAGCCCCAGGGCGTGCGCCTGAACGTCTTCACCGTCGAGCGTGCCCTCGCCAAGATGGACAAGCTCAACACCCTCGGCGAGCGCGTCATGTTCGTCTTTGGCAACACGGCCGAGATGCTGCAGTTCTGCCAGGGCTACAAGCTCGACGCCATCAACCTGGGCGCCACCGCCAACCACGACGGTGCCGAGCAGGTCGGCGGCAAGGACAGCTCCGTCTTCTTCGACGCCACCCAGAAGGCCGACGTCAACCAGCTGCTCGACATGGGCATCAAGCTCTACGTCCAGCAGACCCCTACGTATCAGAGCGTCGACATCGACGCCAAGCTGTAATCAACCAGGCTTTTGCCTGACTGAAAGGAGAAGGGTATGAATACGTTCATCAGTGCGGTGCTCGTCGGCCTCGTCGGCGTGTTCTGCATGTGGGACTCCCGCCTGCTCGGTCGTCTTAACTTCGAGCAGCCCCTCGTTGGCGCTACGCTCGTCGGTCTGCTGCTGGGCGATGTGCCCACCGGCCTTGCCGTCGGTGCCGCCGTCGAGCTCGTGTCCATGGGCCTGGTGCAGGTTGGCGCCGCCGTTCCGCCCGATATGGTCCTGGGCGGCATCGTGGCCGCTGCCTTCGCGTGCCTGACCGATGCTTCCGCCGAGACTGCCATGACGATCGCCATCCCGGTCGCCGTCCTGGGTCAGCTCCTCGGCATCGTGTTCCGTTCGATCATCGCCGCCCTTACGCATGTGGCCGATAGCGCGATCGATAACGGCAAGTTCAAGACCGCCTACCGCATGCATATCTGCGTCGGCGCCGGTCTGTACGCCATCATGTACTTCCTGCCGATCTTCCTGGCCGTCTATGTTGGCACCGACCTGGTCCAGGCCATCGTCAACATGGTTCCCGAGTGGCTGTCCACTGGTCTTAACGTTTCCACCAAGATCATGACCGCCTACGGTCTGGCCCTGCTGCTCACCATGATGATCAAGAAGGGTATGACTCCGTTCCTGTTCATCGGCTTCCTGCTCGCCGCCTACCTCAACCTGTCCGTCATCGCGGTCGCTCTGATCGGTGTGTGCCTGGCTGTCGTCTTCATGGGCTTCAAGTTCAACGGTTCCCATGCAGCCGCCGGTGTCGATTCCGACTACGATCCGCTCGAAGACGACGAAGACTAAGGAGGAACACACTATGGCAACCGCAACCAAGGACGTGTCCCTGAACAAGAAGGTCAGCCAGTTCTTCTGGCGCTCCTGGGCTATCCAGTCCTCTTGGAACTACGAGCGTCAGATGAACATGGGCTTCCTCTACGGCATGGTTCCCACGCTCGATCGCCTCTATCCGGATGAGTCCGACCCCAAGCAGCTCGCTGCTAAGAAAGAGGCTTACCACCGTCACATGGCGTTCTACAACTGCACCCCGCAGACGAGCGCTTTCGTCCTAGGCCTCGCCGCCTCCATGGAGGAGGAGTACGCCAAGGATCCCGAGAACTTCGACCCCGATTCGATCAACGCGGTCAAGACCTCCCTCATGGGCCCGCTTTCCGGTATCGGTGACTCCTTCTTCCAGGGCACCATCCGCGTTATCGCCTTTGGCCTGGGCGTTCAGCTGGCTCAGCAGGGCTCCATCATGGGCCCGATCCTGGCCATGCTCATCTCCATCGTCCCCTCCGTGCTGATCACTTGGTTCGCAGCCAAGATGGGCTATCAGGGCGGCCACGAGTACCTGAGCAAGCTTCAGGGCGGCGACCTCATGGAGAAGCTCATGTATGTCTGCGGCATCGTGGGTCTTATGTCCGTGGGCGGCATGATCGCTACGCTGATCGGCGCCACCACCCCGCTGCAGTTCGCTGACGGCACCGTTGTAATCCAGGACATCCTGGACGGCATGATGCCCCAGATGATCTCCCTCGGCCTCACCGGCCTTATGTACTGGCTCATCAAGAAGAACGTCAACACCGGTTGGCTTCTCGTGATCGCCATCGTGGGCGGCATCGCCCTCTCCGCGGCCGGCATCCTGGCCTAGTCGCGACCAAGCGTCTAACCGCTTTCCCCGGGGGCCTGCCTGGCATCCCATACCCCAGGCAGGCTTCCATCCCTAATGTGACAAAGGGACAGTCCCTTTGTCACATCCTCAACGGGCCGGCGACTCGGCTCATATCACGGTAACCCTGCGAGCGTCCGGCAATGTGGCGCCGCAAAAAATCGAAAGGAATGTGTCAGATGTACGAGATCGACCTTAACCTCCCTAAGCAGATCGTCGCTGACGTCCTGTCCAACCACGAGATTCACAGCGTTGCCTTCGTCGGCTGCGGCGCTTCCATGTCCGACCTTTACCCCGCCAAGTACTTCCTGGCCAACAACACGGACAAGCTGAACGTTCAGATCTTCACCGCTAACGAGTTCAACTACGACACGCCCTCCTGGGTCAACGAGCACACCTTCGTGATCACCTGCTCCCTCGGTGGCTCCACGCCCGAGACCGTCGAGGCCAACAAGACCGCCAAGAAGCACAACTGCCCGGTCGTCTCCCTCACCAACAAGGCTGGCTCCGCTCTGACCGTCGATGCCGATCACGTCATCGTTCACGGCTTCCACGCCAACTACGCTGCCAAGTGCGAGAAGCCCGGCTATGCCATCGCTCTTGCTCTCGAGATCCTTCAGCAGACCGAGGGCTATGATCACTACGAGGACATGATCACCGGCCTCACCAACGTCTTCGAGCTCTGCGAGAACGCTGCTCAGCACTGCAAGAAGCTCGCCAAGAAGTTCGCCGAGGACTTCAAGGACGACAAGATGATCTACTTCATGGCTTCCGGTGCCTCCGAGAAGATGGCTTATTCTCACGCCGCCTTCCTGTTCACCGAGATGCAGTGGATCGACGCCGCCGCCTACAACACCGGCGAGTACTTCCACGGCCCGTTCGAGGTTTCCACCGAGGGTAAGCCCTACGTCTTCTTCATGTCCGATGGCGCCACCCGTCCGATGGACGCCCGCGCCCTCACCTTCCTTGAGCGCATGGGCGCCAAGGTCGCTCTGATCGACTCCAAGGACTACGGCCTGGCCGACGCCGTGCCCGCGAGCGTCATCACCTACTTCAACCCGCTGCTGCACCTCGCCGTTATGCGCGAGTACGGCAACCAGATCGCCGAGGCCCGTCAGCACCCGCTGACCATGCGTCGCTATATGTGGAAGCTTTCCTACTAATCACAAGTAAGTAGACCTTACGGGTTGATTGAGAGGGGATGGGGTTTGCGCCCCATCCCCTTTTTGCTCTGGGGAGGGCGTGTTTGTCGCGTCACAAAACCTCAGATGAAACCTACCAAAATAAACCTGTCCCTTTTTGGCAGGTGGGAGGAGATGCGTATGATCAAGGCAGTGCTGTTTGACATGGACGGCGTGCTGGTCGATACCGAGTGGTTCTACAACCGTCGCCGCGTGGCGTTTATGGAGGAAAAGGGCTTCCACTTTGACGAGATTCCTGATCTTTCGGGGTCTAATGAGCCCGCCATTTGGAAGGCGCTGGTGCCCGACGATATTGAGCTGCGCGAGCGCCTGCGCGTGGAGTACAAGCAGGTCTACAGCCCGGACCATCCCGTTCCGTATGCCGAGCTGCTCAACGAGCAGGCGGAGCCGGTGATGCGTGAGCTACACGAGCGCGGCGTGAAGTGTGCCATCGCGAGCTCGTCCTATCGCGAGCTGATCGACGAGCTAGTGGATATCGCCGGTATTGCCGACGTGCTGGACTACACCATCAGCGGTCACGAGTGCAGTGCGTTTAAGCCCGACCCCGAGATCTACCTTCGTGCCATGGAGGCGCTGGGGCTGGAGCCTGCCGAGTGCCTGGTTATCGAGGATTCGCCTATGGGGATTGAGGCTGGCAAACGTTCCGGCGCTCGCGTCCTGGCGCTGCGTCCGCACGAGGGCGTCAACCTGGATCAGTCACGAGCCGATGCCGTTATCGACAATCTGACCGACATTTTGGCCGCTCTGTAGCGTCGGTTCACCGCAAGAAGCACGGGTTCAAACGTTTTTTTGCGGTGGACTGGCTCAATTTGGTTTCGATTTTGATCTGTTTGGCTTCGATTCGGGCTAAGTGAGTAGACTTTTTGGCGCAGGCCGAGCACAAAGTGCATCCGCTCTAGTAAAACCGCAGGTCACAGGGGTGGCGGTTTTGGGTGTGCTCGGCAGATCGTAAAAAGTCTACTCACTTGGAATTTTGCCCTTTGGTCGTGGGGGTTGCTGGTCCCGTTTTGGTCGTCGAGAGAGGGTGAATTAAAGCGCCTCCTCTCGCTCCATGCTACAATCGCGGGCATGCCCCACAACCACATCTGCCTTCGAAAGGAGCCTACGTGGCGAATGCCATCGATCAGCTCACGGACCGCGTGCTCGTGCTCGGCCGCCTCACCATCGTTCGCCGTGCCATTACTGCCGTGGCGGTCACCATTTCCGCCGTTCTCCAGACATTCCTGATCCAGGCGTTCATTCGGCCCGCCGACCTGCTTCCGAGCGGTCTTACCGGCGTCGCGGTCCTACTCGATCGCGTTACCTCGCTTGGCGGCGTTCACATCGACATCTCGCTCGGTATGCTTGCGCTCAACATCCCCGTGGCGCTCCTATGCTGGAGCGGCATCAGCAAGCGCTTCGTCATCTTCTCGATGATGCAGGTCGTGCTCTCATCGCTGTTCCTCAACATCTTTCACTTCGCCCCGTTTTTGGGCGACAAGATCATGCTCATCATTTTTGGCGGCGTGGTCTCGGGTCTGGGCGCTGCCATCGCGCTCAAGTCCGGCGCATCCACCGGCGGCACCGACTTTATCGCACTGTGGGTCTCCAACCACACGGGCAAGACTATCTGGGGCGTCATCTTTGGTTTCAACTGCTTTATCCTGGCGATCTTTGGCTTTATGTTTGGCTGGGACAATGCGGCGTACTCCATCGTGTTCCAGTTTATTTCGACCAAGACCATCGACAGTTTCTATCGTCGCTACGACCGCGTGACGCTGCAGATCACGACGCGCAAGGCAGACGAGGTCATGACCGCCTATGTTGACCATTTTCAGCACGGCATTAGCTGTGCCGAGGTCATCGGCGGATACAGCCGCGAAAAGATGTACCTGCTGCACGCCGTTGTCTCGACCTACGAGAGCCAGGACATTATCAAGCTGGTGTGCGACATTGATCCCGGTGCCGTGATCAACGTGTTCCACACGCTCAACTTTGTGGGCGGCTGGTGGGGCGGTCATGTCGACGAGCCCATGCCCACGGCCGTTCCCGATCCCGACAAGCCCGCGCGCATGGCCAGCAGGCAGTCGCGCCTCAGCGAGCAGGACAGCCTGCAGCAGGACGACGGCAAGTAAGGATTTGCTGTATGTGGTGTATCGTTTTATCAAACTGAGGTAACATATAAAAAGACGTTATATACGTATTAGTTATTTCGATATTTTGATAAGAGTGATTAGACATGCCTGCACCAAAAAATGCACCGCTTTACCAGCAGATTTACGACGAGATCAAGGATGCGATCGAGAAAGGTATTTATGCACCCAAGGAGCGTATTCCGTCCGAACTTGAGCTTGCCGAACAGTACGAGGTGAGCCGCATTACGGTGCGCCGCGCCGTTGAGGAGCTGTGCTCCGATGGCTACCTGGTTAAGCAGCAGGGCCGCGGCACCTTTGTCTCCACGCCGCACATCAACCGCCAGTTCCACGCCTCGACGCTGCAGACGTTTACCGCGCTGTGTGCCGACAATGGCATGAAGGCGGGCGCACATGTGGTCGATCGCCAGATTGTGCCGGCACGTCAAAACGAGATGGAATTCTTTGGCCTGCAGAAGGACGCGCTGCTGCTGCATATCAAGCGCGTGCGTACAGCCGACGGTGAGCCCATCTTTGAGGAGAACATTTTTGTGCCGTTTGACGCTTACCGTGAGCTGTTGACGGCCGATCTTGAGGACAAGTCCATTTTTGCCGAGGTCGAGCGTGTTGGCGGAACGCCGATTGTCTCGGTTGGCTACCGCACGGTCGAGGCCGTTCGCGCCAATGCCGAGCAGGCGGCCGAGCTGGGCATTGCTCCGCACGATCCACTGCTCAACCTGCGTGCCGGCTTTATCGGTCCCAACGATGAGCCGGTTTTGCTCGGCAAGCAGTACTACGTGGGATCGCGCTACGTTATGGTGATGTAAGTTACGCGGTTTTACCAAACCGCGTAATCAGCCGACGCTGCAAGCCCGCCAGAGCGGCAATCTGCCTTTCAACTTCGGCGGCATGACCAGAAGGTTCCGCCGTTCTAACGAACGGCGGACCGGTCGACGCTGTAAACGCCCCTAAGCGGCAATCTGACGTTCAATCGTCGGTCGCGTACCGAAGTACGCTTCCCTCCTCTTTCATGTCACCTTGCTCGCTTAGGGGCGTTTTCGCTGACTTATGCTCAACCTGCGGGGTTTCCGCGCTTGTCAAGAGATTGCTTATTGGGGACGTTCTTAAACGACTGGTCATTCAAGAACGTCCCCAATGACTACCCACAGAATGAGCGTGGATAATCTCCCGTTTTTGGCTTGGTGACGGGTTCAAAGTGGGAGATTATCCACGCTCATCTGGAAAGTGCCCAAAAATCCACGCTCATTCGCCTTGGATTGCGTTGCCCGTGGCCAGCAGCCGCGCGGCACCGGTCCGCGTGGCGGCGTATAATCGGCGGCAGATGACTTGGACGTTAGGAAACCATGACCGATAGCATGCAGCAGATGGCGCTCGACACGCTCGGCGCCTATTTTGGCTACACCTCGTTTCGCCCGGGACAGGACCGCATGGTCGATGCGATCCTTGCCGGTCGTGATGCGCTGGGTGTTATGCCCACGGGCGCCGGCAAGTCCATTTGCTACCAGGTGCCCGCGCTCATGCTGCCCGGCATCACCTTTGTGGTGAGTCCGCTGCTGTCGCTTATGGAGGACCAGATCCGTGCGTTGCTCGCGGCGGGTGCGCGACCCAGCTATCTCAACTCCAGCCTTACTCCGGCCCAGCAAAACACCGTGCTCAAGCGGGCGCGCGAGGGCCGCTACCAGCTTATGTACGTGGCGCCCGAGCGTTTGCTCGAGCCGCGTTTTTTGGCCTTTGCGCAGGAGGCTGCGGGTTCCGCCGGCATTGGCGTGCCGCTCGTGGCTATTGACGAGGCCCACTGCGTAAGCCAATGGGGTCAGGATTTCCGCCCCGCCTACCTGCAGATTCGCGAGTTCATCGATTCCCTGCCGCAGCGCCCCATCGTGGCGGCCTTTACCGCTACGGCGACCGAGCGTGTGCGCGCGGACATTCGGCAGATGCTCGGCCTGCAAAACCCCGCGACGGTAGTGACGGGCTTCGATCGCAAGAACCTCTACTTTGGTTGCGAGGAGATGGGCGACAAGGCCAAGACTGCCTGGGTGCGCGACTACGTGATCGCGCATTCGAGCGAGAGCGGCATCGTGTATTGTTCGACCCGCAAGACAGTTGATGCGCTGGCGGGCGAGCTTGCCGAGGCGCTGGGCCCCAGCGGCATTCGCGTTGGCCGCTACCATGCCGGCATGGGCAACGACGCCCGTCGCCAAAGCCAGCGCGCCTTTATCGACGACGATATCCAGGTGATGGTTGCCACCAACGCCTTTGGCATGGGCATCGACAAGCCCAACGTGCGCTACGTGATCCACAACAACGTGCCCGAGAGCATCGAAGCCTACTACCAGGAGGCGGGCCGCGCCGGCCGCGATGGCGACCCGGCCAGCTGCTACTTGCTGTGGAACGGCAACGATTTTCGCATGCGCCGCTTTCTGATCGACCGCGGCGATGCTGCCGATGAGGCGCTCGACGATGAGCAGCGCGCGTGGGCGCTCCAGAATCGATATCGTTTGCTCAGCCAGATGGAGGGCTACTGCAATACCACCGGCTGCCTGCGCGAATACATGCTGCGCTACTTTGGCGACGAGGCCGCGGCCGAGCATGCCGCGGCCAGTACGGGCGGCACCGCCACGGACGACGTCGAGAGCTGCGGCAACTGCAGCAACTGCCTCACGCAGTTCGAGGTCGAGGACGTCACCGATATGGCCCGCGCTGCCGTGCGCTATGTGGCCACGCGTCCCATGCGCTTTGGCAAATCGCTCATCGCCGATGTGCTCCACGGCGGCAACACCGAGCGCATTCGCCAGATGCATCTGGACGAGGACCGCGGCTACGGTGAGCTGTCGAGCGAATCGGTCGGGCGCATCAAGGACATCATCGGCCAGCTGTGCGGCCGCGGTTATCTGGCCACCTCGCAGGGGCAGTACCCGGTCGTGGGGCTTGGCCCGCGCGCTGGCGAGGTCGAGGACGAGACGTTTGCCTTTACCGTTAAGCGTCGCGCGTCCAAGCGCAAGGCCTCGGCCCGCGCCCGCCGTGCGGTGGATCTGCTGCGCGAGGAGGCCGAGCTGGATCAGCGCCCGCGTGTGGGTGACGATGCCGAGCTGTTCGAGCGCCTGCGTGCCCTGCGCAAGGATATTTCGACCGAGCTGGAGATGGCGCCGTACATGGTCTTTTCCGACAAGGCCCTGCGCGGCCTGTGCCGCCTACGCCCACAGACGCGCGACGAGCTTATCCAGGTCAACGGCATCGGCGAGAAAAAGGCCGACGCCTTTGGCGAGCAGTTTATGGCGGCGATTGAAGAGTTTGAGTCCGAGCATGCACGGAATGGAGCATAACGATGGCATCCGATGATAAAACCGAGCGCACTGAGGTGTCCGCTGTGCCGCTGTACCAGCAGGTTATGGACGACCTAAAGGGCGAGATCGCGCGTGGCGTGTACGCATCCGGCTCGCGCATTCCTTCCGAAATGGAGCTCGCGAAGTACTACGGCGTGGGACGCATCACCGTGCGCCGCGCCATCGAGGAGCTGTCGCGCGCGGGGTATCTCAACCGCCAGCAGGGGAGGGGCACGTTCGTGTGCGCGCCCAAGCTCAAGCGCAAGATTGTCCAGAAGGGTGACGTTCAGAGCTTTTCCGAGGGTTGCGCTGCCAACGACATGGTGGCCGGAGCGCGTCTGGTATCGCGCACGGTGGTTGCGGCGACGCGCGAGGACGCGGCGTTCTTTGGCGTAGAGCCCGGCTGCGAGCTCATCGTTGTCGAGCGCGTGCGCACGGCAGACGGCATCCCCGTCATGCTCGAGAACAACGCCTTTGTGCTGGCCGACCATCCCTACCTGCAGACGCTTGCCGATAAGGACCTCACCGATAACTCGATCTTTGCACTCGTTGCCGAGCATTCGGGTCGCGCGCCGCTCAAGTCCGACCCTTGCACCGTGGAGATCGCGCTCGCCGATGCTCAGGCGGCCCCGCTGTTGGAGGTGCCGGTCGGCGAGCCGCTCTTCTATATGGAGGCGTACTTTACCGATGGGGACGGGCGGCCCTTGCTGCTCGGACGCCAAAAGATCGTGGGCTCGCGCTATGTGTTCGACATCTAACGTCTATAGATAGAACAATATAGAACAAATTTGCCGAGATGACTTCACGGGCTTTGTTACACGTGTTATAAATAGGACAACATAGGACGATAGCAGGTACGAGCCGCCGTCGCTCAAAGCCGCCCCACAAGGAGGAACATCAGGATGAACGCACATGATCTGGTTCAGGAAATCATCGAGCGCAAGGGCAAGATTGAGAACGTCTTTTGGATCGCCTGCGGCGGTTCGATGATTGACCTGATGCCGGCCAACGAGCTGCTCAAGCGCGAGGCCACCACGTTTACCTCGACGGTCTACACGGCACGCGAGTTTTGCCTGATGGCCCCCAAGAGCCTTGGCGAGAAGTCGCTCGTTATTGCCTGCAGCCACAGTGGCAACACGCAGGAGGTCGTCGACGGTTGCGAGATGGCGCTGGCCGCTGGCGCCGAGGCCGTTGCTCTCACCGACTGCGAGGGCTCCAAGATCGATAACGGCAAGTGGACCACCTGGGTCTACCCCTGGGGCGAAGGCGTGTCACAGGCCGAGGTGCCTCAGGGTATCGGCGCTCTGATCGCCGCCGAGCTGCTCGACCAGCAGGAAGGCTACGAGGCACTCGCTGACATGTACGAGGGTCTCAAGCAGATGGATGCGCTGCTGCCCGCCGCCCGCGAGAAGGTCAACGCCGAGCTGGGCGCCCGTTTTGCCGAGCTCTGCCAGCAGCACAAGTTCTTCTACATCCTGGGCTCCGGCCCCAACTTTAGCCAGACCTATGCCATGGCCATCTGCTCGCTCATGGAGATGCAGTGGCAGCACTGCTGCTACATCCACTCCGGCGAGTACTTCCACGGCCCCTTCGAGGCCACCGAGCCCGGCGTGTTCTACTTTGTGCAGCTCGGATCGGGCGAGTGCCGCCCCATGGAGGAGCGCGCGTTGGCGTTCCTCAACACGCATACCGATACGGTAATGGTGCTCGATGCACTCGAGTACGGCGTGGGCGAGGTGCCCGCCAGCGTGCGTTCGTACCTGGAGCCGATCTTCTTCTACAACATGAGCTGCGAGCTGCGCGCCGCCCGCGGAAAGGTGTTCGACCACAGCCCTGAGATTCGTCGCTACATGGGCATCGAGCAGTACTAAGTAACGGGAAAAGTATTCACCTTCGATTCGCAGGGGCACTGCGTGAGTCAAAAAAGCGGGCCGCGCCGGTGGGTTTCCGGCGCGGCCCGCTTAGTATCGCGCATAGATTCGCAAGGTTGCGGCAGCCAGCGGCTTACTTGGCGTCGTAGGCCTCGGCATCCCACCAGTCGAGCTGGGCGATGTTGTCGCGGATGTGCTGGCAGCTCTTGTGGAAGCCCTCGAGCTCGTGCTCGGACAGGTCGAGCGTGTAGACCTCCTCGACGCCCTCGGCGCCGATCACGCACGGCAGGGAGGTAAAGATACCCTCCTCGCCATACTGGCCGGTCATAAGCGTAGAGGCCGAAAGCACGGCGTGCTCGTTGTGCAGCACGGCGGCGCAGACGCGCGCGGCGGAGTTGGCAACGGCGTACTCGGTGCACTGCTTGCCCTGGTAGGTCACATAGCCGCCCTTGCGTGCAAGCTCCTCGACCTCCATGTGGTCGAAGGCGTACTTGTCGGGGTTCTCGGCCTGAAGTTCGTTGAGGCTCTTGCCGGCGATGGTCGCGGACTTAAAGGCGGCCAGCTGGCTAAAGCCGTGCTCGCCGATCATGTAGGCGTCGATGGACTTGGGGCTCACGCCGACCTTCTTGGAGATCTCGGTGCGCAGGCGGGCGGAGTCCAGACCGCAGCCCGAGCCGATGATCTTCTTGGGATCGTAGCCGGTCAGGTGCCACAGCTCGGTGCACACGACGTCGCAGGGGTTGGAGATGCTCACGAAGATGCCGTCAAAGCCGGCGTCGACGATGCGCTTGGCAAAGGAGCGGGCGGCGTCGGTGGTAAAGAACAGCTCGCCGTCGCGGTTGCCGGCGGCCAGCGCGACCTTGCCGGCAGCGTTGACGATGACGTCGCAGCAGGCCAGCTCCTCATAGTGGTCGTAGCAGTTGACGATCTTGGTGTTGTACGGGACAAACGAAAGGGAGTCGCGCAGGTCCTGGACCTCGGACGTCACCTTGGCCTCGTTGATATCGCACAGGTACAGCTCATCGGCAATGCCCTGCATGAGCAGGCTGTTGGCGACATGTGCTCCTACGTGGCCCTGGCCGACCACACCGATCTTACGCGTCTGGTACATATACGTATCCTTTCGGCCGAGTTTTTCGCGTCGAACCATTGTAGCGTCCTGCTGTCACTTTGCTAGGCTAAAGCGCGGTAGATTTTTGGGACATGCCTTAATCTCTACTTTTGGCTGTTTTGAACCACTGGCGGTGTCTCGGGGTGATACGCTCGCGCGGATGGGGCCGGTCGTTGTACCATAACTGCAACTGACTCGTAAGGAGCATCCATGCCCATTCGCATCCCCGACGCCCTCCCTGCCGCCGCGCAGCTCGAGAGCGAGAACATCTTTGTCATGACCGAGTACCGCGCGCTGCACCAGGACATCCGCCCGCTGCGCGTGCTCATCCTCAACCTCATGCCCACCAAGATTGCCACCGAGACGCAGATCATGCGCAAACTCTCCAACACGCCGCTGCAGGTGGAAGTGGACCTGCTGCGCACCAAGACGCACGAGGCCACGCACGTGAGCGCCGGCCACCTGGAGACGTTCTACCGCACGTTCGACGACATCCGCGACATCCACTACGACGGCCTGATCATCACGGGCGCACCGGTGGAGCAGATGCCGTTCGAGGAGGTCGACTACTGGCCCGAGCTCTGCCAGATCATGGATTGGTCCACCACGCACGTGCACTCTACGCTGCACATTTGTTGGGGCGCGCAGGCCGGCCTGTACCATCATTACGGCATCCAGAAGTACGACCTGCCGGCAAAGGCGAGCGGCGTGTTCGAGCATTATCTGGTGAAGCCGCAAAGCCCGCTGGTCCGCGGCTTTGACGACCGCTTCTATGCCGTACATTCGCGCAACACCGACGTGCGCCGCGAGGACGTGGAGGCCGAGCCGCAGCTTGAGGTCGTGGCCGTGTCCGACGAGGTGGGCCTGTACATCGTCAAGTCGACCGACAGCCGTCGCTTCTTTGTCTTTGGCCATCCCGAGTACGACACCGATACGCTGCGCCTGGAGTACGAGCGCGATGTGAAGCGCGGGCTCAACCCGGAGGTGCCGGCGCATTACTTCCCGGGCGACGACCCCTCCGCCGAGCCGCGCAACGTCTGGCGCAGCCAAGCTCAGCTGTTCTACACCAACTGGCTCAACTACTACGTCTACCAGACCACGCCCTACGACCTGGCCCGCGCCGGCGAGGAGCACTAGGCTGCGATGGTACTGCTGTAGCCGTGGCTGATATGGCGGCGATTAGGCGCTGATGATGTGGGGTAGCGGCAGGTCGTGAGCGTCGGTGGGAACGCGGTCGACACGCTGCTCGTCAAAGGCGATGCCGATGATTTGGCATGCGGGCGAGAGCATGGGCAGATAGCGGTCATAGCAACCGCCGCCGTAGCCCAGGCGCGCGCCGGTTTGGTCGAAGGCCACGAGCGGCACGACGATCATGTCGAGAGCTTCGGCAGGCACGATAGGGAAGTGGTTGCTGTCGATGTCCGTGGCCGCGAAGGCCCGCGTGGGGTGGGCGATAAACGGAGCCGCGGACGCATCGTCGGCGGCAACTGCCCGCATGCACATGCGCTGGCCACAAGCTGCGGCATCAATTGCCGAGAGCATGCACGGATAGGCTACGCGCCAGCCGCGCACGGCGGCCGCAGCGGCAAACGCGGCAGGGTCTGCCTCGGAACCCATCGCGGCATAGACGGCAACGGCGCGCGGCGCCGCGGCATCCAAGCGGCCCAGCAGCTCAACCAGCCGCGCACAGATAACGGCAGACTTTGCCGCCCGCACATCCAAATCAAGAGCGTCACGTCGGGCAATCACCGCCCGTCGCAAGTTAGCCTTGTCCATCCCAACCTCCTCTAGCAAACCCGCCAAAAAGGGACAGGTTTATTTTGGCAGGTTTTATCTGGGTAAACACCCAAATCACCACACAAACCATCGCAAAGGGGGCAGTTCATGGACACCTTCGTGGGTTTGACGAAGAGCGGGTGTTCGCGGCGGTTTGTCTCGATCTGTAACAGTAACTCGGCAAAATTGGACCTAGATGTTACAGATTGAGACAAAGGGCCGGCGTCATCCGGAAACGTCTCGATTTGTAACATCTGGAGCCAATATTGCCGCCTTAGCGTTACAGATCGAGACAAATCGGCAGACTGCGGAAAAAGAAAAAGGTAGATTCTCGGGCATGTCCCAAAAATCTACCTTGGTGCCTTAGCCCAGCAGGTCGACTACGTTGAAGCCGGCGTTGCTCTTGGCGATGACGTCGCGGCCGCCAAAGACGCAGGTCGGCGAATCGGCCGCGATGCGCGTCACGTCGGCGCCGAGCGAGCGAAGCTCGGCGGGCGTGGCGGCGAGCATTTGGGCGCGGCGCTCCTCGCGTGCGTGCGGATCGAGCCCGGCCAGGTAGGTCGTGTTGCGACGCTTGGTGAGCGCGTACGGCTTCACCGGCGCGTCCATGCCGCTCACGCAGCTCACGATAAAGCCCTCGAAGGCGGCCTCGTCGGGCTCAAAGCTGCCGAGCCATTCGCCTGCGCGCGCCACGCGCTCAATCGAAGGATCGACCGCCGGGTCGCGGTAGGTGTAGAACGCCGCCTGACGCTCGCCGGCCGCGCGGAATCCGCAGCCGTACGCGCCGCCCTTCACGCGGATCTCGTTCCACAGGTAGTCGTAGGAGAGTGCGTTGGCAGCAACCGCCCAGGCGCCCGTCACTTCGAGCCCCAAGCGACGCGGATCGCACGCGCTCGCCGCAAAGCAGATGTCGCTGGGGATGACAAAGGCCTCGTGGCGGTCGCGCGGCTTCGGCACCACGAGCGCGTCGTTGCCGGCAATGCCCGCCGCACCCGCGCCCAGCCCCAGGTCGCCCGCAGCATTCCAGTACGCGTCAAAGTCCTCATCGCTGCCGGTAAAGCTCGCCAGGCAGCCGTCGGCCACAAAGATACGACCTGCCAGCTCGGTAAGCTTGGCGCGCAGACCGTCCAGGCGCTCGTCAAAGTGTTCGAGCAAATCGCGCAGGAACAGATAGAAATCAACGCCCGAAAGCTGCTCGCACACCACGGCCGAAGGCGAGCTGTAGCTCATCGCGCGACCGAGTGCCGCCGAGTGACCGTTGTTGATAAACCCCTGCTCAAGCCCAATGCGAATCTGTGTGAGCACGTCGCGGACGCGGTCGGCGTCGGCATCCGCCAGCAGCGTGTTCGACCACACCTCGCGCGGCAGGCTCGCCAGCGCATTGATCTTCTCGGACAGGGCGCCGGCGCTCACCAGCAGGTAGGGGTGCACGCCGTCCACGTCGGGTTGGGTCATGACCTCGGTCGTAAAGCTCAAAAAGCCCAGCTTGCCGGCGAGCAAGTTGTCGAGCTCCTCGGCCGAGTGCTCGCTCGTGGGCAGCTGTTTGAGCAGGCGGCAGAGCAGTGTCACATAGGGCAGGTCCTCAAACGCGACGCAGCTCAGGTCGAAATACTGCATGGCGTAGGCCAGACGGTTGGTGGGGATGCCGTGGCGCAAGCAGGGGATGGGCGCGGTCGTGTCTACGACCAGCGGCGGCTCGGGGCGCGCCTCGCCAATGTCGGACACGCGCAGGCGCGGCAGCGTGGCCTTGGCCTCGGGTGTGTCTTCCGCCTCCTGTGCGGCACGCAGCGCAGCCGTGCGCTCGACCACGTCGGCCAGCTCGGCATCGGTCATGGCATCGCGCTTGGCTGCCAGCTCGGCAGCTTCGGCGCCCTCCGAACCCTCGGCGGCATTCACCGGCACCAGCTCGACCAGCGCCATGTGGTCGTTTTCCAGCACGAGCTCGCGCAGCAGGTCCTCAAAGTAGCTGCCGTTCAGCTCGCCGCGCAGCTCCTCGTACACCGGGCCATACTTGAGCGCCAGCGTCGCGGCGTCGTCATCGTAGAGCCAGGTGCTCAGCGCGTCGCACGCAATGGCCACGCCGTCAGCGATACCGTAGTCGCGCTGGCGCAGGTCGTATTCGTTGCTGCTGATGATGGCTTCCAGGCGCTCACGCGGAACGCCATGTTCGCACAGGTCGCGGCAGGCGTCCTGGAACACGCGACGCAGCTCACGCGCCACACCGGGCTGCGCGTTTTGCAGCATGATGAGCTCGTAGGGCTGCAGGCTCTCGGCCGCGGTGTAGCTCACCACGTTGCCGCCCAGACCGGCGGCCAGAATGGCCTTCTTAACCGGTGCTTCGTTGGAGCCCAGCAGCGCCTCGAACAGGATGTCCGCCGCGATCGTGCGCTTGCGGTCGAGCGCGCTGCCCAGCACCAGGCCCAGGCCCACCAGGGCGTTCTCGGGCGTGGTGGCCATCTCGATGCGCTTATACTCGCAGGTCACAGGCTCCTGCACGTCCAGCGGATTGGGCGCCAGCGCAGACGGGTCCTCGCCGGCGGCAACGGCGGCGTCCATGCGGCGGCTCGCGGCACTCGACTGCGACAGATAACGCTCGTCCAAAAACGCCAGCGCGCGGTCCACATCTAGGTCGCCGTAGAGCGTTATATAAGAGTTGGAAGGATTGTAGTGGCGCGCGTGCGTGTCCAGGAACTGCTCGTAGGTGAGCGCGGGAATCGCGCACGGGTCGCCGCCACTCTCGTGCGCATAGGCGGTGTCGGGATAGAGCGCGGCGTTGACGGCGTCGTCCAGCACGCTCATGGGGTCGGACAGCGCGCCCTTCATCTCGTTGAACACCACGCCGTTATAGCGCAGCGTGCCCTCGCGCAGGCTCGCGGAGCTGCCGTCGCCCTCGTCCTCGGCGCCCTCCGGCAGGTCCAGCTCGTAGTGCCAGCCCTCCTGCTCAAAAATGGTGGGCTTGGTATAGATGGCCGGGTTGAACACCGCGTCCAGGTACACGTCCATCAGGTTGTACAGATCCTGCTCGTTGGTGGTGGCAACGGGGTAGATAGTCTTGTCGGGGTAGGTCATGGCGTTGAGGAACGTCTGCATGGAGCTCTTGATCAGGTCGACAAACGGCTCCTTGACGGGGAATTTGGCCGATCCGCACAGCACCGAGTGCTCAAGAATATGGAACACGCCGGTGGAATCGGCTGGCGGCGTCTTAAAGCCAATGGCAAAGGCCTTGTTTTCGTCGTCGCACGCCAGGTACAGCAGGCGAGCGCCCGAGGCGGTGTGGCGCAGCACGTAGGCGTCCGAGTCGAGCTCGGGCACGGTCTCGCAGCGCTCGACGGCAAAGCCGTGGCAGGTGGTGCCGGGTGCCAGCAGCGCGGCGGCTGCGGCGCGCGGGTCGGTTGAGGTGGTGGGCATATGCAGTCTCCTTTGACGCCCCAGCGGGGGCGAATCGAGTCGAATCCTCGAGAGTATACCCATATGGGGCCCTCGACCAATCTGCCGGATGAGCGTGGATTTTCGGACACACGAGCGTGGAAATTCGGACGCCCATCAAATGAGCGTGGATTTTCGGACGAAATCGGCTGCCAAAAGCCCAAAAACCGTCCAAATATCCACCCTCATTTCCCGACCGTCCAAAAATCCACGCTCATCCGTCGCCCGCACATCTCTCATATCTCATTCGTCTCTAATACGAGAGATAACAGAAAGATGAGAGACAAATATGAGAGATAACAATGCTGCAAAGAGACAGGCAACCATGGTATTGTCTCAATATAGATTGTTTTACCAGCGAAAACATGTTTAAATGAAACAGATGACAGACATCTTATCTTTCATCTCTCACTCCTCTCTAATATGAGAGATAACAGAAAGACGAGAGATAACTGAGAGACGAAGGAAATCTATTCGCGGCATTCTTCGCAGAACCGAGCGAAAGGACGTGCAGATGAACGAAAACGAGCTGGCCGGTTTGCTCGAGTCTTTAAAGCGAATGGGTTCGGATGACCTTAGCGTCGAAGTAAAAGAGAGCGCCATGACGCTTTCCCGCGACGTATGGGAAACGGTCAGCGCTTTCGCAAACACCGCCGGCGGCATCATCGTGCTCGGAGTGAGCGAGCGCGCGGGTTTTGTCCCAGTTGCAAACTTTGAGACCGAGAAAGTGCTCAACCAATTCGTGGCGGGCATGGGCGATGCTGGCGGTCGCGGAAAGCTGGCCAATCCGCCCAAATACACCATTGAGCGCGTGGAGCTCCAGGGCACCGTGGTTCTGGTCATCACGATTGAGGAGCTCGACCCGTCGAGCAAGCCGTGCTATGTCATAGAGCGGGGCGCTCAAGGTGGCAGCTACAAACGCATCGATGACAAAGATGTGCCGCTTTCATCGACCGAGGTGCTCGCATTGGCGTCATACGGTCGAGCGACTCCGAGCGATCGCGATGCGGTGCCCGGCACGAGTGTGGGCGATCTCGACGAGTCGCTGGTCGACCGCACGATAGAACGCGCCTATTCGTTGACGCCTCGAGCGATGCGTGGTGCGACGGACAAGAAGACAAAGATGGAGCGCCTGAATCTCCTCGACTTCCAGGGCAATGTTACCAAGGCCGGCCTCCTTGCCGCGGGCGTTTACCCTCAGCAGTTCTATCCCAAGCTCTTCATTGATGTGGCTGTCCATGCGGGAACTCAAAAGGGCGCTGCGGGACCGCTAAGATTTATGGACCGCACAGTCTGCGAGGGCACCCTGGGCGAGATGATTTCGGATACTGTCGCGGCTGTCGCCAAAAACCTGCGCCGCACCTCGACCGTCCAAGGCATCTCGCGTATCGACTCGCTGGAGATTCCCGAGGAGGTCCTGCGCGAGGCAGTCGCCAACGCGGTTATCCACAGGGAATACGGGGATCGGTTCTGTGGGCAATCGATCGCCGTCGACGTTTTTGACGACCGTATCGAGGTGACGAATCCCGGCGGCCTTTATGGAGGGAAGACTCGCGAGAGCTTGTTTGACGGCAGCTCCCGATGCCGTAACGCGACGCTCGTGAAACTCATGTCGATTGTCCCGCTGCCGGATGGCGCAGGTTCGCCGGCTGAGGGCAATGGCTCGGGCATCCCGATGATGCTCGATGCCATGCGCGCGCATGGTCTGGCCGAGCCCCTGTTCTGCCCGGGGTTCGATCGGTTCAAGGTCGTACTTTACCGTTCAAAGATCGAGCCGGTCGATCATGGCGGGGACTTGATTATGACGGCGCTCAAGCGCTACGGCGAATTGGGGACGCGCGAACTGGCGGAGCGCACGGGACTCACGGTTTCCCAGGTCAGGGCACGCGTCAATGCGCTCATTGAGCAGGGCGAGCTTGAGCCGACGGCGCCGTTGACAAGCCGCAACCGCAAGTATCGACTGTCAGAGCGCGTGGAATAAATGCGTTAGTGGACGAGGCGACCCAATAATCGACCCTCAATTGGCGCCCACTAAGGTAAAGCGGTTGTTGCTCAGTCGACGGTGATGCTAAAGACTCGGCTTACGCCGGCATGGCCCCGAACCCGTCCATCAAGAACAGCCTAAGAACCAGCTTGATGACATATCCCGGTTTGACTTCAGCCGCGTCAAAGACGTGGCGCTCGGCGAGCTCGCTGCAGTATGCATAGATGTCGCGGATAAGGTCCGCGCCCGAAAGCGTAAACATGTAGCCTGCGTCCGAAAGCGCATTGGGTGCGGCGGGCAACTTGGCCATGTGGCAGAACGTTTGCAGGTCGGGCGCCATAACATTCTGGTAGTCGAGGTGGCCGCTGGCATCCTGTGCGGCAAGCTCCAATTGGCGCACAAAATCCAGCGCCGCCGCTAACACAAAGCTCGGCGTAGGCGCATTGACGTCCTGAGTGGTCGCCACAAGCCTGCCCGCCGCCTGCGTGACAAGCCAAGCGACCTCGCGCTGGCAACGCACAGCCTTGCGCGTAACCGGCTTGATGGACGAAGAAGAAACGCTCCCCTTAGGCGGATTCGAAGCAGCCATAAGACCCTCTCATGAACAATCCGGCCCAACAAGCCCGGATGAAACACGTGCTACATCAGTATACAGGGAAGTGGGGTAGCGGGGTACAAGCGCGCCAGCGGCAAACCGAGAGCATCAACGATGTGCCGATCGCGGAATGAGATCTCGTAATAATTGACTTCCGGCCATATTATTGAGGGGCATGACTCGCGTTCGTATGGTTGTAGGTGCTGGCGATGAACGACATTGACCTTGCTGTTCCGTTGATGGATGGACCAAGCTATGACCGCGCCTGCAGTCTCGTGCCTTCCGAATACGTTGAGGCATGGGAGTGGTTTCTGGGTGAGGAACAGCGCGGCGGCGTTTGGACCAGCCTTCCGCACCACACCAAGGAAGATAGCCCTCAGTATCAGTATCGTTTGAGAATTGGCTCGGACTTCTTTCCCGTAACGCGGGATTCAGGGATCTTCTGGCCGGGCCAGGATCGGGTGAAGCAAGATCCCAATAAGATCTTTGCGCTTTCGGTCCATAACTCTAAAAAGAGCTTCTACACCGATGTGCCTCCGCTCTATTTGGACGATGGCACGTGGGTCATTAAGTATTCGGTTCAAGCGCCAGGCGCCGTTGGTTCTCGAGACCAAGACTATAACCGTAAAATGCTCAACTGCATGGAATGTGGCGTTCCGGTCGGAGTCATATTTGCAACCGAGGTGGGCTACAAGGTGCTCGGCCTTGCGTTTGTTGAGCGGTTCGAGCCCGAAAACGGATGGTTTGTTCTGCACGGTCCTGTTCATAAAGGCGGACCGGACCCTCGTTTTGCACCCGACATGAGTTATCTGAAGCACATGCCCGTCGATATTGAGTTTGCCGGACAGGGTGCGACCGACGACGAAAAGGTCCGCTATGCGTTAAGGCGCGAGCGATTGGGGCAGCAATGGTTCCGCAAGCAGCTCGTTGCCGCCTATGACGGCCGTTGCGCGGTGTCGGACTGCGGCGTCAGCGAAGCTCTGGAGGCTGCACATATCGAGAATTACTCGGGACCCAAATCGCAGGTTGCCAGCAATGGCATTCTGCTTCGGCGCGATCTTCATTCCCTATTTGATGCTCACCTGATTTCGTTTGAGCCTGTTTGCGGCGAATATCGGCTGTGCGGATCGTACCTGCTGGATAAGACCGACTACGCTTCCTTTGCGGGTGCGACGCTAAGGCAGCCGAATGAGCGTCAGTGGCGACCCAATACGGTGTTTCTTGAGGCCCATCGCATTGAGTTCGATCGCTCGGAAAAGAAGCGTGAAAAGGCGGGGCTTCTGCCGTATTAGCGTATTTGGCTTTGGTATTCTTTGACGATCGTGTTGTTTGATCGGATCGCGTGGCGATACAATCTCGCGCACGCCCGCCGGTGCATGCTCTTCCTGTTTTGTATAGCGAGAGGGGAGCGTGTATGAGCTGGCGAGGCGATATTGCGATGGGGAAGTACGGAAAACTGCCGTGTGCCCTTATAGACAACAATATGTTTCCGAGCGTAGAGGTTGATTGCGGGTCGTTTGTCGTCACCTGCCCTTGCTGCGGCTCGCAAATACCGTGTCTCGATATTCGGTTCATCGATGCGCGCGACAGACTCAGCGACGAAGTGAGAAAACAGACAGGCGTTCATATGCCGGTGTATCCGGAGAAATGCCCTGTTTGTGGCCTCGATATCGTGTATGACGCCGGCGACGAGGGATAGGTGATGCGGAGGAGCTGGCTGTGAAGGCTTCTCCGTCTCTACAAATAAACCCCCTCACCGAGTTGCCTGTGGAACTCGGCGTGATGGTCGCGTGCCCAGGTAAAGAGCGCCTGGTCAAAGTCGGTGCGCGTGGTCGGGACGCCAAAGACGCCGGCAACTTCGACGCGTATAAACTCCAGTGCCGGCAGCTTGTTGATGGCAGTGAGGGCAAACGGGGACGAGGGCTCCTCGAACAGATAGCGGCTGCCTTGCAGCGCGTCGCAACTGGTGCACGTGTTGCCGAGCGACGGGGCTTTGGAGGCTCGCGCGCCTACGGGCTTGTAGCCGCAGCGCTTATGAAGGTAGTCGCGGATCTCGCCCGGCACGCAGCCAAGAGCGGGCACGATGGCGAGTGCGTTGGCGTTGGCCGTGTCGATGGCAATGTGCCCGGACTCGTTGGGCGCGTGCGCGATGGCGACGCTCTCGTCGTTATCGGTTCGATAGGGAATGCCGAAGGCCGCGACCGAGGTCTCTTTGTGACACTTCCAGCACTCGCGCTTGCCCAGTACTAGATATATATACGGCGCTGAGGGGTCGGATCGGTCAACACCGGGCAGCCACTCGGCAAAGGGCTCGGGGTTGACGCCGCCGGGTACATACCAGACCTTCTTGGTCCGGTCCCATTTGGCGCCCAGCGCCTTGGCTTCTTCTTTGTGCGAAAAGGGGACATCGAGCTCGGTGCGCATGGCGGCTCCTTGGTGCTGCAGGTGCAAGTGGCCCAAGGATACCGCAGGGCGCAGACATCGCGGCGTTTTGCTGAGAAGTTGCGGTGCGGACTGATTGGTTATGCCGATGGATATATCGGCAAGTAGATGGTCGGCTTTTGGCTAGTTGGGCGGTTGGAACTGCCGGCGGATTTGGCGACATAAAACAAAACAGCCCAGAGGACATAGCCTCTGAGCTGCGAACATTTGGTGGGCGTTAGAAGATTTGAACTTCTGACCTCTTCCGTGTCAGGGAAGCGCTCTCCCCCTGAGCTAAACGCCCGATCAAGGGTACGCAAGCGCGCAAGGGATAATATAACGGAGCCTGAACTCGGTGGCAAGAACATTTTTAAAAATCGCTTACATTGTGGAATTCGGGGGCTTTGTCATATCCATCTCAAAAGTGCCTGCTGCCGCGATTTGGCTGTCGCATAATGCAAGGCCATTGCGGTATCGAGCTATGGAAAGACGCCTGCGGAATTGTCCTACCGATAAGCGGACAAGCCTCCAGCTGGTGACTTCGCCGTGGTAAGGTAAGCCGAATTGTTTCCAGGCTGTTTCGGGGGAGTGGAATGAGCAAAGAGTGTGTCGAGCAGGTCGAAGGCGCAGGGGCTTCGGTGCCGATGACCGATATATCGAACATTGATGTGCCCGAGGGCACCGACGAGCTCAGCCGCAACACCCGTCGCGCCTGGCGCGAGCGCCTTAACGATGCGTCGTCGCGCAAGATGATCACGGGCGTTTTGGCTACGCTGGTGGGCGGTTCGTTTTGGGGCTTCTCGGGCACCAGCGCGAGTTTTTTGTTCGATACCTACCATGTCGATACGCTGTGGCTTATGAGCGTGCGTCAGATTCTCGCCGGCCTGCTCTTTATGGCTGTGGTTGTCACGCGCGACCGCGCACGCCTGGTCAAGCTTTGGACGACGCCCGCTGATCGCAAGCAGCTGCTGCTCTTTACCGCTTTTGGCCTGCTGTTCAACCAGTTTTGCTATCTTTCGGCCGTGCGCCTGACGAACGCCGGAACCGCGACGGTGCTCCAGTGCCTGCAGCTCGTTATCATCATGGGCTACGCCTGCGTGACCGATCGCCGCATGCCGCGTACTCGCGAAGTCATCGGCATTGCCTGGCTCTGGGTGGAACCTTTTTAATCGCCACCGGCGGCGACCCCACCAGCCTGAATATCTCGCCGCTTGGCCTGGCAGCAGGTCTTATGTGTGCGGTCAGCGCCGCGTGTATGGCGGTGATTCCCGCCAAGATCCTGCCCGAATACGGCAGCCCCATCGTCACGGGCTCGGCAATGCTCACGGCGGGCGTGGTCTCGTGCGTCTTCGTGCAGCCCTGGGCGCATATGCCGGCGCTCGACGCTGCCGGCATCGAGGCGCTCGCGGTGTTCGTGGTTATCGGCTCGTTTTTTGCTTACATGCTCTATATGCAGGGCGTTAAGGACATCGGCTCGGTGCGCGCGAGCCTCATCGGAACTGTGGAGCCGGTTTCGGCGACCATCACCAGTGCCGTTATGCTGGGGACGGTGTTTTTGCCAACCGACCTTATCGGCTTTGCCATGATCATCGTGATGATGTTCCTCACGGTGTAGCTGGCACCGCCGCCAAGACAGAAAAGGTGTTGTGCCACATTTTCGCCAATTGATGTCCGTGTCTGGAGTTTAGCTGTCGATGCTCAAAATGCCATAGACTAGTAACGTTATGGACTTTTTCATTGCGACTCAATTGCGAGGATTTCTTTATGGCTGGTAATCACTTTAAGGGCAGCGATAGCGGCCGTCCTGCAGTCCCGCCGCGTCCGAACGGGGCTGGTAAGGCCGGCACGCCGGGCGGCGCTGGACAGGGCGGTTCCGGTAAGCGCGTGTCCCCGGGCGAGACGGCGATGTTTACCGCTCTGTACGAGCAGTCTCAAAAGGCAAAAAAGACCGGCCGTGCAAGAGGGAATGTCTTTGCGGGCGGTGCAACCTCCGCGTCGCAGCCGAGCGGGGCTCCTTCGGTACCTGCGAACAACGCAGGTGCTACCAACGCCGCAAATGCCGCCGGCAACGTTAATGCCGGCAAGGCCGCCAACAATACTCCCTCTGCCGGTGGCGCGGGGCTTACGGGTAACCTTGGCACGATTTACACCGGTGCCTCCGAGACTGGCACGTTCGCCCGCCTGGATGATAGCGGTGCCGAGTTTGCGGGCTCGGGTTCCAAGGAAGATTATTACGATTTTGGCTTGAACTACGGTAGCGACGCTTCGTCGAGTTCGACCTCTGACGGTCTGGTCCGTCATCGCCATCGCAAGGGCGAACGCAAAAAGCGTCACACCGGCGCCATTATTGCCGCTGTAGTCGCGGTGCTTCTCGTTGCGCTTGGCGCAAGCGGCTTTATGCTGCTTAACTCGGCAAAGACCGTAAAGAGTGAAGCGAAGGAGGCCGTCGAGATTGTCGGTGGCCTTAAGGACAAGGTCACGTCGGGCGATTTTTCGACGCTGCCTGACGACGCGAAGAAGATTGATGAGCTTTGCGACAGCATGAAGGCGGAGACCTCGAGCCCGCTGTGGACGGCGGCTTCGTTTATCCCGGTGTATGGCAGCGACATCAATGCGGCCCGCACCATGATCGACGCCCTGTCCGATGTCTCGAGCAATGCGCTGGTTCCCATGGCCGATAACCTTTCGCAGGCCACGCACGGCAAGCTGTTTCAGGACGGCATGATTAACGTGTCCGCGCTGCAGGCGGTCGCCGATTCGCTTTCCAGCAGCTCGAAGGTGTTCAAGAGCGCCAACGAGAAGATCCAGGGCATTGGCGATACTCATATTTCCCAGGTGACCGAGCTGGTCGATAAGGCCAAGGACGGCTTTGCCACCCTCAACGGCGCGGTTGACGCGGCGGAGAAGGTCGCCCCCGTCCTTCCCCAGATGCTCGGCGCCAACGGCCAGACGCGCAACTACCTTGTGTATGCCATGAACAACGTCGAGATTCGTGCCTGCGGCGGCTTTGGCGGTTCGCAGGGCCTGATTTCGGTCACCGACGGCCAGATGTCGATTGGCGAGTTTGTTCCATGTATTGCGCTTGGCAAAGACGAGGCGGTTGAGAGCGTCGACGAAGAGGACGAGGCACTGTTTGGTGACCACAGTAACCTGTACAACTCTGGTAACGCATATTCGCCCGATTGGCCCCGCAACTCGCAGCGTGTCGCCGCGCTGTGGAAGTCCCAGTATGGGCAGGACGTTGACGGCGTCGTGGGTATCGACCCGGTGTTCCTGCAGTATCTGCTGGGCCTCGTCGGTAATGTCTCGCTGCCCGACGGAACGGTTGTCGACGGCACCAACGCCGCAAAGGTCCTCATGCACGATGTGTACTGGAACTATCCGGTCGAGGAGTCGGACGGCATCTTTGCATCCGTCGCCAGCGCTGCCTTCGACAAGATTCTCGGTGGCATCGGTGACGTCGACGTTACAAAGCTTGTCGGTGCATTCGAGCGCGGTGCCGAAGAGGGTCGTCTGATTGCTTGGATGAGAAACGATGATGAGCAGAATGCCATCAAAGAGACGGGCATTGACGCTTCGCTGCCCGATCCGGATGATCCGAGTGCCGATCCCGTTGCCGGCGTTTACTTTAACAACCTGAGCTTCTCCAAGCTCGACTGGTATCTGAACGCCGACACGCAGATTGGCCAGGGCGTCAAGAACGGCGACGGCACGTGCTCCTATCGCATCACCGTTACCCTGACGAACATCATGACGCAGGAGGAGGCTGGCAAGCTGCCCAACTACGTTGCGGCGAGCGCACCCGATGCCGCGCGTGACGACGAACGCCTGAATGTCTCACTGTTTGCCCCGACGGGCGGCAACATCAGTGACCTTACGGTTGAGGGCACCCAGTTTGGTCTTGGCGCCGCTACGTGGCATGGAATCCCCTTCTATTCGGGCACCGTTGACCTGCATGCTGGCGAGACGACGACGATCACGTATACGCTGACCACGTCGGCCGAGGCGGGGGACAAGCCGCTTACGCTGCGCCAGACTCCTACATGCCAGGCGGCTCGTGACAGCGCGTCGGCGTAGGGTTTTTCTGGTAGCGCAGATAATCGAGTACCATTTTGGGGCGGACAGACAATCTGTTCGCCCCTATTTTGTAAGGAGAGCGCATGAAGTACTTTGGCACCGACGGCTTTCGCGGTGAGGCCAATGTTGGGCTGACGGTAGAGCACGCTTATAAGATTGGCCGTTTTGTGGGCTGGTATTACGGCGCCAACCGCGAGCGCAAGGCGCGTGTCATCGTGGGTAAGGACACGCGTCGCTCGAGTTATATGTTCGAGGCGGCGCTGGTGAGTGGCCTGGTCGCGAGCGGTGCGGACGCCTATATGCTGCACGTGATCCCCACGCCGGGCGTAGCGCATCAGACCGTGGAAGGCTGCTTCGATTGCGGCATCATGATCAGCGCGAGCCACAACCCGTTTTGCGATAACGGCATTAAGCTCGTCAATAGCGACGGTTTTAAGATGGACGAGGACGTACTGGAGCTCATCGAGGACTACGTCGATGGCAAGAGCGAGGTGCCGCTGGCCACGGGCAACCACATCGGCGCCACGGTGGACTACATGCAGGGCCGCAACCGCTACATTGCCTCGCTCATCGCCAGCGCGAACTTTTCGCTGCAGGGCGTCAAGATCGGTCTCGACTGCGCCAACGGCTCGGCGTCCTCGGTGGCCAAGCCGGTGTTCGACGCGCTGGGCGCCGACGTGCGCGTGATCAATGCCGCGCCCGATGGTTTTAACATCAACGTCGACTGCGGCTCCACGCATATGGAGCGTCTGCAGCGCCACGTGGTGGAGCAGGGCCTGGACGTGGGCTTTGCCTATGACGGCGATGCCGACCGCTGCCTGGCCGTGGACGAGCGCGGCCGCGTGGTCGATGGCGACCAGATCCTGTACGTGTGCGGCGTGTACCTGAACAAGCACGGTCGCCTTTCGGGCGGTACCGTGGTTCCGACGATTGCCAGCAACTTTGGCCTGATCAAGTCGTTGGAGCTTGCCGGCCTAAGTGCCGTGACCAGCGGTGTGGGCGACCGTCACGTGTATGCCAAGATGCGCGAGGGCGGCTACAGCCTGGGCGGCGAGCAGACGGGCCATACGATCTTTGGCGATATCGAGCGCACGGGCGACGGCATTATGACCTCGCTGCGCGTGATGGAAGTGATCCGCGCCGAGCGCGAGACGCTCTCGCAGCTCACGGCTCCGTGCAAGCTGCTACCGCAGGCGCAGGTGGCCGTGCGCGTGGCGGACAAGGACGCCGCGCTCGAGAACATGGGCGTGCAGAACGCCATCGCCGAGGCCGAGGCTGCGCTGGCAGGCGAGGGCCGCGTGCTCGTACGCAAGAGCGGAACCGAGTCGGTTATCCGCGTGCTGGCCGAGGCGCCCGACCAAGCATCCGCCGATGCCGCCATGAAGCGCATCGCCAACGCACTCGAGGCTCTGTAGTTACGCGGTTTTACCAAACCGCGTAACTGCTCGACGCTGCAAACGCCCCTAAGCGGCAATCTGACGTTCAATTTCAAGGGCGCGACCAGAAGGTCAGCGCCCTTTCATTTCACGTCACCTTGCTCGCTTAGGGTCGTTTTCGCTGACGTTGCCAAGACATTGGCGTCAACATAGTTGGCGTTGGCGATGGCGTGCTGGTCAATCCTTACAGCTCGTACAGTGTGGTGAACTTGTCCTGCAGGTAGCTGCAGTAGTAGCGGGCATCGAACGCCATGCCGCAGGCGCCCTTGATGAGTTCCGGTGCGTCCTTGGCGCGTCCCCACTGCCAAATGTGCTCGCCCAGCCAGGCGCGGACGGGTGTCAGGTCGCCGCTCGCACAGGCGTCGGTAAGGTCGACACCGTCGCGGCACATGGCCGGCACAAACATGGCATCGTAGGCACTGCCCAGCGCATACGTGGGGAAGTAGCCAAACGAGCCGCCGCTCCAGTGCGTATCCTGTAGGCAGCCGTGCGTGTCGTCGGGAACGGGAATGCCCAGGTACTCATCCATAAAGCGGTTCCAAAGCGCGGGGATGTCCTTGGCCGTGGCCTCGCCGGCAAACAGCATGCGCTCGATCTCGTAGCGCACCATAACGTGCAGCGGATAGGTGAGCTCGTCGGCCTCGGTGCGGATCAGCGAAGGCTGCGCAATGTTCACGGCGTGGTAGAGCGCGTCTTCGTCCACGTTGCCGTAGACCTCGGGCGCATGGCGGCGCAGTACCTCGAGCAGCGGTCCCATAAAGGCACGGCTGCGGCCCACGGTGTTCTCAAAGAAGCGGCTCTGGCTCTCGTGGATGCCCATGGAGGTGCCGCCCTCCAGGCAGGTGCGCGCATAGGCGGGATTGACGCCCAGCTCGTACATGGTGTGCCCCGCCTCGTGGATGATGCTGTAGACGTTGGAGATGCAATCGTCCTCGTAGATGTGTGTCGCGATGCGCGCGTCACCCACGGCAAAGCCCTCGCTAAACGGGTGCTCGGTAAAGGCAAGCGTGGTGTCGTCCAGGTTCAGGCCGACGAGCTTCATCAGGTCGAAGCTCATGGCGCGCTGGGCGGCCTCGGGCACGCGGGCGTGCAAAAAGTCGGCATCGGGCTGCTGGCCGCGCTCGCCGATGGCGTGCACGAGCGGCACGACCGTGGCCTTGACCTCCTCGCAAAACGCGTCGAAGCTCTTGGCGGAAAGGCCGCGCTCGTACTGGTCGAGCCAAACATCGTAGGGGTCGCGCTTGGGATCCATGAGCTCTGCCTGATGCTTAAGTTGGGCGACGATTCTATCCACATAGGGCTCAAAGCTCGCCCAGTCGTTGGCCGTCTTGGCTTTGTGCCACACGGCGTCGGCCTCGCAGGTGAGCCTGGTCCAGGCCTCGGCCTCCTCGGTAGGAATAACGCTTGCCTCGCGCTGGTCGCGGCCGAGCACGCGGATCTCGTCGAGCAGCTGTGGGTCGTCTACGTGTCCGCCTGCAACCGTCTCGCGCGCTAACGAGCGTACGAGCTCAACGGACTTCTCGCTGGTCAGTAGCTTGTGATGTTCGCCGGCAAGCGTGCCCATGGCGTCGGCACGGGCGGCAGCGCCGTTGGCAGGAGCAATCGTCGCTCCATCGAACTCGGCAATCTTGAGCAGGTACTCGCGAGTCCACAGCTTGCCCTCGAGTTTGCGGAACTTTTTGACGGCCTTGTCGACTTTAGCAGCCTTGACGCCCTTGGCAGCCTTTGCCACGGCGGCCTTGGCCTTCTTATCGAGTTTCTTTCCCATACCGCATCCTTAATCTCGCAGGCCGAGCGCCGCAGACGGGTGCACGGCCAGTTTGCACAGCTACCTGCCTTGTACCCAGCGCGAACAAAACGGAACGCGGCGATGCGCTCGCGAAATGTGTTATCCTATAGCCCAATGCGTTGACGGAGAGGGTTTTGCCCGCCGTGTCGCCGGCAAGAGAGGGAAGGTCATGGGCTGCAAGCCTTCCTGCGGTGGCAAGGGCCAAGCGTTCACTCCCGAGCAGCGACCTCAACGGGCGCGCGGCCGGTGGCAGCGAAGCTCCAGTAGGGAAGCCGTGAGCCTCGCGACAAGGGGCGCAGAGTGGGCACGGCGGGCCAGACATCCGCCGGGTCAAACAAGGTGGTACCGCGGAATTCAACCGTCCTTGGGCAATGTACATGCCCGAGGGCGGTTTTTTGTTACCGAACCGGGCCGCGTTTTCGCAACGTCAGACGGCGGCAGCCGCCTCGGCAAGCGGGGAACGCGAGAGACGAAAGGGAAGACATGAGTCTGATTGATGATCTGGTCAAACTCGAGGAAGAGGCCAAGGAGCTCGTCACTAGCGCCGACGACGCCGCCAAGCTCGAGGCTGCGCGCGTTGAGCTGCTCGGTCGCAAAGGCCGTATCACCGGCCTGATGCGCATGATGGGCAAACTCGCCCCCGAGGATCGTCCCATGATGGGCAAGCGCGCCAACGAGATGCGCCAGCTGATCGAGGGCATGCTCGACGAGCGCACCACCGAGATGAAGGCCGCCGCCCTCAAGCACGCACTCGAGCACGAGGCCGTCGACATCACGCTGCCGGGCATCCGTCCGCAGATCGGTCACCAGCACCTGATCAAGCAGATCATCGAGGAGGCCGAGGACATCTTCTGCGGCATCGGCTACACCGTCGAGTCCGGCCCCATGGTCGATACTTCCTACTACAACTTCACTGCGCTCAACGCCCCCATGGATCACCCGAGCCGCTCGGCCCGCGATACCTTCTACGTGGTCGATAACAACCCCGGCAGCGTCGCGCACCCCGAGGCTCACGCCCATGGCGAGTCCGACGTGCTGCTGCGCACCCAGACCTCGGGCGTACAGATCCACACCATGGAGTCGCAGAAGCCGCCCATCTACATGATCTGCCCGGGCACCGTCTACCGTCCCGATACGGCCGACGCCTGCCACCTGCCGCAGTTCAACCAGATCGAGGGCCTGGTCGTCGACGAGGGTATCACCTTTGGCGACCTGAAGGGCACGCTCGACTACTTTGTTAAGTGCATGTTTGGCGAGGACCGCAAGACGCGCTACCGTCCGCACTTCTTCCCCTTCACCGAGCCTAGCTGCGAGGTGGACGTGAGCTGCCACGTCTGCGGCGGCAAGGGCTGCAACTTCTGCAAGCACAGCGGCTGGATCGAGATCCTGGGCTGCGGCATGGTCGACCCCAACGTCCTGATCAACTGCGGCATCGACCCCGAGAAGTACACCGGCTTCGCCTTTGGTATTGGCGCCGAGCGCGTCGCGGCCCTGCGCTACGACCTGCCGGATCTGCGAACCCTGATGACGGGCGATATGCGCTTCTTAAATCAGTTCTAGTCCCGGCGGCTTTCCCAAGCACCGCACCTTGCCTTTCAATCGTCGGTTGCGTACCTAAGTACGCGGCCCTCCTCTTTCAAGGCAATCTGCGGCACTTGGAAAACCCGTCTCCGTTGCAGTTTTCCGGCTCAAAGCCGCATTTATGAAAGGAGACCAGTTAGATGCGCGTTTCTTACGACTGGCTCAAGACCATGATCGATATTCCGGAGGATCCCAAGACCCTTTCGGACGAATATATCCGTACCGGCACCGAGGTCGAGGCGATCGACACCGTGGGCGAGTCCTTCGACCACGTGGTGACCGCCAAGGTGCTCACCAAGATCCCGCACCCCGATAGCGACCACATGTATGTGTGCTCGGTCGACGTGGGTGACAAGAACCTCGACGCCGACGGCAACCCCGCCCCGCTGCAGATCGTCTGCGGCGCGCAGAACTTCGAGGCCGGCGACCACATCGTCACGGCCATGATCGGCGCTGTCCTGCCCGGCGACGTCAAGATCAAGAAGAGCAAGCTTCGCGGCGTCGTGTCCATGGGCATGAACTGCTCCGCGCGCGAGCTCGGCCTGGGCGGCGACCACTCCGGCATTATGATCCTGCCCGAGGATACGCCCTGCGGCATGCCGTTTGCCGAGTACGTGGGCTCGAGCGACACCGTGCTCGACTGCGAGATCACGCCCAATCGTCCCGACTGCCTGTCCATGATCGGCATGGCCCGCGAGACCGGCGCCATCTTCGATCGAGATTTCCACGTTGAGCTGCCCGCCATCAAGGCCGAGACCGGCCGCGCGACCGACGACGAGCTTTCCGTCGAGATTGCCGACGAGGGCCTGTGCGACCGCTACGTTGCCCGCATCGTGCGCAACGTGAAGGTCGGTCCGTCGCCCGACTGGATGGTCAAGCGCCTCAACGCCCTGGGCGTGCGCCCGCACAACAACATCGTCGACATCACCAACTACGTGATGATGCTCACCGGCCAGCCGCTGCACGCCTTTGACCTCGACACCTTTGCCGAGCGCGATGGCCATCGTCGCGTTGTGGTTCGCGCCGCCCAGCAGGATGAGAAGTTCACGACGCTCGATGGCGAGGAGCGCACGCTCGACGCCGGCATGGGCCTCATCACCGACGGCGAGCGCCCTGTGGCGTTGGCCGGCGTCATGGGCGGCATGGATTCCGAGATCGAGGACGATACCGTCGATGTGATGGTCGAGAGCGCCTGCTTCAATGCCGGCCGCACCTCGCACACCAGCCGTGACCTGTCGCTGATCTCCGACGCCTCCATCCGCTTTGAGCGCCAGGTCGACGAGACCGGCTGCGTGGACGTCGCCAATGTGACGTGCGCGCTTATCGAGGAGATCGCCGGCGGCGAGGTCGCCCCCGGCTATGTGGACGTGTTCCCCGCGCCCAAGACCATCGACAGCATCAAGCTGCGCCTGGCCCGCGTGCACGCCATCTGCGGTGCCGACATCGAGCCCGACTTTATCGAGCGCTCGCTCACCCGCCTGGGCTGCACCGTCGAGCGCGACGGCGAGGACTTTATGGTCACGCCGCCGAGCTTCCGTCCCGACCTGCCGCGTGAGATCGACCTGATCGAGGAGGTCCTGCGCCTATGGGGCATGGGTCGCGTCACGGCGACCATTCCGGCTGCCAAGAACCACATCGGTGGTCTGACGCGCGAGCAGAAGCTTACCCGCAAGGTTGGCGAGATCCTGCGCGCCTGTGGCCTCAACGAGACCACGACCTTTGGCTTTGCCGCCCCGGGCGACCTGGAGAAGATTGGCATGTCCACCGAGGGCCGCGGCTGCCCCGTGGTTCTCATGAACCCGCTGGTGGCCGAGCAGACCGAGATGCGTCGTTCGCTGCTGCCGGGCCTGCTGCAATCCGTGGCCTATAACGAGGCCCACGGCACGCCCAACGTGCATCTGTACGAGGTCGGCAGCCTGTTCCACGGTCGCGAGAACGCCAGCCTGCCCAAGGAGACCAAGTCCGTGGCGGGTGTGCTCTCGGGCCAGTGGAGCGAGCAGTCTTGGAGCATGAAGTACCGCAAGCTGCGCTTCTTCTTTGGTAAGGGCATTGTCGAGGAACTGCTCGCCCAGCTGCGCATCGAGAAGGTTCGCTTCCGTCCCGTCGAGGGCGAGGGCTACGCTTTCTTGCAGCCGGGTCGTGCGGCCGAGGTTCTGTCCGGCGGCACCGTGCTGGGCTGGGTCGGCGAGATTCACCCCAAGGCGCGCGAGGCGATGGGCATCGATGAGGTTGTCGTTGCCTTTGAGCTCGATCTGGACAAGCTGATCAAGGGTGCCCGCAACCAGGAGAACTACCGCGAGTTCTCGCAGTACCCGGCTGTTGAACACGACCTTGCTATCGTGGTCGACAACGCTGTGACCTGCGAGGATCTTGAGCGCCGTATTACCAGCGCCGGCGGCAAGCTGCTCGAGGGCGTGCGCCTGTTCGACGTCTACCGCGATCCCATCCGTATCGGTGCGGGCAAGAAGTCCATGGCCTTTGCGCTTACGTATCGCTCCGACGACCACACGCTCACCAGCGAAGAGGTCGAAAAAGCGCACCAGAAGATCGTCACCAAGGTGTGCAAGGGCGTAAACGGCGAGGTCCGCTCGTAATCTTTGCCGTTCGAAACCCGCCCCCTGCGGGGTTTTCACGGCAACGTCCTCGCCGCTTCGCGGCTGCGGGATGTTGCCTTAGAAAACCCCTCTCGGGGGCGGGTTCCTGCGTTAACCTTGTTGCGAGCGGACCGCACCTTCTTCCGGGTGACCGGAAAGTTGGGAGTGCATGGGCCTTTATTGGACGGTGCGTGGACCTGGGTTAATAACGGACGTATTGCAAGGGCGTGCTGCGTTGTGGGCGGTGCGCCTTTTTGTTAGTATGCAGAGTCGGTGTTACGGATTGTTGGAAACGTAACACGCAACGTTCTGATTGAGAGGGCTCATGCATATTCCCGATAATTATCTGTCCCCGCAGACCGATGCCGTTATGGCGGTGGCGATGGTGCCCGTTTGGGTCCATTGCATCAAAAAGGTACGCGCCACGCTCGATCGCGAGCACATGGCGTTCCTGGGCATTTGCGCCGCATTCTCCTTTTTGCTCATGATGTTCAACGTGCCGCTGCCTGGCGGCACCACTGGTCACGCTGTTGGTGGCGCGCTCATCACGCTGCTGCTAGGCCCCGAGGCTGCTGCCATTGCAGTCTCGGTTGCACTCG
Organism: uncultured Collinsella sp.; assembly: GCA_902497075.1. Taxonomy (GTDB): domain Bacteria; phylum Actinomycetota; class Coriobacteriia; order Coriobacteriales; family Coriobacteriaceae; genus Collinsella. The sequence goes on from CABVDG010000007.1 coordinate 53,176, forward strand.
CGCTGCAGGCGCTGCTGTTTGGCGACGGCGGCGTTCTGTCCTTTGGCGCCAACTGCTTTAACATGGCCTTTGTGCTGCCGTTTACCGCTGCTATCGTCTTCCGTGCGCTCAACAGCCGTCTGCACGACAAGAGCTGGGGCGCCTCGGCTTCTGCCATCGTGAGCGGTTGGGTCGGCCTGTGCCTGGCGGCCCTGTGCGCGGCAATCGAGTTCGGTATTCAGCCGATGCTCTTCACCAACGCTTCGGGCGCGCCGCTTTACTGCCCCTTCCCGCTGTCCGTGGCTATTCCGGCAATGTTGATCCCGCATATGCTGGTTGCCGGCGTGGTCGAGGGCGTAGCGACGGCCGCCATCTACGGTTTCATTAAGAAGACGGCGCCGAGCGTTATCGTCGGTCCCGAGGCCGTCGATGGCCAGCTTGCTGCCGAGAGCGCTGCCGCTAAGAAGACCTCGCTGGCCCCCACGCTCATCCTGGTCGCCTTGCTTGTCGTGGCCACGCCGCTGGGCCTGTTGGCCACAGGTGACGCATGGGGCGAGTGGGACGCCGAGGGCGCCGCGACCGCCGTTCAGGAGGTTGGCGACGACAGCCTGCAGGCTTCGGTCGGTCTCGATACCCCGACCTTTGCCGATGCCCTGCCCACGGGCGATTATCTGCAGGCCTATTCCGAGGAGCAGGGCCTTGGCTTTGCCGGCCAGGCCGCGATGTATATTCTTTCGGCCGTGATTGGCGTGGCGGTGCTCACCATCGCATTCCGCCTGTTCTCGCTGACGGTCAAGGAAAGCGGTGCTCATGGCAATAGCCGAGCTGCCTAGCTGGCTTGCGGTCGAGCAGCGTTACGAGCCCGTGGGGGCTCGGCATCGTGTAATGCAAAAGAATGTCCTGCACCTGGCGAGCCTGCTTGAGCGGGTTCGCCTGGGTGGAGGCGCGCACGAGGGCGGGTCGGTGGTCGACCGCGCCCTTTCTTGCGTTTCGGCGCCGGTGCGCCTGGTGGGGATGTTCGTTTGCGTCCTGTGCGTGTGTCTGACGCAGAGCCCGCTGTACCTCATGTTGATGGCGGCTATCGCGTTGGTACTCGTTGCCGTGCGCCCCGTACGCGGGCTGCGGGCAACCTTTGTACCGGCGCTTGGCGCTGCGGGGCTCGCGGTGGTTCTGGCGCTGCCTGCCCTGCTACTGGGCGCTTCCGCCGCGGGCGCCATGCTCAAGATTGCGCTCAAGACCTTCATTAATGTGTCGCTGGTGCTGGGCGTTTCGTGGACCCTCACGTGGAGCCGCATGTCGGCGGCGCTCAAGATGCTGCATCTACCCGACGAAGTTATCTTTACGTTTGATATGGCGCTCAAGCACATCGAGGTGCTGGGCCGAACGGCGCACAATCTGTGCGAATCGGTCATGCTGCGCAGTGTGGGTCGCGCGCCTGAGGGGTTTTCGCGCACCGACTCGGTCGCGGGTATCATGGGCATGACGTTTATCAAGGCGATGGAATGCAGCCACGCGATGGACGAGGCCATGCTTTGCCGCGGCTTTGCCGGTGCGTATCCGGCACCCGCGCGCGCCGGGTTTGGCTGGCGCGATGCGGTCTATGCGGCCGGCGTGGCGCTGCTGGCAGTGTTGTGCGCCGTGCTGTAGGCGCTGCTGGTTCTGGCTGGGGATGGAAATAGGGAAGGGCGACGTTTTGACGATCGATATGAATAGTGCGGCGGGCACGAACGGTGCGGGCGCCGAGGTCGCGCCGCTTATTGAGCTGCGCGACGTGGTGTTTTCCTATACGGGCCATACGGTGGTCGATGGCGTTTCGCTGCAGGTCGATCGTGGTGAACTCGTTGCCCTACTCGGTCCCAACGGCTGCGGTAAGACGACGATTATGCGCCTTATTAACGGCCTTGAACTTGCGGACGCAGGGATATACCTGTTTGACGGGCACGTGGTCGACGCAGCGTATCTCAAGGATTCCGCGATGGCCCAGCGGTTCCATCAGCGCGTGGGCTTTGTGTTCCAGAACGCCGATGCTCAGCTGTTCTGTGCCACGGTGGGCGAGGAAGTCGCTTTTGGCCCGGCTCAAATGGGGTTGCCGACGGGCGAGCTCGACCGTCGCGTGCGCGATGCCATGGAACTGTTTCAAGTTGCCGACCTGGTCGATGCCTCGCCCTATCAGCTTTCGGGTGGGCAAAAGAAGCGCGTGGCGCTGGCTGCGGTCGTGTCGATGAACCCCGATATCTTGGTGCTCGACGAGCCCACCAACGGTCTCGATGAGGATTCATGCGACATCGTGGTCAACTTCTTGCTGGCCTACGTTGCTGCTGGTAAGACGGTTTTGATGAGCACGCATCACCAGGATTTGGTGCGACGCCTAGGGGCCCGTGCAATCTATATCGATCGATATCACCATGTGGTCGAGGCGCCCGTGCCGTCGTATGGAACCGAAAGCGGTGCTACAGAATAGTTGCTGCGTAGAGCGTGCGTAGCCGCCCGCGCGGCTTTGCCGTGATGGTATAGTTATCCAGGTTTTTTATGGGGGTGGCTATGCCAAGCTGGAACATTCATATCGCTCAGACGGAGCGTTTGCTGGAGCGCACCGGTGCGCTTGCCGATAGCGTGCGCGACCGCAATGCCTTTTTGTTTGGCTGCGTGGTTCCGGATATCTTCGTGGGCTATATGGTCCCTGGCATCGCCGATCCCATCCCGTACCGCATTACGCACTTTGCAAAGCCCGAGCCTATCCCTAAGCCGCGCGAGCACGAGTTCTGGGATACCTATGTGGCGCCGCTGCTCAAAGGGGCGTCTGTTGGTACGCCGGCTGCCGCGACCTCGATCGCCGAGGAGCGCGAGCGACTCAATCGGGTGCATTATCCCCAACGCTACAAGGACGCCGAGCCGGTTGCCGGTCCCGGTGCTAGCGAGCTTTCGCTCGCGCCCGGTGACGTGGCGCAGTCGCTGCTCGATTTGACGCTGGGCGTCTGGTCGCATCTGGTGGCGGATACCGTATGGAATACGCGCGTGAATCAGTACCTGGAGGCGCACGGCGGCAAGCCGTGCGAGGAATTCCGCATTAAAAAGCAAGGCGACTTTGACTGGTTTGGCAAGACGCTCGGCATCGTTTCGATTCCGCGCGCGACCAATCGCCTGTATACTGCGGCGACGCGTTTTGGTCAGTATCCCATCCATAAGGAGTATGTGCTCAAGACCATCGGCGTTATGCACGAGATTGTACGCGAAAACCCTGGCGAGCCCGATCATCCGCCGTATCGCTTGCTAACTGAGGAGTTTTTCGATACAACGTTTACCGAGGTCATCGAGCTGACCGAGGCGGGATTTGCCGCCCGCGTCGCATCACCCGGTGTTCCTGCTCTGCCCCTGATCGCTAGCTGCTAGCTGGCCGGCCCGGCAGTGAACAGCTCATCTCAATCGACCAACAGCTCCCGTCGCAGGGCGTAAACACGGCAAACGAGCTGCACATTTCATAGCATGCCATAAGTAGCTGGTTGCGTGTCATGCCGTGCGGGAGGCATCGACGCACAGAAAAAGGGCCCGGAAGGCAATGCCTTCCGGGCCCTTTGCAATGCAAATCTGCTTGCAAGTGCGATTTAGCGCACCTGAGCGACGTAAGCGACGTTGGTCGAGGAGACCTTGTCCTCGAGCTGGACGCTCATGCGGGGATCGCCGGCGGTGGCGACGGTCAGGTCGCCGGCCTCGACGTAGCCGAGCTCCTTAGCGGTCTCAATCGCCTTGACGATCGTGCCGTTGACGGTGCCCTGGGTAATCTCGGCCTGGTGCGGGATAACGCCCCAGTACATGATCATCTGCTGGACGGCCCACTCGTGGCGGGAGAACGCGCAGATTGGCATGTTGGGACGGAAGTGCGAGATCAGGCGTGCGGTACGACCGGTGGTCGTCGGCACGGTGATGCACTTGGCGCCAACGGTGGTGGCCATGTTCACAGCGGACATACCCACAACGTTGTTGACGACGCGGGTGCCGTGAGCGTCGGCCGGAACCTCGAGCGGAGCGTGGGCCGGGAGGTACTTCTCGGTTTCGAGAGCAATGCTGGCCTGCATCTTAACGGCCTCGACCGGGTACTTACCGGCAGCGGACTCGCCAGAGAGCATAACGGCGTCGGTGCCGTCGTAGATGGCGTTAGCAACGTCGGCAACCTCGGCGCGCGTCGGGCGCGGGTTCTGCTGCATGGAGTCGAGCATCTGCGTAGCGGTGATAACGGGCTTGTAGGCCGCGTTGCACTTGGCGATGATCTCCTTCTGGATGTGCGGAACGAGCTCGGGCTTGATCTCGATACCCAGGTCGCCACGGGCGACCATGATGCCGTCGGAAGCCTCGAGGATCTCGTCGAAGTTCTCGACGCCCAGGGCGCACTCGATCTTCGGGAAGATCGTCACGTGCTCGCCACCGTTCTCGCGGCAAAGCTTGCGGATGCCGCGGACGGACTCGCCGTCACGGATGAAGGAAGCGGCGATGTAGTCGATGTTCTCGGTCAGGCCAAAGAGGATGTCCTGACGATCGCGCTCGGTGATGGCGGGCAGCGAGATGTTGACGTTGGGCATGTTGACGCCCTTGCGCTCGCCGATCAGGCCGTCGTTCTTAACGACGCAGGTCATGTCCTGGCCGCTGACGGACTCGACCTCGAGGGCAACCAGGCCGTCATCGATCAGGATGAGGGAGCCCTTCTCGACCTCGGAAGGCAGAGCCAGGTAGTCGAGGGAGATGTGCTCAGCGGTGCCGTGGAAATCCTCGGACGTGGGCTGAGCGGTAACGACGATCTTATCGCCGGTCTTGACGGCAACCTTCTTGCCGTCGACCAGAAGGCCGGTGCGGACCTCGGGGCCCTTGGTGTCGAGCAGGATGCCGACAGGCAGACCGAGCTCCTTGGAAATACGGCGGACGCGCTCGATGCGACCGTGGTGCTCGTCGTAGGAGCCGTGCGAGAAGTTAAAACGGGCGACGTTCATGCCCGCCTTGATCATCTCGCGGATGGTCTCGTCGCTATCGCAGGCGGGACCCATGGTGCATACAATCTTAGTGCGCTTGTACATTCAGACCTCCATCTGACATCGTCTTGCGCTGATAGATAAACCATAAGAAATAAAACCGAGATGATTATAACGAAATGCCGACCGAATACCCCAAAAAATCGACCGTATGCCGAAATGGAAGTTCATTTTTTGCGGGAAAACGGTATATGAAAAATCTTTACCAACCACTCCAACCGCTGCTATCTGGGCGATATGTCAGTTTGGCGATGTGCCGAAGAAAAAACGTTTTACCAATGTTGAGCATCACACGGTCTGCACCGTTGCGTGCGGACCATATTTCCAAACCGATTGTTTTGGCTAGACGCGTCGCTTTGGGGTACCATAGCTCCACTATCAACTGCCGCTCAGCACGGCAGCCTTGATGAGCCCTTGCCCTTCTCCTGGGAATTATGATCGGGCATCAATCTGCTGAGTGGCCCGAATCCCAGGAGGGGACTCTATATGCAAAAGGAATACCTGTCCGCCGCGGCGGAGGTGCTCAGCGACCAAGGTGTCGATGAGAACCTCGGCCTGAGCAACGACGAGGCGTCTTCGCGCCTCGCCAAGACAGGCCCTAACAAGCTCGAGGAAGCCGAGAAGACGCCGCTGTGGAAGCGTTTCTTTGAGCAGATGGCCGACCCCATGGTCATCATGCTGATCGTTGCCGCCGTCATCAGTGCGCTCACGGGCATGGTCAAGGGCGAGCCCGACTTTGCCGATGTTGCCATCATCATGTTCGTCGTTATCGTCAACTCGGTGCTGGGCGTGGTCCAGGAAGCCAAGAGCGAGGAGGCCCTTGAGGCCCTGCAGGAGATGAGTGCGGCGCAGTCCAAGGTGCTGCGCGACGGCAAGCTCGTGCACCTGCCGAGCGCCGAGCTCGTGCCCGGCGACGTGATCATGCTCGAGGCGGGCGACTCCGTCCCGGCCGACTGCCGCGTGCTCGAGAGCGCCACGATGAAGATCGAAGAGGCCGCGCTCACCGGCGAGTCCGTGCCCGTAGAGAAGCACGCCAACGTGATCGAGCTCGCCGCGGGCACCGATGACGTGCCGCTCGGCGACCGTAAGAACATGTGCTATATGGGCTCCACCGTCGTGTACGGCCGTGGTCGCGCCGTCGTGGTCGGCACCGGCATGAACACCGAGATGGGCAAGATCGCCGGCGCCCTGGCCGAGGCCAAGGAAGAGCTCACGCCGCTGCAGGTGAAGCTCGCCGAGCTCAGCCGCATCCTCACCATCATGGTGATTGTCATCTGCGTCGTGATCTTTGGCGTTGACATCCTCCGCCACGGCGTGGGCAACGTCCTTACCGATCCGACTGCCCTGCTCGACACCTTTATGGTTGCCGTCTCGCTTGCCGTCGCCGCCATCCCCGAGGGCCTGGTTGCCGTCGTGACCATCGTCCTTTCGCTTGGCGTGACCAAGATGGCCAAGCGCCAGGCGATTATCCGCAAGCTCTCTGCCGTCGAGACCCTTGGCTGCACACAGACCATCTGCTCCGACAAGACCGGTACCCTTACCCAGAACAAGATGACCGTCGTCAAGCACGAGCTCGCTGCGCCCAAGGAGAAGTTCCTGGCCGGCATGGCGCTGTGCTCCGATGCTCAGTGGGACGAGGAGCTGGGCGAGGCCGTGGGTGAGCCGACTGAGTGCGCGCTCGTCAACGACGCCGGCAAGGCGGGCCTCACTGGCCTGACTGCCGAGCACCCGCGCGTGGGCGAGGCCCCGTTTGACTCGGGCCGCAAGATGATGTCCGTGGTCGTCGAGACCCTTGACGGCGAGTATGAGCAGTACACCAAGGGCGCGCCCGACGTGGTGATCGGCCTGTGCACCCATATCTACGAGGGCGATAAGGTCGTACCCCTGACCGAGGAGCGTCGTGCCGAGCTCGTGGCCGCCAACAAGGCCATGGCCGACGAGGCCCTGCGCGTGCTGGCGCTGGCAAGCCGCACCTACACCGAGGTCCCGGCCGACTGTAGTCCCGCCGCGCTCGAGCACGACCTGGTCTTCTGCGGCCTGTCCGGCATGATCGACCCGGTTCGTCCCGAGGTCGCCGACGCCATCCGCGAGGCGCACGATGCCGGTATTCGCACCGTCATGATCACGGGCGACCACATCGACACCGCCGTGGCCATCGCCAAGCAGCTGGGCATCGTCACCGATCGCAGCCATGCCATCACCGGTGCCGACCTCGATCGCATGAGCGACGAGGAACTCGACGCGCACATCGAGGACTACGGCGTGTACGCCCGCGTCCAGCCCGAGCACAAGACACGCATCGTCGAGGCTTGGAAGTCGCGCGACCAGATCGTGGCCATGACGGGCGATGGCGTCAACGACGCCCCGTCCATCAAGCGCGCCGACATTGGCGTTGGTATGGGCATCACCGGTACCGACGTCACCAAGAACGTCGCCGACATGGTACTTGCCGATGACAACTTCGCTACCATCATCGGCGCCTGCGAAGAGGGTCGTCGCATCTACGACAACATCCGCAAGGTCATCCAGTTCCTGCTTTCGGCCAACCTTGCCGAGGTGTTCTCGGTGTTTATCGCCACGCTCATCGGCTTTACCATCTTCCAGCCGGTGCAGCTGCTGTGGGTGAACCTGGTCACCGACTGCTTCCCCGCGCTCGCGCTGGGCATGGAGGATGCCGAGGGCGACATCATGAAGCGCAAGCCGCGCAACGCCAAGGACGGTGTCTTTGCCGGACATATGGGTCTGGACTGCGTGGTCCAGGGCCTAATCATCACCGCGCTGGTGCTGGCGAGCTTCTTTGTGGGCGTGTACTTTGACATGGGCTACATCCACATCGCCGATATGATCGCCGGCAATGCCGACGAGGAAGGCGTGATGATGGCGTTCATCACGCTCAACATGGTCGAGATTTTCCACTGCTTCAATATGCGCAGCCGTCGTGCGTCGCTGTTCACCATGAAGAAGCAGAACAAGTGGCTGTGGGCTTCCGCCGCGCTGGCACTGGTGCTGACGGTGATCGTGACCGTGCAGCCGACGCTTGCCGAGATGTTCTTTGGCCCCGTGACGCTTGAGCTCAAGGGCGTTGTCGCTGCCCTGGGCCTGGCCTTCCTGATCATCCCGCTGATGGAGATCTACAAGGCGATCATGCGCGCGGTCGAGAAGGAGTAAGTTAACCTGTCCGGGCCCGCCCCTGCGTGTTTTCTTCTTCGCTGGTCCTCGCGCTTCGCGCTGCGGGATCGCTCAGAAGAAAACACTCCCGGGGTGGGCCCTACGGTATCCTTACTGGCTTTTCTCCCGCGCGGATGAAAAAGGGCTGAGGGAAAGAAGGTGAGCGGCCGAGCAATTGCTCGGCCGCTCGTTTTGAATAAAGGATGTGCCCTTTGGAAACCCCTCTCGGCGGGCGGGCCTTCGGATAACCTCTCGGGACCGTAAGCTGAGGGAAAGTGTGTGAGTCGGTCGAGCATTTGCTCGACCGACTCTTTTTTGTGGGTAAAATACCTGCTCAGTTGTGTGGTTTTGTGCTGGGAGGCATCTGTGGGCAAGGCTAAGGCTAAAGCGAAGAAAAAGACGACGGGGGCGCGGGCTAAGCGTGATCGTCGTCGGAAGCTCGCGACCGAGGCTCCCGCATCTGCTGAGGAGTTGCTGGCGAGTGTACCGGGGCTTGACGCGCTGCAGGATGTTCCGGCGTTTGATGACCTGCCGGTCGATGAAGCTCAGCAGACTGCCTTTGATGATTTCTGCGCACATGCCGAGGAGCCCGAGCAGATGCGGCTGGGTGCTGTGGTGCGCCTGGACCGCGGGTTTCCGCTGGTGGCGACTGCCGACGATACCTTCCGCGCCGAGCATGCCGTGGGGTTTGCCAAGTCGCGCGGTGGGGACGAGGTCCTGCTGCCTGCCGTGGGCGATCGTGTGGCGGTGCGCCGCGCTCCCGGGCACGATATGGGCGTGATTGAATGCGTGCTGCCGCGCCGTACGAGCTTTGAGCGTTGGCGCGGCCGTGCCCGCGGAGAGCGCCAGGTGCTCTGCTCCAACGTGGATAGCGTGCTAATCGTGCAGGCGCTCGGTGCCGGTGAGGTGCTGCTCGACCGCGTGGCGCGCTCGCTGGTGTTGGCGCTCGACTGCGATGCCGAGCCGGTGGTGGTACTCACCAAAGCTGATCGCTGCGATGCCGAGGAGCTCGAGCGCGATCTGGACCGCGCGCGCCGCCTGGTGGGTCCGGACGTGCGCGTGATCGTGACGTCCTCTGCCGAGGGCCGCGGCCTGGACGAGGTCCGTGCCTGCGTGCCCGCCGGGAGCTGCGCCATGATTCTGGGCGAGTCGGGTGCCGGCAAGTCGACGCTGCTCAATGCGCTGCTGGGCCACGATACGTTGGCGACCGGCGGTGTGCGCGAACGCGACGATCAGGGCCGTCACACTACCGTCGCGCGCGTGATGGTGGCACTGCCGGGCGACGCCGGCGTGATCGCCGATGCCCCGGGCCTGCGCAGCCTGCCGCTCGTGGGTCACGAGCGGGGTCTGGCGCGCGCTTTCCCCGAGATTGTCGAGGCATCGCGCGCGTGCCGGTTTGGCGATTGCACGCATACCCATGAGCCGGGCTGCGCCGTTCGCGAGGCCGAGGACGCCGGGCAGATCGATAGCCTGCGTCTGGAAACGTTCCAAAACCTGGCGTCATCCATGCGCGTGAGCGCTCAAATGCTCGATCCCGATGTCCATCTGTAATTGATTTTTCCTATGACAGCCGTCTCCCAACTGTTCGGGAGACGGCTTTTTTGCTGCGGAAAAGCTTCGAAACATACAGTTTGCTGACGTGCTGACCAAAACCTTGCCACGAGCTTGACGGGCTGGTCAGCTTTTGGTCAGCGATTGGTTTGACATCGAAAACCAAGATTGCGATTGCGCCGCTTTGCACTCTGACCGCCCAGACAATGGTGGTACGGGCATTCGCCCGGCACTGCCATGAGAGGAGCGGCCGTGAACAAGAGCAAGCGCATCGCCATCAGTCTGGTCGCGGGCGTGCTCGCTGCGCTGCTCTGCATGGCTTACGGCTCGTCGATCCGCTCACGAGCCGAACAGGTCCAGGCTGAGACCTTGGCCAAGTACGGTGGCGATCGCGTCGAGGTATGCGTCGCGGCGCGCGATATCGATGTGGGCGAGACCCTCGATGAGACCAATGTCATAACCCAGGAATGGCTGACGAGCCTGCTGCCGCGTGACGCGGCGACCGAGCTGCGCCAGGTGCGCGGCGACGTGACGACTTCGCGTATTCCCAAAAACGCCGTGATCTGCAATGTCTACACCAAGGCCGAGAGCCGCAAGCTCGAGGTGCCTAAGGGCAAGGTTGCCGTTTCGGTGGCGGTCGATGCCGAGCACTCGGTCGGCGGTGCTGCGGGCGTGGGCAGCTACGTGGATGTGTATGTGCAAAAAGACGGCGTAACCGATCGGCTGTGCGGCGCGTACGTGATCGATACCAGTGAGGATTCCGGTGCCACGCGCGAGGGCAAGATCGAATGGGTGACGCTGGCGGCTGACCCCGAAGACGTCAAGGAACTGCTGGGAGCCTCGGGCAAGGGAACGGTCAGCTTGACGATTCCCGCCACGGCGCGCGGCAAAAAGAGCGGAGGCGACGAGTGATGAAGGCGATCTGGCTTGCGTGCTGCGCGTGCGGCGATTACGGGCTGTTGCAGCGGGAAGTCGAGGGCCGTGATGTGGGTGCACAGGTGCTTCGCGTGGGTGACCTGGACGGGCTGGTTTCCATGGCGCGGGCGTTTCCGTCGCGCCGCGGGGCTGCCATCATCGCGGCGTCTCTGTTTGATACCGAAGATGTGCGCAAGACTGTTGCGCGCCTGACGGCCGAAGGCCGCGTGAGTCGCGTGGTCGTGTTGATAGAAGCGCTCGATCCGTCGGATATCGAGGGGCTGTTTCGCGCGGGGGCGACCGAGGTCATCGCTGCACACAGTATATGCGGCAACGGGCGCGCGGGCGAGGGAACGGTTGATTCCGATCGGCGCATGACGATTGAGCCCGATGCTTTTGTTGATAGGGAACCCGGGGCGCCTCGCGCTACAAGAGGCCCGCGTGTTGATGATTATGGAAAAGCGGAAGCCGAGCATGGTCGGCGCCCCCGGAACCCTCTTGTATACGATGACGCTGGAGGGCCGGCGCAGCATGCTGGCGACTCCCCGGCTGTAGATATGGGATACGTGCACGGCGTGAATCTGGCGGATGAACTCGACGAAGTTGAGGGCTTTGCCGGGTGCGGCGAGTTGTCGCTGATGCAGCATGAGCAGATTGCACAGAACGAGCCTGCCTCGCAGACCGAACAAGCTGCCATGCCGGCTTGGACGCAGCATGTGGTTGCGGCGGGGGAGACGGGGACGCTGTCACCGACGCCTGCCCCGCCGCCTCCGATGCCGCCGGCAGACGCTGCCGCTTCGCCGCATCGAGCTCCGGTCATCTGCGCCATTTCGGGTTCGGGCGGTTGCGGCAAGTCGACGATCGTTGCCACCATGGCACACACATCGTCGCTGTTGGGCTTGCGTGCCGCCGTGCTCGACCTGGACCTGATGTTTGGAAACCTTTACGACTTGTTAGGCGTCGATGCTCCGCGCGATATGGCGGCACTTATCGAGCCGTCGGCGGCGGGCACGCTCACCGAGCCGGATATCGTAGCCACATCGATGCGCGTGGCACCGGGCGTTACGCTCTGGGGTCCCGTCGCGGCGCCCGAGCAAGCCGAGCTCATGGCACGTCCGGTGGAGCTACTGCTTGATGTTCTGCGTCGCGAATCCGACGTGGTCTTTATCGATACCTCGGTCTTTTGGGGCGACGCCGTGGCGGCTGCGGTGGCGGCGAGCGACCGTTGCCTGGTCGTTGGCGATGCGGCGGTGTCGTCCACGGCATCGGCATCGCGCGTCATTGAACTGGCAGGTCGAGTAGGTGTGCCGCGCACGCGCATGAGCGCCGTGTTCAACCGGTTCGGTGCGCGCGGGGCAGACGAGGACGTCGCCATGCGCTTTGAGATTGCCTGTGCGTTGAGCTCCAAGATTCGTATCGCCGATGGCGGGCAGGATCTCGCCGCGCTCATGGCGTTTGGGCGCGCTGACGAGGCAGTGGGGCAGACCAGCGCTTTTGCGACTAGCGTGCGCGAGGCCACGCGCGAGATGCTCGTGGAACTGGGGTGCGCCGTCGGCCCTTGGAGCGATATGGTCGCCGACCGTGCAACGCGCACCGAACGCCCGCGTATCCGCCTTCCCTGGTCGCGCGAGGGTGATCAGCGATGAGCCTGCAAACGAGGATTAAGGCTGCCGGCGCTGCGGCGGCGGCAGCGCCTGTAGATGCGGGGCGTCGCCGCGCCGTGAAACGACGCACCAAGCGCGCCGTGATGGACCGCATGGGTTACGACGAAGTGGCGCGTATCAGCGCCTATATCGACCCGGCACTTGCCCGCTCGGAATTGCGTCCTGCGGTGGAGGCGGCGCTCAATGTTGAGGAGCCGACCGATCTCGCGACGCCCGAGCGCGAGACCATCATCGACGAGATTTTGGATGACGTGGTGGGCTTGGGGCCGTTGCAGCCGCTCATCGAGGACGACACCGTTACCGAGATCATGATCAACGGCTGCCGCTCGGCTTTCTTTGAACGCGGCGGCGTCTTGTACCCCATCGAGCATGCGTTTGAGGATGATGAGCAGATCCGTGTGCTTATCGACCGCATTATCTCGCCACTTGGCCGCCGTATCGACGAGCGCAGCCCCATCGTCAACGCCCGCCTCAAAACGGGCTATCGCGTCAACGCGGTGATTCCGCCTGTGGCGATTGACGGACCGATTCTCACTATCCGAAAGTTCTCGGACCGTATCTGCTCGCTGGACGAGCTCGTGGGGTTGGGATCGCTGCCGCTTTGGTATGCGCAGCTGCTGTCGTGCGCGGTGTCGCTGCGACAGGACCTGGCGGTTGCGGGAGGCACGGGATCTGGTAAGACCACCCTGCTCAACGCGTTGTCATGTGAGATTTCCACCGGCGAGCGCATCGTGACGATCGAGGACTCTGCCGAGCTCAAGTTTGCGCATCATCCGCACGTGGTGCGCCTAGAGGCGCGCGAGGCTTCAATTGAGGGCGAGGGCGCGGTGACGATCCGCGACCTGGTAACTAATGCCCTACGCATGCGCCCCGACCGCATCGTGGTGGGCGAGGTGCGCGGTGCCGAGTGCTGCGACATGTTGCAGGCCATGAACACGGGCCACGACGGGTCGCTCACCACACTTCATGCGGGTTCAGAACAGGAGACCGTGGTGCGTCTGACGTTGCTTGCACGTTATGGCATCGATCTGCCGAGCGAGCTCATCGAGGAGCAGATTGCCATGGCGCTCGACGGCATCGTGATGTCCGAGCGCCACGCCGATGGCAGGCGCTTCGTCTCCTCGTATTCGGGGGTGCGACGCGCCGCATCGGGCGGCGTAGAGCTCGAACGCTATGTGACGTTCGATGCCGCCGAGCGCACCTGGACGCTTGACCGCGAGCCGCCGTTTATCGCAGAAGGCCTGCGGTCGGGGACGCTCGCACAAGAGGAGGTGGACGAATGGAGATCACTGTGCCCCTCGTCGTAGGGGGCTTGGCAGGGCTTTCTGTCGCGACGGCGTGCGGGGCGGAACCTCGTGTGCCGCAGGTATTGCCGGCGGAGCTGGCGCGTCAGGCGCTCGAGACGGTGGCAGAGAAGCTGCCGCGTGAGCTGGTGGAAAACGATCTGCTGAAAAAGATCGCCCGTTCGTGGGCATCGCTGGCTCCGGCGCATCGCCTTGGCCTCGTGATCGAAGATGCTTCGGGACGTTTGGCGTTTCTGCTGCTATCGAGCGGTGTCTGCTGCGTTTTACTAACGATGGTGTCGTTATCGCCCCTCGGATTTGCCTTGGGACTTGTTGCTCCGTTTGCCGTTGGTGCCGCTCGGGATGGCTTTGAGAGCCGGCGCGAGCAACACGATGCAGAAGAGGCAATGCCCGAGGCGTTTACCGCACTTTCCATGTCGCTTGCCTCGGGACATTCGCTGGCCCAGGGCATGCGCTTTGTGGGCGCTCATGCGCAAGAGCCAGTGCATACCGAGTTTTTGCGGGTGGCGGCGGCGATCGATTGCGGCATCTCGGCGACCGACGCGCTCGATGACTTGCTCGTGCGTATCGACGCCCCCGGTCTTTCGCTTGTGACCTTGGCGCTTAAGGTGTCTCAGCGCACCGGCGCTCCGCTTGCCGACTTACTGTCCGAGGCGTCGAGCATGGTGGGGGAGCGCATTGAGCTCAAGCGCCGCCTGGATGTTAAGACGTCGCAGGCTCGCATGTCTGCGCATATGGTCGCGGCGATGCCGGCGGGCATGTGCGCGGTGTTGGCGCTGCTTTCGGCAGATTTTCGTCGCGGTCTTGCGACGCCTGCCGGCGCGGGCGCTGTGGTGCTGGGTCTTGCCCTCAACGCCGTTGCCCTGGTGGTTGTCCGGCGCATTATGCGGGTGGAGCTATGAGCGCCCCGGTTGCAGCTGCGGCTTGCCTGTGCGCCCTGAGTGTATTTGTCGCGACGGGTTTTGATCGGGCGGATGCACGCAAGATCGCAGGGGCCTGCAAGCGCGAGGTGGTGCTGGTCGCTGCCGCGGGTCGCTCGGTGGTCGATGCTCTGACCGCGCGAGTGAAGGACGCGGTTGGAGCGGGCGGCCCGGCGCGAGTGTCGCTCGGCGAAGTGTCCGAGATGATCGATGTTGTGCGCTTGGGTCTTTCGGCCGGTCTTTCGTTTGATGCGGCGCTTGAGATTTTCTGCGCCAACCGCCGGTCAGTGCTCGCTCTTCGCCTTGAGCGCGCCTGCATGGCGTGGCAGGTGGGCGTGGGCACGCGTGAGGACGAGTTGTTGGCCGCCGCGCGCGACCTGGACGTGCGAGCGCTCGAGACCTTTGCCATCACGGTGGGGCAGGCGCTCGCCCTGGGTGCCCCACTTGCCGAGACGCTGGCCGCTCAAAGTCGCGAGATCCGTGCGGCTCATCGCGCCGCGGTCGAGCGCGAGATCGAGCGTGCGCCCGTCAAGCTGTTGATTCCCACCGGCACGCTCATCTTGCCGGCGTTGCTTCTGTCCATATTGGGCCCGCTGCTGGGAGCAGGCGGGATGACGTAGGGAGGAATACATGAACACGATGACTGACGCTGCTGGCAAGGTCCAGGGCTGGGCGTTTTGCCGGGCGGCACATGTTCGTCAGCGCGCCAAGGAACTATTGCAGGAGGAGAGCGCACAGGGTACCACCGAGTATGCCATCTTGGTCGGCGTGCTCGTGGTGATTGCGATTATCGCCATCGTCGCATTTAAGGGCAAGGTCCAAGATCTATGGAATGCTATCAGCGAGGGCATCAACAGCCTGTAGAGGGCGAGCGCCCCATCGGGATGCTGCTGGTGTTTGCTTGCCTGACCGTGGCGATAGCGGCGGTGCTTTGGGGGCTTAACGCCGCGCGGCAGCAGCGTCCTGGGACCGCCTCCGATTTGGGCTCAGATTCGGCGGTGGCGTCTCAAAAAGATGAGATGCGAGATGCGGACGATTCGGATGTCGCTGTCACGGCGCAAACCTTTCTGCGGACGCTCGACAAGCGGTCTGGCATTGCGACGGATTCGCCTGAGGGCAACGCGATTGCGGTCCGGCTTGCATGGTCCGAGGACCGACCGATGACCGAAGCGGCGGCGGATATGCTGCGTGCCTATCGCGAGGTACCCACGGCGCAACTTGCTCTGAGCGGCTATCTCGACATCAAGGGAAACGTGTGGGGTGCCATCGTGCGCGACGGACGCGGCTGGGTCGATATGGTGACAATTGCCGCGGATGCTGGCGATGCTTCGTGTCGTCTGCGCGCCGTGCGCCTGAGCCCGCAGGCAACGGACTCAAAGGAGGGATCGTGAAATGCATGATGTCCTGTGTGAGGAATCTGCCCAGGCGACGGTCGAATACGCCATCGTCACGGTGGCGCTGTTATCGATCGTGCTGGCGATCGCGGGACTTTGGCGTGCCGGCACCGATGGGCGCTTGGCGGCGCTGGTTGAGCGGGCGGCATCCCATGGCGTTGCCTCGACGTCGGTTATCGACGCCGCTGCGGCCGCTAAGGACATCGCGTTGTATTGATGCCGCGCGCGAGGACCGGGCGCAGTCTACGGTCGAGGCCGCTTTTTTGCTGCCGACGTTTCTGGCACTCATCCTTCTCGCGCTGCAACCGGTGTGCCTGCTCTATACGCGCGCGGTCATGGAGTCTGCCGCCGCCGAGACCGCGCGGCTCATGACCACGACGACGGCGGAGGACGACGATCTTAAGGAGTTCACCCGCCGCCGACTTGCCGCAGTGCCCAACGTTTCGATCTTTCATGCCGGCGGGCCGTTGTCGTGGGATATCGAGCTTGGCCGGGCCGGTGCGGGTGGCGTCTCGTCCGTGTCCGTTTCCGGCGAGGTCAAGCCGTTGCCTGTGATCGGTGCGTTTGCGCAGGCTATGGGTGGTACCGCCGAGGGCGGCTACGTTGAGCTCAAAGTCGATGTCTCGTATCAATCGCGTCCCGAATGGCTGGAGGGAGATTATGATTCGTGGATTGCTGCATGGGATTAGGCGCTGCCTGTTGCGGGTGACGCAAGGGTTTGCGGCCCGCCGTCGACCAGGCGCTCTCCGCAAACGAGGCGGCTTTATGGGTCGAGCCGGTATCGACCTGTTTATCGAAGACGGTGCCTACACCACGCTCTCCTCTGCGGTGGTCATCTTGGTGGTGCTCACGCTGCTGTTTTCGTCGACGGCGGCGATATGGAGCATGTCGCGTGCCGGGGATACCCAGGTGGCGGCTGATAGCGGCGCGCTGGCGGGTGCCAACGTAGTGTCGTCCTATCACACGGCTGCCACGGTGGTTGATGCGAGCATCTTGAGTCTGGGGCTGGCGGGGTTTGCCACGATCGGGACGGGCCTGGTCGCCATCCTCATCCCGGGTGCCGAGCCGGTTGCCGGCAATATGGTCGACACCGGGATTGAGATCATTAAAACGCGCAACAAGTTTGCCAAAAGCGCATCGGAAGGCTTACAGAAAATCGAGACGGCCCTGCCGTATCTGATCGCCGCGCGTGCCACGCAGGCGGTGTCGGCGCAGGATACCGATAGTGTGACCTATACCGGTACGGCGCTTGCCGTGCCCAGGACATCCGAGTCTGACTTCGCTGCGCTCAAAGGATCAGAGATCTCGACCGATACCATTAAAGACACATCAGATGATTTAGAGGGTGCGGCCGAGGAGCTGCGGAAGGCTTCTGAGGACACGGCGAAGGCTAAAGAGCGTGCTTGGCTGGTGGATTGTGGTGGGTCTGACAAGGGCTCGGTCGGCAGCTGTTCTTGCATGTGGGAGCGTGCGAAAAGCCTAACGGATCTCTCCGGTGTTCAAAATCCGCATTACTCATCGAGCGTTACGTGGGAGCCCCAAGTTGCCTTTGATCGCGCGAAGGACTACTACCATTGGCGTCTGACAAATGAGAAGCCCCACGGCTCGAGTGTCGAGATGAAGGCAGAGTCTGCGGCGCGTAAGGCGTTTTATACCTATGCGAGCGCGGAGGTCGATCGGGCACATATAACCGAGAACGTAGACAGGGTTTCCTCCTATATTCCGCTGCTGCCGCGCAACTCTGATGAGGTTCGGGCGACGGAACTCTATACCGATGCGGTGTGGCCGACTAGCGTGAACGATGACAAGGCGTATCTGCATTACGGGACGACCTGCCCTAACTATAAGAAAGGGACGCCGAGCGGATTTGCTTCGGTTGCCGATTACGATGGACAGGATAAATGCAGCAAATGCCATTTTGGCGTTTTGTCGCTTGGTGCTGTTGCGGCGCCTTCAACCTCTATCGAAAACGGCTTCGAATATCACTTCGACAAGTTTAAAGACGCCCTGGAGGACTACGTCGACTGTCGCAACAAGGAGCTCGAGCTCGAGCGTCAGACCGAGGACGAAGCCGACCGTGCGGGCAATGCGTTCGATACCGCCATCAAAGAACTTTCCGGTGAGCGTCCGCGTATCGCCCCACCTGGCCGCAACGGCGTAGTCGCCTTTGCAGTTTCGGGTGATATTACCAGCCCCGATCAACTTAACTCTTCGTTTAACACGGCGGTTGAGCTTGGCAGTCGCGGTGCCATCTCTGCCGCGGTACTGGCGCCCGATGAGGCGACGGCGCAAAACAACGTGCTTTCGCGATTTTTCTCGACATTGAAGGAACGCTCGGGTGGCGTTGCCGGCGTACTCGATGGCGTCATGGATGTTTGGGGGCGGCTGCTTGTGGGATACGGAGACATCCAAGGTTCGGCCGACGAACTTATGGACGAGATGATTAAGGGCCTAGGAGGGGGCAACGGCGCGTTGGGCTCCATTGCGTCGTGGCTTGGCGATACCGTTTCGGCGTCCGTGGCGGCGCTGGGCTTGGAGCCGTGCGACTTGCGCCTGCGAAAGCCGGTGCTGACCGACACCGCCAATGTCATCAAGAGCCCGGGGTCTGACATCACGGCTCTTTCTAATGCGCAGGACGAGCTACGAAGTATTCCGTTGGGCGTGACCGACCCCAAGGCGCTTTGCGAAGCGCTGGAATATCAAGTCGAGCGCACCATCAGCGGCACGACGTTCACGCTTGCGGAGATTCCGCTGCCCGGCGGCGGTTCCATCCCACTTACCGTCGATGTCACCACACTGGCGGGTGCCTTGGGCGGTGGGTCGTAATGGGCATCCGCACGCGCCTGTGCGAGGAGCGCGCCCAGGCGACAGTCGAGATGGCCGTGGTCACGCCCGTCTTGCTGGTTCTGGCGCTTATCGTGTACAACGTCATGGTCTTTGCCGGTGCGGTCGCGCGCTTCGATCGCGTGGTGCCCGATATCGTGCTAGCACATGCCGTGGCGCCGAGCGGGGAGGGCGATGGCAGCTCCATCGATGCTTCCGCGACCGTTCAGGCTCAGATCCAACATGCCATGGAAGGCTATGACTTGCTGATCGAGGTCTCGAGCGAACAGGGTGCGACGACATCGGATGGCGGTTTGCTTTCGCTTTCCGGCACGTTTAGGACCTATACCTGTACCATGCGCTATGAGCCGTGGCCGAGCTCGCTCAGCATCGCCGGCGTTTCGCTGGGGGCACCGGCAAAGTTGTCACATGAGCGCGCGGTGACGGTCGATCCATGGCGTCCGGGGGTGGTCATGTGACCGCGGTCTCGTCCTACATCGCCTACGCGCGGGCACTCAATAGGCTGGGCTGGACGCCGGCCGAGTTTGCGGTGGCGGAGTCGTTTACCGTGCGCCTGCGCGGCATGCTGGGACGGTGTCCGGTTGCCGCCAACGGCCTGCCGCTCGTCATGGCATTTCCACGCTGCTCTTCGGTCCATACGTGTTTTATGGCCTATCCCATCGACATCGCCTTCATCGATCGCGACGGCAATATCCTCGCGCGCTACGAAAACGTACGTCCCTGGCGTATGTGCTCCTGCCCCGGCGCCTGGGCCGCACTAGAGCGCCCTTCAATCATTGTTTCGACCCCTGCTCTCCAACGCGTGCCGGCTTAAGAATTGGCGACAGCGGACTTTCGTCATACGAAATTGGGTAAGATGGAGGAGAAGATGCATGGATGTTGAGATCCATCCCAACGCTAAAAAGCACCTGACGGAAAAGCAGGTGCTTAGCGCTTGGCTTGCGGTTACTGAGTGCATTCGTCGCGAGTCGAAGGTCGAGCCGCCGAGATGGCTTGCGATTGGATGGCCCCAGACGGACGAAGCGTGGAGCTTGTCGCGGTCGAGCTTGTCCGTGGGTGGCTTATCATTCATGCCTTGTCTCCAGTCCAGAAGAAATTTTGGCAGGAGATTGAACGGGCTCGGCAAAGGGGTCGATGATGGGCAAGACGTATACGGCCGCTAATGGTCAGGTTGTAACGGATGAAATGATTGACGCGTGGTGCGAGTCGTACGAGCGCGGAGAGTTTCCGGATGGCGAACATACCGTTGGTGGGATCGTGCATGGACGGCCCCCGCTCTCAGGTGAGGGGACGGCAACGTTGTCGGTCAAGATTCCTCTGGGAATGAAGGAGGCCATTCGTCGACGGGCGGCTGCCGAGGGGATGACGCCAAGTGAGTTTGCCCGTGCGGCTCTGAGCGAAAAACTTCTTGCTGCCGGCTGATGCCTCTGACGTGCCGATTTAAAGAACCGAGGCTGTGCTCAAAAACTTTTTTGAAATTCTCGGTTGACCGGAACGCGTCCTTGGTTATACTAATCAAGCCTTGAAACAAGGCACACCTCAAATGGCTGGGTAGCTCAGTTGGTAGAGCAGAGGACTGAAAATCCTCGTGTCAGGGGTTCGATTCCCTTCCCCGCCACCTTGAATTGACTAGGACCTCTGCAAAGGGGTCCTTTTCTTTTATGCAGCCCCCACATGGAATCGAACCCCGTGAGGGCGCGGAGCTGAGTAAACGCGTAAGCGTTTGCCAGCGCAGCTCGCAAGGCGCGTAAGCGCCGCAGCGGTCCGTCCGCGCAGCGCGCGGACGCGATTCCCTTCCCCGCCACCTTGAATTGACTAGGACCTCTGCAAAGGGGTCCTTTTCTTTTATGTAGGGTTCTGCGGAAACTGCGTCCCAGAATAAGGGCTCAGAACGGGACACGCTTTCCGGTGCCTGCCTCCGGCGCGCGTACACACCTCGTCGCACCATTCCGAGCCCGCCCGCCCCAGACATTCCTCCCACTTTCGCGTCACTTTACAGACCGTTCGGTCGCCTGTCCGCACACGCGGGTATACTCAAAACGATACTTATCCTATGCAATACGATGCGGGTTCGACCTGCATGATCCGAAGGGGGCAGTGATGGAGAGGATACTCGGCGTTAATCTCTCTGGCTGGTTTATTCCCGAGCCCTGGGTGACCCCGTCGCTGTATGCGGCGACCGGTGCATCCAACGCGGCGGAGCTGCAGGAGGCCATGGGTACCGCCGCTTACAACGAGCGCATGCGTCGTCATTACGAGACGTTTGTGAGCGAGGACGATTTTCGCCGCATGGCGCAGATCGGTCTCAATGCCGTGCGTCTGCCGGTGCCCTGGTATGCCTTTGGCTCACAGGAGTCCGATGCCTCCTACATATCGGTTGTCGATTACATCGACCGCGCGATTGAGTGGGCTGCCAAGTACGATATCCGCGTGCTGCTCGATCTGGCAACCGTACCCGGTGGCCAGGGCGATTCCAACGATTCGCCCACCACGCCGGAGGCTGTCGCCGAGTGGCATTCGTCCACCAACGGCCGTCATGTCGCACTCGACGTGCTCGAGCGCTTGGCCGATCGCTATGGCGAGGCCGAGAGCCTGCTGGGCATTGAGCTGCTGGACACGCCGCAGATGAGCGTTCGCAAGAGCCTCTTCACCATGACGGATGGCATTCCCGCTCACTACCTGCGCAATTTCTATCGCGATGCCTACGAGCTCGTCCGTTCGTATATGCCCGAGGATAAAATCGTCGTCTTCTCGTCGTCGGGGCATCCCAGCGAGTGGAAGCATTTTATGCGCGGCGCCAAGTACAAGAACGTCTACATGGACCTTCACCTGTACCATTACCGCGACGAGTATGCGCTCGACATCACGAGCCCTCGCGGGCTGACGACGGCGATTTCGCGTAACAAGCGCGAGCTTAAAGAAGCGATTTCGACTGGGTTCCCCGTGCTGGTGGGCGAATGGTCGGGCGCGGCGATCTTTGCCAACTCGTCGGTTACGCCCGAGGGCCGCAATGCCTACGAGCGCGTGTTTATCGCCAACCAGCTGGCTTCGTTTGCGCCGGCTGCCGGTTGGTTCTTCCAAACGTGGAAGACCGAGAAGCGCATTGCAGCATGGGACGCCCGCGCGGCGCTCGGTACGCTCGAGCGCGGCATGATTGAATAGGTTGATATGACGCAAAACAGCGCCCATACGGGCAAACTCTATGTGGTCGGCACGCCCATCGGCAACCTGGGTGACCTGTCCCCGCGCGTTGGCGAGGCCTTTGCCGCTGCCGATGTCATCTGCTGCGAAGACACGCGTGTGACGTCAAAGCTACTGATGCACCTGGGCATTTCCAAGCCGCTTGTCCGTTGCGACGAGAATGTGATCGCCAGCCGCGCCGCCGGCCTGGTCGACCGTCTGCTGGCGGGGGAGACCCTCGCTTTTGCCTCGGACGCCGGCATGCCGAGCGTGTCCGATCCCGGCCAGGCGCTGGTCGAGGCGGCGCGTGAGGCCGATGTGCCCGTCGAAGTTATTCCCGGGCCCTCTGCTTGCGTCACGGCGCTTGTTTCGTCCGGCATTCCCTGCGAGCATTTTTTCTTCGAGGGCTTTTTGGGCCGAAAGCACGGCGACCGTGTGCGCCGTTTGCAGCGCCTTGCCGTGGTGCCCGGCGCACTCATCTTCTACGAGTCTCCACATCGCATCGTGGCGACGCTCGAGGCCGTGGCGGAGGTCTTTCCCCAGCGTGAGGTTGCCGTCTGCCGCGAACTCACCAAGCTGCACGAGGAGGTCTTGCGCGGGCCCGCTGACCAGCTTGCCGAGGAGCTGCGTGCTCGCGGCGAGGTAAGGGGCGAGATTGCGCTGGTCATCGCGCCGCCGAGCGAGGATGAGGAGGCCGGTATCGTGCCGGTTGGCGCCGCGGCAGCGGATCCCGACGAGGCCCTGCGCGAGGATATCCACGCCGCGCTCGAGGAGGGGGAGCCCGCCTCTGCGGTGGCCAAGCGCCTGTCTCAGAAGTATTCGCGCCGCAAGCGCGATGTCTATGCCATGGTGCTCGATATGCAATAGATGGAGGATATCCAGCCCTTGCGCTAGAATCATCCCCTGTATGCAACGTTTTTCTGGAGGACAAACCCCATGGATCAAAGCAAGCCTTCGTTCTTTATCACGACGCCCATCTACTACGTCAACGCCGATCCGCACCTGGGCACGGCTTATTCCACCATCATCGCCGACGTTCAGGCTCGCTATCGCCGCTCCGCCGGCTATAACGTCAAGTTCCTGACCGGCATGGACGAGCACGGCGAGAAGGTCGCCGAGGCCGCAGCCAAGCATGGTATGACGCCGCAGGAGTGGACCGACAGCCAGGCCCCGCACTTCAAGGAGCTTTGGAGCAAGCTCGAGATTTCCAACGACGACTTCATCCGCACCACCGAGCCGCGCCAGCATCATGCCGTGCAGTACCTGTGGGAGCGCATGAAGGAGTCCGGTTACCTGTATAAGGGCAGCTACGACGGCTGGTATTGCGTGCCTGACGAGACCTACTTCACCGATACGCAGGTCCAGAAGGGCGACGAGGAGTACGGCAGCGTCGGCCAGCACCTGTGCCCCGACTGCCACCGTCCGCTTGAGCGCGTGCAGGAGGAGTCCTACTTCTTTAAGCTTTCCGCCTTCCAGGACAAGCTGCTCAAGCTCTATGACGAGCATCCCGACTTTGTCGAGCCTGCGTTCCGCATGAACGAGGTGCGCAGCTTTGTCGAGGGCGGCCTTAACGACCTTTCCGTGAGCCGCACGAGCTTTGACTGGGGCATTCAGGTCCCGTTTGACGAGGGCCACGTGACCTACGTGTGGTTCGACGCGCTGCTCAACTATATGACTGCCGTCGGCTACGGTGTCGACACCGACGAGGCCCGTGCCGAGCTGGCCTATCGCTGGCCCGCGCAGTTCCACATCGTGGGCAAGGACATCATCCGTTTCCACTGCGTCATTTGGCCGGCCATGCTCATGGCCATTGGCGAGGCCCTGCCCGAGCACGTCTTTGCCCACGGCTTCCTGACCGTGCGCAATGCCGAGACCGGTAAGGCCGAGAAGATGTCCAAGAGCCGTGGCAACGCCATCGCCCCGCAGGATGTCATCGATATGCTGGGCGTCGAGGGCTATCGCTATTACTTTATGACCGACGTGGTGCCCGGCACCGACGGCGCCATTAGCTTCGACCGCATGGAGCAGGTCTACAACGCCGATCTGGCCAACAGCTGGGGCAACCTCATTTCGCGCTCGCTCAACATGAGTGCAAAGTACTTTGACGGCTGCGCCCCGGCTAAACCGGTGTCTGCCGACGCGTTCGATAACCCGCTGGCAAAGATTGCCGACGGTTTGGTCGAGCGCTACATGGCCAAGATGGACGTGCTCGATTACGGCGGAGCCAAGGACGAGATCATGGAGCTCATCCATGCCGCCAACCACTACATCGAGGACTCCGAGCCTTGGGCGCTTGCCAAGGACGAGGCCAAGGCCGACGAGCTGGCGTTTGTGATCTACAACCTGCTTGAGGCCATCCGCATTGCCGCCCACCTGCTGATGCCGCTTATGCCCGAGACTTCCACCGAGGCTCTGCGTCGCCTGTCCTGCGAGGAAGAGGCCGCGAGCGATGACCTTAAGGGCGTTTGTGCCTGGGGCCAGCTTGCCGGCGGCCAGCCCGTTGAGAAGGGCGATCCGCTGTTCCCGCGTCTGGGCTAAGACGCCGCGCGAGCGCCATATCGGCAATTTGCTGTTTAGATACAAGGGCATGGCCGCAACGGTCCATGCCCTTTTGCTTTACGATGCAGCCACCATGTTAAGGAGGCAACCATGACAACTTCGCCTTTGGCAAACCCCACGGCAACTAGGGAGCTGCTGGAGGAGTTTGGCCTTGCGACCAAGCATCGCCTGGGCCAGAACTTCCTGATCGACAACCATGTGATCGAACGTATCTGTGAGCTCGCTGAGCTTGCGGGCGATGAGCGCGTGCTTGAGGTCGGCCCAGGTGTTGGCACGCTCACGCTTGCGCTGCTGCAGGAGGCATCGTGCGTCACGTCGATCGAGGCCGATCCCGAGCTCGAGCCGGTGCTCGATGCCCATGCCGCCGACTATGCCAACTTCCGTTTTATCATGGGCGACGCGCTCAAGGTGACGCCGGAACAGATTGAGCAGGCTGCTGGCGGCGAGCCCACGGTGTTTGTCGCGAACCTGCCCTATAACGTAGCGGCGACGATCATCTTGCAGTTTTTCCAGACGATGCCCACGCTCAAGCGTGCCGTGGTTATGGTGCAAAAGGAAGTTGCCGATCGCATTGCCGCAGTCCCCGGTAACAAAACCTATGGCGGCTATACGGCCAAGCTGGGTCTGTATGCGCAGGTGACGGGTCGCTTTGAGGTGCCACCGCGCTGCTTTATGCCGGCACCGCATGTGGACTCCGCCGTCGTGCGTATCGACCGTGTTGACGGCGTGGTGCCCGAAGGACTCGATCGCGACTTTGTGGCTCGCGTGATTGACGCCGCATTTGCCCAGCGCCGCAAGACCATTCGCAACTCCATGAGCGCCAACGGCTTTGCCAAGGACGTGCTCGATGCTGCCTTTGAGGCTTGCGGTATTGCACCCACCACGCGCGCCGAGACGCTCGACGTCGCCGCCTTTGTTCGCTTGGCTCAGGAGCTTTCCCATGACGCTTAATGCCGAGCGCGTGACGTTTACCAAGAAAAAGAAAACGGTTGCTTGTCCGGTACCGCTGGCGCCGCTTGCCGATACGCATGCGCACCTGCTCTCGTTTTGGGGCAAGGAGGTACCCGAGACGCTCGTGCGTGCCAAGGCCGCAGGCGTCGATTTGTTGGTGACGATCTTCGATCCCATCGCCGATAAGCGCAGCGTGACGGACTATAGCGATTGGCTGACGCGCGAGATTCTGCCGATGCAGGATATCCCGCAGGTTAAGTATCTTGCCGGTGTGCATCCGTATGGCGCTCCTGACTACACCGAGGACATTCATGCACAGGTTGTTGCCGCGCTCGACGACCCCTTATGCGTCGGTATTGGCGAGATCGGCCTGGACTACCACATGGACTATGACGACGACATCGCGCCGGCGCCTCACAGCGTGCAGATCGACTGCATGGCACGCCAACTCGAGGTCGCCGTGCGCCGCAACGTGCCGGTAGAGCTGCATCTGCGTCACGAAGACGCGGACGAGGGGCGTACCTCGCACGTGGATGCGTACAACGTGCTGCGCGAGGTGGGCGTGCCCCAGGCCGGCTGCGTGCTGCACTGCTTTGGTGAGGACCGCGCCACGATGGAGCGCTTTGTGGACCTGGGTTGCTACATCGCCTATGGCGGCGCGGCGACCTTTAAGCGTAACGACGAGGTTCGCGAGGCATTCGCGGCAACCCCGCTCGATCGCATTTTGTTCGAGACGGACTGCCCGTACATGGCGCCCGAACCCATCCGTGGCCTGGAATGCGAGCCTGCGATGATATCCATCACGGCAAATGCGCTGGTCAATGACCGTGTCGACCGTATGGGGGAGAGCGCCGAAGCAATCGCTCAAGCCGCTTGGGATAACGCCCGCAAACTTTTTCTATAAGCGGCTGCCAAGAGGCTGACAAAACTGGTCTATTACCTGATTTTTGCCTGTTCTTAAGCTTACGACGGGGCGTTTCTATTAATAAGTGCCTACGGTTCGCGTCATGTCCCCGCATCTTCGCGCAAGCATACGACAAGCGATTGTCGTTGATCGAAAAACGGCTTGTCCACAACCCTAATATCTACCACGTCATCGCCGGACGGGACAAACAGAACCCCCAGTCCCTCCGGTGCATTCTTGAGCTGTAAGGAGAAGATTGTGGCAGATATCAAGGACAAGCAAATTTCCCGTCGATCCTTCTTGGGTCTTTTTGGCGCAAGCGCTGTGACGCTCGGCCTCGGTCTCGTCGGTTGCGGCAGCATCGCCGGTAAGGGTGGTGCGGCGACCGCTGGCTCGGATGCTGCTTCCATCGATAAACTCACTATGGTCTGGTTGCCCAATGAGTCCAGCTCCGAGTTCGACGCGGGCCGAGAGGAGTTTGGCAAAGTCCTCGAGAAGTATGCCGGCGTCAAGGTCGAGCTCATGACCACCACCGACTACAACGTTGCTATCGAGGCCATCGCTTCCGGCAAGGCCCAGCTGGCCAACATGGGTGCCGAGGGCTTCATTCAGGCGCAGAAGAAGAACAGCAAGGTGCTTCCTCTCGTGACCACCTCCGACACCGACGGCAAGCTCGACGGCGCTAAGTACTACAGCCGCATCTGCGTGCCCGAGGCCGAGATGAGCACCTATGCGGATAGCGCCGAGGAGACCGGCTATTCCATCAAGAACATCAAGGGCAAGCGTATGAGCTTTGTCTCCGCCACCTCCACCTCCGGCTTCAAGGTTCCCTGCAATGCCATCATGAAGGCGTTCCCGGACGATGTGAAGTCTGCCGACGAGCTTAGCACCCCGGGCTTCTTCTCCCAGGTGCTCTTTGGCAACTCCCACCCCGGTTCTGCCGTCAACTTGCTGCAGGGGGATGCCGACGTCGCCGCTTTTGACGATGTCGACGTCGACACCTACCTTGACGTTCCCGAGGGCGAGCGCGACGCCGTGAATGCTGCCGGTTCCGTCTACTCCGTCAAGGCCGACGCTCCCCAGCCCTTCGACCGCGTCCAGGGCAAGAAGTTCGGCATCATCCAGTCCACACCGGTCCTCAACGGTCCCATCGCCGTCAATACCGAGAAGGTTCCTCAGGAAATCATCGACAAGCTCGTCAAGGGACTGACCTCCAAGGAGACCTCTGAGGACGAGCTGCTCTTTGCCCCTGAGGATAAAGAGGACACCGGTGCCGTTTGGAGCTTGGGCGACACTGCTGGCTTCATTGCGGTCGAGGACTCCTGGTACGACCCCATTCGTGCGCTTGACTAATACATGTCCCTGCACGTGTGCGTGTAGATGAGCGGCATCGCGTAGACGATTCGCCGCTGCCAAAACGGGCCGGACGCGAATGTCTGCGTCCGGCCTCGACGTTGATGGGAGGGCATGGGAATGCCACAGAACGCACAGCCTCTTTTGCAGGTGAGCGGTTTGACCAAAAGCTATGAGGGCAAACGAGGGTCTCAAGAACAGCACCACGCGCTTTCGGGTGTGGATTTTACCTGCGGCGAGGGAGAGTTCGTTACGGTGATCGGCCCTTCGGGCGCCGGCAAGTCGACCTTTTTGCGCTGTATCAATCGCCTTATCGAGCCCACGGAGGGTTCGGTTGTTTTTAACGGCCAGGACATCACGCATCTGCGCCGCAACAAGCTGCGCGGCGTGCGCACGCAGATCGCCATGATCTTCCAGAACTACAATCTGGTGTATCGTCTCACGGCTATTCAAAACGTGCTGCATGGTCGCCTGGGCTACAAGGGGGCTGTGGCTGGATCGTTGGGCCTGTACAGCGAGGGTGAGAAACTCCGTGCGTTCGAGCTGCTTGACGAGGTTGGCCTGGGCGAGTTTGCCTATCGTCGCGCCGACCAGCTTTCGGGCGGCCAGAAGCAGCGCGTGGGTATTGCCCGTGCGCTCATTCAAGACCCGCGCATCATCCTGTGCGACGAGCCGATTGCGAGCCTTGACCCCAAAAGCAGCCGTGCTGTTATGGAACACCTGCGCCGCGTAACTCGTCAACATGGCATTACCTGTATCGTCAACCTGCATCAGGTGGATATGGCGCTTGAGTTCTCCGACCGTATCGTGGGCCTGCGTGCGGGCGAGAAGGTGTTCGAGGGCGCCCCTGCCGAGCTCACGCCCCAGACGATCGCCACCATTTACGGTGACGACGAAGAAGGCCGTATTTGCGTTCCTCTTGCCGAGCCGATCGTCGGCTCGGCGCTTGCATCCGTTGGTATGGCCTCTGCTGCTCCTTCTGGAGCCTTGCAATGAACGCGGGGGAGTGCGGCGCCATGTCCACAGGCTCTTTTAGCAATGTGAAAGCGGGGAAAGCCCCCGATTTGGGCTGGTTTAGACGGCGTCAGCTTCGCACGCTCGCAGCGGTCGCGGCCATTGTCTTGGTTGCCGAGGGGGCATCGCTTGTCAGCGACTTCAGCTTTGGATATGCCCTGGGTTCGGTACCTGCTGCTCTTGCATGGATGCTGCAGAACTTTTGCCCCACGGCATCGTCGTTGGGACAGCTGGGCATGATTGCCGCGCAGGTGGTTTCGACGGTGTTCGATTCCATCGCCGCTACGATGCTCGCGGCCTTGCTGGGTATCGTTCTTGCGGTACTGGGCTGCTCGAGCGTCGGTGTCGAAAATGGCATCGTGCGCGGTGTCATTCGCATCTTCGCTAATATCTTTCGCAATGTTCCCATGATCGCATGGGCGCTGCTCTTGCTCCTTTCGTTCAAGCAAAACGAGTTCACGGGCTTCCTCGCGCTCTTTTTGGCGACGTTTGGCCAGATCACGCGCTTTTTTCTGGACACGCTCGACGAAATTCCTTGCGGTCCCATCGAGGCGTTGCGCAGCTGCGGAGCAAGCTTTTGGCAGATTGTCTTTCAGGCGGGTCTGCCGCTTGCCGTGGCGGAGCTTATGAGCTGGACGCTCTATATGGTCGAGACCAATATTCGCGAGGCCACGTTGGTGGGCCTGCTTACCGGTACGGGTATCGGCTTTGCCTTTAACCTGTACTACGCGTCTTTTCGCTATGACTGCGCCGGCCTCGTGATTCTCGTGACCATTGTTTTGGTGCTCGTGGTCGAGGCGATTTCCAACGCAGCAAGAAGGTCGATGATCTAATGGATACTTTTGAGCTGACTCCCGCCACGGCCGGTGCGATCGAGCGTTCGCACGCTGGGCATATTCGTCTCGTGTCTCGCCGGGGGCGCAACTATTCTGTCGTACTTACGCTGGGCATTCTGTGCCTCTTGACGGTCATAACGTTTGTGCGTATGGATTTTGGCACGGTTGACCTTGACCGCGCTGTTGCCCAAACCTGGTCTGACTTTTGCGCCATGATGTTTCAGCCAGCGCTGGATCCGCCGCTTGGAGCCGCGCATTTTACGTGGTCAAAGGTTGCCGAGAGCACACTGGTGACCATCGCGGTCACCGTGCTGTGCACCATCATCTCGGCCATCATCTCGTTTTTCTTGGCGCTGGCGGCATCCGAGAACCTCTCGAGTCCACTCGTTTCCAACGTGGTTAAAGGGTTTGTTGCCGTTATTCGAGCGATCCCGACGATCCTGTGGGTGCTCGTTTTCACCGTGGCCATCGGCCTTGGATCCGAGGCAGCGGTGCTGGGGATTTCCTTCCACTCCATCGCCTACCTCACCAAGAGCTATTCCGAATCGTTCGAAGAAATCGATGTCAATGTGATCGAGGCGCTCTCCGCGAGTGGCGCGAGCTTCTGGCAGATCGTGTTCCAGGCTATCTGTCCGGCAACCATTACCAAGCTGCTCTCGTGGACATTCATTCGCTTTGAGATCAATTTCGCCAACGCGGTGGCCGTGGGCGCCTTCGCGGGCGCGGGCGGTATCGGCTTCCAGCTGTATCAGGCGGGCAACTACTACTACAACCTGCACGAAGTCGGCGTGATTGTCTACGTGTGCCTGGCGGTGTCCTTTGCGCTCGAATACATTTCGGTTCGCCTGCGCCGCCGCTACATCATCGATTCCGATAA
This sequence comes from uncultured Collinsella sp., assembly GCA_902497075.1. Taxonomy (GTDB): domain Bacteria; phylum Actinomycetota; class Coriobacteriia; order Coriobacteriales; family Coriobacteriaceae; genus Collinsella. The sequence goes on from CABVDG010000007.1 coordinate 83,607, forward strand.
CTAAGGAAAGATTTGCATGCTAACAAGAAGAGAGAGAACCGAGGTTCTGGTTGAGGGCGGCCCTGCGCTTGCGCTCGAACTCGAGAGGCTGGTCGAGGCCGAGCTGTCGCCTGAAGATATCGTACCTGCGCATCAGGGGCTTGTGATGACTCAGGTGCGCGAGACGGCTCGCAATACCCGTTTTTACTTGACCGAGGTGCTTGTTACCGAGAGCCGCGTGCGCATTGGTGATGCTGATGGTCTGGGTGTGCTTATGGGAGCCGACGCCGCGCACGCTCGCGCGCTTGCGGTGATTGATGCCGCTTATGCAATGGATCCGGCGCCGGTCTGCCTGGCGGAACTTGAGCGCCGCGTCGAGGAGGCGCGTGCTGCCATGTTTGAGCGCACGGCTGCGCAGGATGCTCGCACCTATGTGTCGCGTGTCGAGTTCGATGAGATGTCTGGCCAGGACATGAGTGTTCAGGCGGTGGTCAAATGAACGAGCAGGATGAGGTTTTCGATCGCGACCCGTCCCTTGACGAGCGCGCCTTCGAGCTGCAGGGAACGTTTCGTACGGTTCTGGATTGCATGGCGCGCCCCGGCGAAGTTTGCCGCCTCTCCATTACGGACGCCTATGGGGCGGAGGCTGAGCGTTGCGGGCTATTCCCCGCGACGTTGATGCTGGCGGACATGCTGCTCGATAGCGGTACGACTTTTTGCATGGCGACTACGGGCTTTGTGCGCGCTGCCCGGCAGATTGCGAGCCGAACGCACGTGACTCCTGCGGCGCCGAGCGAAGCTGCGTGCGTGATCGTTCCGGAGGCTTTTCGGGATGAGGGCGCGGCGAGTGCAATCGCTGCGCTTACGGCAGGGACGCTTGAACAGCCGCATCGCGGCGCGACGGCTATCGTCGAGTGCTCGGTGCTCCTGGGGCTGGACGCGCAGGGTTTGCGCGTCGGCTCCGCTTCGCACGCGTGTGACAAGAGCTCCTGGGAGCTCACTGGCCCCGGCGTTGACGGCACTTCGCACTTCTCGTGCGATCGCGGCGACGTCTTGCGCTCGCGTATCGCGCGCCTGGACGAGTTCCCCTGCGGTATCGACTTGATGTTTGTGGACGGGTTTGGTCATATCGTTTCCGTTCCCCGTTCTAGCGCTTGCAGGGAGGTTGAATCATGGGATATGTAGCTGTCTCCGGTGGCGAACAGGCAATTGCCTCGTCGCTTGAGTTGCTTGAGTGCGAGCGTGTTGCGGGCGGCCGTGCGCTCGATCCTGCGCTCATCATCGAGAGCATGCCGCGCGCAGTCGAGCAGGTGCAGTCCGAGGGTTCCGTTTGGGCTCCCGAGGTTGCTGCGATTGCTCTCAAGCAGGCGTCGGGTTCTATCGAGGAAGCCGTCTTTTTGGTGCGCGCCTACCGTTCCACCCTCGAGCGCCTCTATACTTCGCGCGTGATCGATACGGGCGAGATGCGCGTTTCGCGTCGTATCTCCGCTGCGTTCAAGGATATCGAGGGCGGACAGATTCTGGGAGCAACACGCGATTACAGTCATCGCCTTATCAATTTTGATCTAAGCGAAGAGACCGACGCCGATGTTCGTGCCGCGCGTGCTGCCATCGATGAGCGTCTGGATGAAGCGTCCAAGGCATTTTACGCTGTGGCCGAGACCACGCCTCTCGACCGCGTTCCCAAGGTGTGCGATTACCTGCGCCAGATCGGTATGATCCGCCCCGTTGCTATCGATGACACCGAACCCGTCGATATCACCAAGACCCCGCTTTTCACGCCGGCGCCGCGCAGCGTTATCCTGCAGGCCCTCTCGCGTGGTCTCACACAGGCGGTTGTCGCCATCGGGTACGCTGCCATTCGAGGCTTTGGCATTTCCCATCCCACGGTGGGCGAGCTTCGCCGCGGCAGCGTGCCGGTGACGATTGATGCCCCCGGAACCGACCCCGCCCAGGCTTCTGCCGACGACGTGTACTATCTGGGGGCACTTCCGGTCTGTGAGGTCGAAAGCCTGATCGCCGACGACGAGGTGACCGAGACGGGCGAGCATGTGAACGCGCTCGATGTGGGTTACGGCCTCGTTACCGGCAGCGACGAGAGCAAGGCCATCGCCATGAGCGTCCTCGACCATTCGCTGCGCGTCGACGACGTTCGCTATCCCACGCAGGATCAGGAGTTCGTGCTCTATCACATCGACGGCGTGGAAGCCACGGGCTTTATCAGCCATCTTAAGCTGCCGCACTACGTGACGTTCCAGAGCAAGCTCGATGCAGCCCTGCGCTCTATGAATCATGCCGAGGGACAGAAGGAGGACGGTTCTCGTGCAGCGCAACTATAACTTTGCCTTTTTGGACGAGGGCTCCAAGCGCGAGATTCGCCGCGCCATCTTGAAGGCCGTCGCCATTCCCGGATACCAGGTGCCGTTTGCGAGCCGCGAGATGCCCATCGGCCGCGGATGGGGTACGGGTGGCCTGCAGGTCACGTTGTCGTGCATCGGCCCCGATGACGTGCTCAAGGTAATCGACCAGGGCTCGGACGCGAGCGTCAATGCCGTGTCCATTCGCAGCCTCGTGCATGAGACTACCGGCGTCGAGACCACTACGTCCACGGCGGACGCGACGCTCATCCAGAGCCGTCACCGTATCCCTGAGCGTCCGTTGCGGCGCGATCAACTCATGGTGCTGCAGGTTCCCACGCCAGAGCCCCTGCGCACCTACGAGGCGCGCGAAAGCGTAACGCGCCGTCTGCACGCCGAAGCTGAGTACACCGGTGCATATCTGGAGCTTTTTGAGCAGATTGTGCGCTATGGCTCCACGACCACCGGTGCCGACCATCCCGTGATGGTGCAGGATCGCTACGTTATGGCGCCGAGTCCCATTCCGCGTTTCGATAACCCCAAGCTCAACGATGCCGAGAATCTCTTTTTGTTTGGAGCGGGGCGCGAGAAGAAGATCTACGCCGTGCCGCCGCATACCAAGGTCGAATCGCTCGCCTTCGAAGACCATCCCTTTGTGCGTGAGGATTTTGAAGGCAAGCGCTGCTGCATCTGTGGGGCGACGGGTGTCTATATGACTCAAACCATCGATCCCGTTACGGGCAAGAAGGCGTGGCAGTGCTCCGATACCGATTATTGCGCAGAGCGTCTCGAGGAGGGCGGAAGTGATGAGTAAAGGCACGACGATGCTTCCCGCTACGGTTCATCATGAATTTAAGGATGAGGCTCCGGTTTTGTCCGTTCGCCATCTGGCCAAGCGCTTTGGCGCGGGCTGCGACTACTGTCGCGACCCGCATGCCCAACTCGAGCGCAACATCTGCCCCGTGTGCGGCACGGTGCACGCGGTACGCGACATCTCGCTCGAGGTGCATCGCGGCGAGATTTTGGGCATCGTGGGCGAGTCCGGCTCGGGTAAGTCGACGCTCATGCAGTGCCTCTATTTCGACCAGGAGCCCACGGCGGGCGACATGCGCGTTGCCGCATACGACGAGGGCCGGGGCAACTGCTTTGACCTTTCGCGTCAGCAAAAACGCCTTATCCGCGACGAGATCTTCGGCATGGTCTACCAAAATCCCTACCTGGGCCTGCGCATGAACTTCTCGAGCCTTTCCAATATCGCCGAGAAGCAGATCGCTGCCGGTATCCGAGACGTTTCCTCCATGGTCGATCGCGGTCGCGAGCTGCTCGATCGCGTGAACATCCCCTTGCGGCGTGAACAGGATCCGCCGCGCGCGTTTTCGGGCGGTATGCAGCAGCGCGTGCAGATTGCCAAGGCACTTTCCAACCGTCCTCCGCTGCTGTTCTTGGATGAGGTCACCACCGGTTTGGACCTTTCGGTTCAGGCGCGCGTGCTCGACCTGATTTTGTCGCTGCGACGTGACCTGGGGGTGTCGATGGTCGTGGTGAGCCATGACTTAGGCGTGATTCGCCTGCTTGCCGACCGCACTATCGTCATGCTTGACGGGCAGGTTATCGAGCATGGCCTGACCGACCAGATCATGCAGGACCCGCAACACGCTTACACCCAAGAACTCGTCTATTCGCTTCTTTAGGAGGCTCGCCGATGTACGTCATCCGCAACGGAATCATTGTTCAACCCGACCGCCTGCTCTTTGGCTACGAGCTTGTGGTCGAAGACGACAGGATCGCCGCAATTCAGCGCCAAGGCAAATTCGATGCGACCGCCGCGGGAGCCGGCGTTATCGACGCTCATGGTGGCTATGTCACGCCTGGTCTTGTGGATATCCATTCCGACTATATCGAGACCGTTATCTCGCCGCGCCCGACGGTGCTCATGGACTTCTCGACGGCATTGTTCGAGGCCGAGCGTGAGCTCATCGCCCATGGCATCACCACAATGTATCACTCGCTTTCGGCATATGCGCAGGACATCATGGATGCCAAGCCGGTCCGGCGCTGGGAGAACACCGAGAAAATCATGGCGCTTATCGCCGGCTGCAAACGCACCGAGGGGCGAAACGCCCATCTGATTCGTCATCGCCTGCACCTGCGTCTTGAGGTCGATAACGTCAATCTGGTTGAGCAAGTTGAGGGGCATTTGCGCTCGGGCGAGGTGGACGAGCTTTCATTTATGGACCACACTCCCGGCCAGGGTCAATATCGCGATATCGAGATCTGGCGCAAGAGCGTTCGTGGCGATCATGAGCTGAGTGATGAAGAAGCGGCACAGATCGTTGCCGCTCAGCAGGCGGCGCCCAAGCTTTCCTTTGAGCAGCTCAAATATCTTGCCGATGTTGCCTGCGAAAACGGCATTGCGCTGGCGAGCCACGATGACGATTCGGTCGAGCATCTGGACCTTATGCGTGAGCTCGGCTGCACGATCTCTGAGTTCCCGGTGAGTTTAGAGGTGGCGCGCGCTGCTCGCGAGCGTGGCATGTCGACCGTCATGGGAACACCCAACATCTTGCTGGGAAAGAGCCATTCGGGCAATCTTTCGGCGCGCGACGCCGTGTCCAACGGAGTGGCGAGCGTGCTGTGCTCCGATTACTATCCCACGGCAATGCTGCAGAGCGCCTTTGCCCTGCACCATGATTTCAAGCTGCCGCTTGAAGAGGCGTTTGCCATGCTCACCATCAACCCGGCGCGCGCCGTGCATGCCGACGACCAGATTGGCAGTCTGGAAGAGGGCAAGAAAGCCGATATTCTGGTCATTCGTGAGGTTGAGGAAGGCCAGCGCACCTATCCCGTGATCACGGCGACGCTGGTGGATGGCCGTGTGGTTTCGCGCATGTGGTATCCGGCGCTGCCGAGCATGTCTGCCCGTTTTGCCACCGATGCCGCGACGATCGCCGAGACCGCCGACCACGTGCCGGCAGCCGTGGTGGATACGGATGGATCGGAGGACAAGTAATGGGCGATTCAATCGAATCCTTTCAGCCTGATGCATGTCCACTCCTTGCGATCGAGGATCTTTCCAAGGGCTTTACCCTGCATACCGCCGACCGTCGCGTGCGCGGCTGTGAGCATATCTCGCTGAGCGTGCTGCCGGGCGAGTTCGTGGGCGTTACCGGCCGCTCGGGCTCGGGTAAATCAACGATTCTCAAGTGCATCTATCGTACGAATCTGCCGGAAAGCGGCCACATCGTGTACGATTCCGAGGCCTTTGGCCCGGTCGACCTTGCCACGCTCGATGAGCGTCGTGTGATCTATCTGCGCAACTACGAGATTGGCTATGTCTCCCAGTTCCTCGATGCCGTGCCACGTACCACGGCCCGTGAAATCGTGCGCGCGAGTGCCGCCGAGGCGTTTGCCGATGAAGATGCGATTGAGGAGGAGACGACGCGTATGCTCGAGCATTTCGACTTCCCCAAGCCCCTGTGGGACCTGTATCCCAATACGTTCTCGGGTGGTGAGAAGCTCAGACTCAACATCGCGCGCGCTATGGTGCGTCGTCCACGTCTATTACTGTTGGACGAGCCGACTGCCAGCCTCGATAACGCGAGCAAGGTCAGAGTCCGCGATTTGATTGAGCAACTCAAGGCCGGAGGTACTACGATGCTGGGGATCTTCCATGATTTGGAGTTTATGGAAGGCGTTTGCGATCGTGAGTACAACATGCAGATTGGTGGGTTTGTCCAGGCATAGGAGGGACGGATGCAAGAACATAGATCCGTGCAGGGGTCATTTGATCTGCATATGCATTCAGTTTATTCCGATGGTTCTCAATCGGTGCAGACATTGATTACCGAGGCTCGTGAGCGGGGTCTTTCGGGTATTGCCGTTACCGATCACGACAGTTTGCGCCAGCTGTCGTCCGTACGCGCCGAAGCCCGCAAGATGGGTTTTCCCGTGATTGCGGGTGTTGAAGCTTCTTGCATTGACGCGGAAACCGGACGCAAGATCCATATTCTTTGCTACGGTCTCGCGGCTACGGCGGATGAATCTGGTCCGCTTGAGCTCTTGGTAAACGAAACGCTTGCCCGCCGTACTGCCAACACTCTGTGGCAGGCATGGACGCTCGAGCGTACAGGGATAGCCCCCTGCGGGCGAAAAGCATCGGTGGCTGACGTGGTCGAAGTCTCGCGGGCAAGCACTGGTGTCTACAAACAGCACGTCATGCAGGCGCTTACGGGGTTGGGCTATCGCGATGGCGAATATCAGCGCGTGTATCGTCGGTTATTTAAAAACGGCGGTATTGCCGAGCGTGACATTTCCTATCCCGACGCACTTGCAATTGTGCGGGCTGCTCGCGAACAGGGCGGCGTGCCCGTGCTCGCACATCCCCAGCAGATGGACTCGTGGGGGGCTATCCCCGCACTTGTTAAGGCGGGTCTGATGGGCATCGAGGCGTTTCATCCCGATAACGATGCCGTTGCGACCGAAGAGGCCTTTAGACTTGCACGACAGTACGGAATCTTGTGCACCGGCGGTAGCGATTACCATGGGCGCTATGGCGCCCCCGAGTGCGTCGGGGCTTGTTTCATCACGCCGGATGAAGCCGGCGAGTCCGTTGCGCAGCTGTTCGACCAAGAACGCCTGCTTGCTTAGGGGGTCCAAAGATGACAGTTCGAACGGCGACTGTTGCCGATTCCGACGCGGTGTACGAGCTCATGTGCCAGCTTGAGGACACTCGATTTGACCGATTGACGTTCTGTAGGCGTTTTGGCTGGCAGCTTGCCCGTCAACCATTTTTCGCTTTTGTGCTCGAGGAGGATGACGTTGTCGGGTTTGTGAACGTGCGCGTCGAGCGGCAGCTTCACCATGAACACCCCGTGGCCGAGATTTGCGAGCTCGTGGTTGACAAGGGATACCGTGGTGGTGGACGCGGGACACTGCTGCTTGAGAGAGCCATTGCGTGTGCACGAGAGCAGGGATGCGAGGTTATCGAGGTGACCTCAAATGCCGCACGGTTGGATGCTCACCGGTTTTACGAGAATCACGGCATGAAGAGGACGCATACTAAATTCATGATGGGGCTGTGAGAACCCTTAAATGTATGTGCAATAACGCTTGCCAACTTTTTCAAAAATAGTTCTTGCGTTCGCGCTGGCGCTCCGTTATTCTAATTCCTGCACGCGGGCGTGGCGGAATTGGCAGACGCGTACGGTTCAGGTCCGTATGGGGGCAACCCCATGAAGGTTCAAGTCCTTTCGCCCGCACCATTAAATGAAAGAGCTCCCAGCAATGGGAGCTTTTTTGTTTTGGGCCCATCGCGGGGACTTGAACCTGCGAAGGAGCGAGCGTAAAGAAAACGCGGAGCGTTTTTAGCGAGCTGGCGAGGACGCCGGCAGGCGGCCGAAGCCGGTGCGGATCCGCGAAGCGGATACGCGGACGTCCTTTCGCTCGCACCATTACATGAAAGAGCTCCCAGCAATGGGAGCTTTTTTGTTATGCGCGGTCGCCTCGGACGGGTATCCTAATGCCAACGTGCGCCTATCAGAGGAGAAACCATGCTGTTTTCCGGTATCATCGCTGCCCTTACCAGTCTTTTGATCCCTATCATCATCCTGTTGCTGCTTCTCCCTAACGCCTGCTATGTCGTCGAGCAGCAACATGCCGTGATTATCGAGCGCCTGGGCAAGTTCAACCGTATCGTCAACGCGGGTTTCCACCTGAAGGTGCCCGTGATCGACCGCAAGGCCGCCACGGTGAGCCTGCGCACCATGAAAAACGGTTTTGGCATCGACGTTAAGACCCAGGACAACGTGACCATCGGCCTCGAGGTCTCCGCGCAGTATCACGTGAGCTACGACATGGGTGCCGGCCCGGCGGATTCGGGCATCTACAAGAGCTACTACATGCTGCAGGAGCCCGTCGACCAGATGCGCGACTTCATCACCGATGCCCTGCGCTCCTCGATTCCCGTTTACACGCTCGACGAGGTCTTTGCCAAGAAGGACGACATTGCCAAGGACGTCAACGCCACCGTTTCCGAGCAGATGGCCGCCTACGGTTTCACCCTCGTGTCGACGCTCATCACCAAAATCGCGCTGCCGACCGAGGTCGAGAACTCCATGAACGACATCAACGCAGCCCAGCGCAAGCGCGCCGCGGCACAGGAGCTTGCCGAGGCTGACCGCATCAAGCGCGTCACCGAGGCGACCGCCGAGGCCGAGGCTATGGAAAAGGCCGGTGAGGGCATCGCCAATCAGCGCAAGGCCATCGCGCTGGGCATCAAGGACTCGCTTGAGATTATCCAGGAGACGGGCGTTGGCAACGACGAGGCCAACCAACTGTTCATGTTTACGCAGTGGGCCGAGATGATGACGGAGTTCGCCCGTACGGGTAAAAACTCGACGGTCGTGCTGCCGAGCGACTTTTCTCAGTCGGCCTCGATGTTCGAGCAGATGCTGGCAGCGGGCAAGGTCCAGAACGAGTCGAAGGAGTAGGCGCGCGTGAAATACACCGTAGTTTGCGTTGGCAAGCTCAAGGAGCGCTTTTGGAAGGATGTCTGCGCTGAGTACACCAAGCGCTTGGGCGCTTATGCCAAGGTGGATATGCGCGAGGTGGCCGATATCGATCCGGCTAAGGCGGGTGGCGTTGACGCTGCGCGCGATAAGGAAGGGGCGGCAATTCTTGCCGCCTTGCCGCCGAGGGCACACGTGATTCTGCTTGCCATCGAGGGCAAGGAGCGTTCGAGTGAGGAGTTCTCGGCGCGCCTCGACGATCTTATGCTGCGTGGAAATAGTGATATCGCCTTTGTGATCGGTGGCTCGGACGGCGTGAGCGATGCCGTTCGCGCCCGCGCCGACGAAATGCTCAGCTTTGGACGCATTACCTTGCCACACAACCTGGCGCGCGTGGTACTGCTGGAGCAGATCTACCGCGCCTGCAAGATCAGCCGCGGCGAGCCGTATCACAAATAGGTCGGCAATACGAAACAATGGCGTGGGACAATACCTTTCGTTTTGAGGAATGTGTCTGAAAGGACTATGTGATATGAAGATTGGATTTGTCGGTTTTGGCAATATGGCGAGCGCCATGGCTGATGGCTGGATCGCTGCCGGTGTAGCTGCGAGCGATATGTGCGCCTGTGCGGGTCGCTACGACGCGCTGGTTGAGCGCTGTGAGGCGCGTGGGATGGCCGCTTGCCACGATGCCGCCGAGGTTGTCGCCGCATCCGATATCGTGGTCGCTGCGGTCAAGCCGTACATGATCGAGAAGGTATTTGCCCCGCTCAAGGATGCTCTTGTCAAAAAGGTCGTTCTGTCGGTTGCCTGGACTTGGGACAGTGCCAAGTGGGAGCAGGTCCTGCCGGGCGTCGCTCACATCTCGACGGTGCCCAACACGCCGGTTTCGGTGGGCGAGGGTGTCATCGCCTGCGAGAAGGCTTCCACGCTTAGTGATGAGCAGAGCGCAGTGGTGCTTGATCTGCTTGGCAAGCTCGGTGCGGTGGTCGAGCTCGATACGAGCCTGCTGTTCGTGGGCGGCACGGTGGGTGGTTGCGCTCCGGCATTTGTCGCTATGGCAATCGAGGCCCTGGGCGATGCAGCGGTCAAGCACGGTATCCCGCGTGCTGATGCCTATCGCATTGTGAGCCAGATGGTGCTGGGTACGGCAAAGCTGCAGCTCGCAACCGGTCAGCATCCCGCAGCGATGAAGGATGCCGTGTGCTCGCCCGGCGGTGCCACCATCAAGGGCGTCGTCGCGCTCGAGGACGCCGGCATGCGCAGCGCCCTGGTCAAGGCAATCGACGCAACCCTCCAGTAAAACCGACCAAAAAAGGGACAGTTTATTTTGGCAGGTTTTTCCTGCGGTTTTGTCCTTTTAGCGAAAAGTGCCCCGCAACTGGCTCAATTCCAGTTGCGGGGCACTTGCGTTTGCCCAGATAAAACCGACCAAAATAAACCTGTCCCTTTTTGGCAGGTTAGTCCCAGAAGCTGTCTTCTTCGTCCTCGGACTTGGGGCCGCGGTCGACATACATCTTATGGGTGCGCTTCTCCATTACAAAGGCAAGAATCGCAAACAGCAGGATGCCGCCGGCGAAAAGGATGGCAAAACCGGTGCGGGTGCCAAACAAAAAGGAAAAAACTGCGTCCATTGGGTGCCTTCTTGCGTAGTTGAGTTGGGTCGTAAACGCTCATAAGTATATACTTGCCCATACATGTACAAGGTTGCAACCTAAATGGAATGTATATCGCCGGAGGATCTAATGCTTGATATCAAGTTTGTTCGCGAGAACCCCGATGCCATCGATGTCGCCATGGCTAACCGCCAGACGTCTTGGGATCGTGAGAAGTTCTTTGAGCTCGACGACGAGCGTCGTGCCGTCATCACCGAGGTCGAGGAGCTTCAAGCCACGCGCAACGCCGAGTCCAAGAAGATCGGCGCCCTGATGAAGGAGGGCAAGAAGGACGAGGCCGAGGCCGCCAAGGAGGCCGTGCGCGCCGTCAACGAGAAGATTGACGGTCTGGCCGAGCGCCGTACTGCTCTCGAGCAGGAGCAGTACGACTTCATGGCTCACCTGCCCAACATTCCCTGCGAGGCCACGCCGTACGGCAAGGACGAGGACGAGAACATCGAGCGCCGCCGCTGGGGCACCCCGCGCGAGTTCGACTTCGACTTTAAGCCGCACTGGGACCTGGGTACCGATCTGGACATCCTCGACTTCGAGCGTGGCAACAAGCTCTCCGGCAGCCGCTTCACCGTTCTCGGTGGCGCCGGCGCCCGCTTGGAGCGCGCCCTCATCAACTTCTTCCTCGATACGCACACCAGCCGTGGTTTTAAGGAGTGGTGGCCGCCCATCGTCGTCAAGCGTCAGACCATGTTTGGCACGGGTCAGCTGCCCAAGTTCGAGGACGACGCCTATCACGTCTCGGGCGACAACTTCCTGATCCCCACCGCCGAGGTCGTGCTCACCAACCTGCACGCCGGTGAGGTCCTCGACGCCGATACCCTGCCGCGCCGCTACACCGCCTTCACCCCCTGCTTCCGCGAGGAGGCCGGCTCCGCTGGTCGCGATACCCGCGGCATCATTCGCCAGCACGAGTTCGACAAGGTCGAGATGGTCAAGTTTGCCAAGCCGGAGGAGTCCGACGAGGAGCTCGAGAGCATGACCGCCGAGGCCGAGTTCCTGCTGCAGCAGCTGGGTCTTCCGTATCGCGTGATTAGCCTGTGCACCGGCGACCTGGGCTTCTCCGCCCGTCAGACCTACGACGTCGAGGTCTGGCTGCCGAGCTACAACGCCTACAAGGAGATCAGCTCCTGCTCCAACTGCGGTGACTTCCAGGCCCGTCGCGCCAACATCAAGTATCGCGACCCCGAGAACTTCAAGGGTTCGCGCTATCTGCACACCCTCAACGGTTCCGGTCTGCCGGCTGGCCGTACCATGGCAGCCATTCTGGAGAACTACCAGAACGCTGACGGCACCATCACGATCCCCGAGGTTCTGCGTCCCTACATGGGCGGCCTCGAGAAGATCGAGCCGGTCGCGTAGATTGGCTGCATAAGCGATTTGCTAGGGCACTCCTTTTTGGGGTGCCCTTTTTGTGTGCGGCCATACCATGTTGTGCGGACAGCTCAATAGAAAACACACGAACAACTGTTCTGTATACAGCCATCTACCTGCTATGCTTTTGCTAAATAAGAGCGAGAGAAAGGGGACGCGATGGAGCTGTTTGATGATCGGGTGGTTTTGTTTGAGAGCGACGAGGGCGGGGAGTACCTGCTTGTGACGTGTGAGCCGTCTGGCATGGGTGGCCTGGTGGTTCGACAGACGAGCGAGGGGCCGTTGACGCAATGGTGCTACGAGGAGTCGCCTCATGTGGTTGAGACGTTTGTGGCGCACAAGGGGCTTGTGGCCCTAGAGCATTTCTATGGGGTCCAGACATCTAATCAGGTTGCTCGCATGTTGAGCATCTCGTTTGCCGATTATGATTGTGCCCAGCGGGTGAGATCGCTCCTGAGGGAACTTGATGCTAAGTTTGACGTGATCGAAAAGCCAATCGATCGTACGGGGAATGGCGGTATATGCGGAGCAGCATGACAAGACTGCGTTCCACAAAAAAGTTTGAAATTGTGCTTGACTCCAATAAGCTAAAGTGGTTTTATATGTCTTGCGCTGCGGCGTTACCTCAGCTGGATAGAGGGTCTGACTACGAATCAGAACGTCATAGGTTCGAATCCTATACGCCGCACCAATTGAAATTGAAAGCCTCCGGCAACGGGGGCTTTTCTTTTAGGCGGACGCCGCATGGATTCGAACCTCGGTCGAGGCGCGGGCGTCAAGAAAACGCGGAGCGTTTTTAGCCCGCGGGCGAGTCCGCCGGCAGGCGGGCGAAGCCGGTGCGGATCCGCGAAGCGGATGCGCGGAATCCTATACGCCGCACCAATTGAAATTGAAAGCCTCCGGCAATGAACTGCGCCCCAATTCTTGGACGGGCTAATAAGCGGCCTACGCCGCACATAGGGACTGATTCCGGAATTCCTCCGGGGTCAGTCCCTTCAGTTTAACCTGGCGCCTCCTCGTGTTCCAATGGA
>CABVDG010000008.1:0-80995 GCA_902497075.1 uncultured Collinsella sp.
CGACACGCATAAAAAGCCTCCCATTTCTCATGTCCAAGAAATGGGAGGCAGTTCAAAACTGAAGAGGGGGGGGCTTTTAAGCACGTGCTGTCTGGGCGATGCCAGCCTTGGCATTTGCGCGTTTGCCGGCGAGTTCGCAAAAAATCGCGCCGCCGATGATAAGTGCGGCGCCCATCAGGCGGATTGGTGTTATGGCTTCGCCTAAAAGGACGGCGGAGAACACGACGGCCGAAAGCGGCTCGAGGTAGCCGACAACCGCGACGGTCTGGACGGGCAGCTTGGCGACGGCACTAAAGTAGAGCAGGCAACCGATGCCAGTGTTGACGACGCCGAGCATAGCGACGGCGCGCCAATCAATACTGGCGGCGACGCCGGCGGACAGGAATGAGGGAGCGCCCTGCGTGATGAGCGTGAGGGCCAGCGCGGTCACAAAGGCGGCGCTCACCTGGAGCGTGGAGTTCTCGAGGCCTTCGATGTGTGGCGCACCCTTGCTAGCGATGACCATCAATGCGTAGCAGAAGGCCGAGACGATGCCGCAGGCAATACCCGCAATGGGCATATTGCCGCCTAGACCTTGTGCCGCAATGAGAAAAGCACCGCAGGCGACGGCGATAAAGCCGGCGATTTTGCTGCCGGTCAGCTTTTCGCCAAAAATGAGCGGGGAGAGGGCCATAACGATGATGGGGCCACAGTAATACAACAGCGAGGAGATACCAACGCCGATCGTCTGATAGGCGCGGAACAGGAAAATCCAGCTGGCGCCCAGCGCAGCGCCCGAGACGATGAGCGCTGCGGCCTCGCGGGGGCGAGACGGAGCCTGCAGGTTATGGCGCTTGGTTATGAAGAGGATGGCGGCAAGGGTGAGAGCGCCCAAAAACGTGCGCAACAGTACGATATCGGAGCTCGGCAGCGCGATGGCAGCGGCGATGATGCCGTTGGAGCCAAACAATAGCAATGCTGCTAAGTACGTAAACAATCCGTTGTTCATGTGCTGACATCCCCTCTATATCCGAGCATGTTCACTATGGGTGAACTGGCTTTAGAAGAAAAGCGAATATAATGCATGGATAACATGACAAAAACTCATGTAAAGGTGGAGGGGTGCCGTGGAAACGAATATTCAAAAGATGCAGGTGCTGCTCGAGACGGTGCGTGCCGGCAGTTTTACGCGCGCCGCCGAGCGGCTGAGCTATTCGCAGTCGGGCGTGAGCCGCATGGTGGGCGACCTTGAGACCGATTGGGGTTTTAAGGTGCTCGACCGCAGCCGCGAGGGTGTGGTGCTTTCTGCCGATGGGCGGCAGATCATGCCGGCGGTTGAGGCGCTCTGCGAGGAGTTTGGCCGCCTGCAGCGACACGTGGACGAGATGCGTGGGCTCATGCGCGGCAAGATCTGCATTGGTACGTTTTCGAGTGTGGCGACCCACGTGCTGCCACCGGTCATTGCGCGTTTTCGCGCCGATCACCCGGACGTCGATTATGAGTTGCTGATGGGCGATTACTCAGAGATTGAACAATGGGTGGCGGAAGGCCGCTGCGACTTGGGCTTTATTCCGCGCGAGCCACGCGGCGCCGGCATGGCGTCGCGACCGTTGGTGCAAGACGAGTTGATGGCCGTGGTGCCAGCGGACTCCTCGCTTGCCACGGCGGAGGTCGTTTCTCTTGCCGATTTAGCCAACGAGCAGTTTATTCTGCTAGAACGCGGCACCGATGACGAGATTACGCCGCTGTTCCGTCGGGCGGGGCTGGCGGTGCGCTCAAAACTGTCGACTTGGGATGACTATGCGATTATGGCTATGGTCGAGGATGGCCTGGGCGTGAGCATTCTTCCCGCGCTCATCTTGCGTCGCTGCCAGTTCGATGTTGCTGTGCGTCCGCTCGAAGGGCATCCCCATCGGCAGATCAACGCCATATATCGAACGGCCGATGTTTCGCTTGCCGCCGCCCGTTTCCTCGAATACCTCTAAACGTGTGCGCGTCATTGCCCACTTTGGGCAAATCTCAGAGTCTGGTGCATTTTCTTATGAAATTGAACTTTCGAATGAGGTGCCGCGTTATACTGCTGCCTAAATTGAACCTTGGTTCAATTCGTATTCTATAAATTGAACTTTGCCAGCAAGGAGGTTCTAGTGGCCCAAGAGACGTTTAGCGATCGCCTGCGACAGACTATGTCCGATCGCGACGTTCGCCAGTCGGACGTAATCCGCGCATCGGAGATGCTCGGCAAAAAACTCGGCAAGAGTCAGATGAGCCAATATGTGAGCGGCAAGACGATCCCGCGGCGCGATGTGGCTGAGCTGCTCGCCCGTATTTTGGAGGTCGATGTTACCTGGCTGCTTGCCGGCGACGCCGATCAAGGCGAGGCATCATCACCCCGCAACGATTCCAAGCCCGAACCCCATCCCTCAGCTCAAATTGCAAGGAGCACCACCATGCGCACTTTTTCTAAATCCACCAAGCTCGATAACGTCCTGTATGACGTGCGCGGTCCCGTCGTCGACGAGGCTGCCCGTATGGAGGACGAGGGCGAGCGCATCCTCAAGCTCAATATCGGTAACCCGGCGCCCTTCGGTTTCCGCACGCCCGATGAGGTCATCAAGGACATGCGCCAGCAGCTGCCCGACTGCGAAGGCTATTCCAACTCGCGCGGCCTGTTCTCCGCGCGCAAGGCGATCATGCAGTATTCGCAGATCAAGGGCCTGCCCAACGTTCAGATGGAGCATATCTACACGGGCAACGGCGTGTCCGAGCTCATTCAGCTTTCGATGAACGCGTTGCTCGACAATGGAGACGAAATCCTGATTCCCAGCCCTGACTATCCGCTCTGGACGGCGTGCGCAACCCTTGCCGGCGGTCATCCCGTACATTATTTGTGTGATGAGCAGGCGGATTGGTATCCCGACCTGGAGGATATGGAGTCCAAGATCACGAGCGCGACCAAAGCCCTCGTCATCATCAACCCTAACAACCCCACGGGTTCCGTCTATCCGCGCGAGGTGCTCGAGGGCATCGTCGAGGTTGCACGCAGGCATCAGCTGATGATCTTTGCCGATGAGATCTACGACCGCCTGTGCATGGACGGCTACGAGCACGTCTCGATTGCCTCGCTCGCCCCCGACCTGCCCTGCGTTACCTTTAGTGGCCTTTCCAAGTCGCACATGATTGCGGGCTATCGTATTGGCTGGATGGTGCTTTCGGGCAACCAGCGCTGCATGAGCGACTTCATCATGGGTATCAACATGCTCTCCAACATGCGCCTGTGCTCCAACGTGCCGGCTCAGTCGATCGTTCAGACGGCACTCGGTGGTCATCAGTCCGTTAACGACTACATCCGTCCTGGCGGCCGTGTCTACGAGCAGCGCAACTTTGTGTATGAGGCGCTCAACAAGATTGACGGCATCTCGGTGGTTAAGCCGCGCGCGGCGTTCTACATCTTCCCCAAGATGGATGTGAAGAAGTTCAACATCACCGATGACGAGCAGTTCGCCCTTGACCTGCTGCACGAGAAGAAGATCCTGATCACGCGCGGCGGCGGCTTCAACTGGGCTGAGCCCGACCACTTCCGTATCGTGTACCTGCCGCGCATGGAAGTACTCAAAGAGTCCCTCGAAGACCTCGCCGACTTCTTTGACCATTACCGCCAGGCGTAACGGCAAAGGTAGCCTGTAATGAAACGGTCGGCCCGCAACGGATGCGGGCCGACCGTTTTCTGTCTAAGCCCGTGCTGTTAGCGCTTGTCTCGTTGAGCGGGCGAGGTTCGCGCGTGAGCGGCTAGTTGTATTCCAAAATGGAATACAATGGGCTTAAGCTGGAATTGATGTCCGGGTACCTGCTTTTCTAGAATGTTTTCAACAAGATGAAAGGCGGTTCCAACCAATGATTATCGATGCAAATTCCTACTGGTTCGACGAGCGCATCTTTCATGACGAGACGCTCTGCGAACAGTTTTTGGCCGAGGTACCCCGCGCCTATGACACCGAAGGCTATCTGACCATGAATTCCGCCGGCAAACGACAGATCGTGATCGAGATGCCCGCCGGTTCTCCGGGTCTTAACTACATTGAGGGTGACTACACCCTCGAGAAGCGCTTGGCCGATATGGATGAGGCGGGGGTCGACAAGGCGATCCTCAAGCTCCCCGGCTGCCACGAGTGGATGTCGCTCGAGATGTGCCGGCGTTTCAACGACGGTATGGCTGCTGACGCGAAGGCGTCAAATGGCCGTCTGATTCCGCTTGTCGCTGTGCCGCCCTTTGGCACCAAAGCGAATTTGGAGGAGCTCGACCGCAGGCTCGACGATGGTTTTGCGGGTGTGCAGCTCTGCGCTCACTACGGCAAGCGCTATCTCGACGACCAGGTCTTCTCGAGCTTTTTCGAGCACCTGAACGAACGCCATGTCACCGTTTACGTGCACCATGTTCCCGTGCCGGTCGAGAACGAGTCGCTTCTCGCGTACGACAACCTTCGCCGCTCTTATGGCCGCTGCGTCGACCAAACTACGGCGATCGGCCGAGAGATCTTTGGTGATTTCTTTGAGCGCTACCCCAATATCAAGATGGTCCACTCCATGCTCGGCGGCGCATACTTTGCGTTCAAGGAGATGCTGCTGCCTCATGGTCCCAAGCGCCCTGATGCTTCTGGCCGTTTTCAGGTCGATACCGAGACCGTTTCCAGGCGCCTCGAGAACAACATCTATTTCGACATGTCCCATGCCCAGCCTTGGGGCAAGACACTCCTCGCCTGCGCGGTTGACGTGCTGGGTGCAGACCATATTGTTTTTGGCACGAGCTATCCCGTTAAACGCGAGTGGCTCACCGAGGGTGTCGCCTGCGTTCGCGCTGCAAATCTGAGCGATACAGACAGCGACCTTGTGCTTGGCGGTACGGCGCAGCAACTGTACGGTGTCGAGTGAACGGCAATCAGAGGGGAGTATCTGCCATGGACGAAGGAGAGATGAGGGCTGGGGCCGCTCGTGTGGCCATCGATCTTGGGGACGTGTTGCCGTTCGACGGTTTCGACGAACTCCGTCATGAGGTCTTCGCCCGTGCCCTTATCATCGAGGGGACGGGGCGACGCGCCTGCGTCCTTTCGCTTGAGGTCACCTCGATCGCTCCGGCTCTACTCGCCGATCTGCGTGAGATTGTTGAGGATGCCGCCAATTGCAGCGGTGCTTATTCTTGGGTGGTTCCTACCCACACGTTTTCCATGCCTCACGTCCGTACTCCCGGGCATCTTGCCGACGATGCTACCCGCAATCGCAACGAGCGCTATCGCGCAGCACTCGTCGCTGCCGCCCGCACGGCTGTCGAGCGTGCTGTTGCGGGCATTCGCTCCGTCACTCTCGCCACTGTGGAGGGCGAATGCCCCGTGAACGTTAATCGCGACATCGAGACGCCTGCCGGCTGGTGGTTGGGCTCGAATCCCAGGGGGTTTGCCGACCACACGATGCCCGTACTCGCCATAAGGGATGCCGGGGGCGAGTATGTTGCCGTGCTCGCGACGGCGGACGTTCAGTCCTCCGTGCTCGACGGGTCGCGCGACTCCGAGGGGAGGCGCATGGCGAGCGGAGACCTCTTTGGTTTTGCCGCCATGTCACTCGAGCGCGAGCTGGGCGGCGTTGCCCTGTTGCTGCCAGGCGCCGCGGGCGACCAAAGTCCGGCGGAGCGCGCCATGAACGTCATGTTCGATGCGGCCGGCGTTAAGCAGACGGTCGATGCCCATGAGGACGGATACCGCATGTTGCACCAGCAGGGGCAGGCCTTGGGCGATGCTTTAATCGAGACCGCTCGCATGGCGCGTGAGGATGACGCTACCGGCATCGATGCCCGCACGGTCGACGTTCTCCTGCCCGCTCAGACACGCGCCGATTTTCACTCTTTGGCTCCGCACCGAACGTATGAGTTTCATGCCGCTGGCGAGCAGCGCACGAGGGTCTATCTGCTCCGGCTGGGAAACGTCGAGCTTGTCGGCGTACAACCCGAGGTCTCGAGTGCATTCGGCGCCACTGTGCGCGCCGCTCGGTCCGGCTCTGTGTTCTTTGTCACGCTCGTCAACGGCGGACAGAAGTACCTACCGGCTCCCGACGCGTACGAAAAGATCACCTATGAGGCCATGAACTCCGGTTTTGCCGCCGGATCCCATGAGCGCCTCGTCGAAATCATCATTGCCGCCTTGAATGCGGCGTGACACAGAAGGAGAACGTGCATGAACATTGGACACGCGCGCCGCAAAATCACCCCACAGGGCGACATCTACCTGATTGGCTACCGCAATCTTCCCAACCGTCTTGAACCTGCGACGGGCGTCCATGACGACGTCTTCGCCAACGCCATTCTCTTCCAGCAAGGCGAACGTGAAGTGTTTCTCTTTAATGCCGATGTCCTCGAGTTCGAGGAAAGCATGGCCGAGGAAGTCAAGACAATGCTCGCCGAGCGCTACGGCATTGACCGTGATTGCGTCCTGCTCTCGGCGACGCACGACCATACTTCAATCGTCGCTTACCACCGCAGCTGGTGGACGGGAAAATTCGACGAGAACTACTACCGCTGGTTCCTCGATACCATTTGCCAATGCTTTGAGGAGTGCCGCGCCAACGCACAGCCCGCGATTTGTCGCTTGGGCAAGCGGGTCATCACCGGTTTCTACGACAACCGCATCATCCCAGGTGAACTCGCCGACAATGAGGTCATTGTCGTATCGTTCTTCGATACCGAAGGCAAGCCATTTGCGGGCTTTGTGAACTGGGCGGTGCATTCCGCTTGCGTCGGACCCGACTGCACGGAGCTCACGAGCGAACTCGCCGGTCTCACCGGCAAAAAGCTCGCTCAGAGTCTTGGTTACTATCCGGCCATGGTCGTCGGTGCTGCTGGCGACTGCAGCGACCGCAATTTTCGCCAGGGACGCGGCATTCCCGAGGTCGAGCGCGTTTCGACCGGTCTTGCCGAGGCGATTTCCCAGATCAAGCTCGATCGCGAGGTCGTTCTCGACCGCATCGAGCCTCAGACGTTCTATCACACCGTTGCCCATGACGACTTTTCGCTCACGCTTAAGTGTGCCGTCATCAGTTTGGGCGGCCTGCATCTCTTTGTGTTCCCGAGTGAGCTCGGCAGCGACTTGGGTATTCGCATGAAGCGCGAATGCCCGGTCGAGGGAATAGTTTGCGGTTACACCAACGGCTATTTCGAGTATTTCCTTCCGGCACGCGAGTACGGCCTCTCCTTTGAGACCGAGCGTACTCAGATTCCCCAGGGCGAACCGGAACGTCTGTGTGACAAGTTCTGCCAGACGACGAGACTTCTCGGCGCAGCAGATTCGCGTTTGTAGACCTGATTGCGTGACATGGGCCAATGAGGCTCGCCGCCATGTGATCGGCATCTTCCATCTTCTCTGCCGTTTCGCATCCCGGGCGTACGTGCGTCCGCGGATTTCAAAGGGGGAAGCGGGTTCCTTGCCCTCCCACGTCGACTACGGAGGCATGAAATCGATGCTATACCCCGCTCAGAAAAAGGAGAATTCCATGAAATACCAGAAGCTTTGCGATGAAATCATCACAAAGGTCGGTGGTCGAGACAATGTGTTAGACGTGAGCCACTGCATTACGCGTCTCCGCTTCCACCTCAAGGATGAATCGCTCGCCCAGACCAATGAGCTTAAGGCGACGAAGGGCGTCGTTGACGTCATCCAGGCCGGCGGACAGTATCAGGTCGTGATTGGTGCCACTGTCGAGGCCGTCTACAACGACCTTGTTCAGATTGGCGGGTTCGACTCCAAACCCGCACTCGATATCGATGAAGGCGACGACGTCAAAAAGGGCGATCCATTCTCGCGTCTGCTGGCCATCATCTCCGAGATTCTGCAACCGGTTCTTGGCGTGCTTATGGCCGGTGGCTTTATCAAGTCGATGCTCGCGCTCTGCACGGTTGCCGGTTGGCTTGCCAAGGACAGCAATACGTATGTGACGCTCTCGGCAATCGGAGATTCGGTCTTCTATTACTTTCCGCTAATCATTGGCTGGACGTCGGCCAAGAAGTTCGGACTTAAGCCCGTTATGGGAATGGCGCTCGGCGGTATCCTCGTCTATCCGACGCTCGTTGCCCTTATGGGCGGAGATCCGCTCTACACGCTCGGCGCCGGTACGGTCTTCGAGTCCAATGTCTACGGTGATATTTTTGGCATCCCGCTGATCATGCAGAATTACTCATCGACGATTCTGCCTGCGATCTTTATCGTCTGGATTGCCTCCAAGGTGCACAAGGCCCTTTCTAACGCGCTGCCCGCGCTTGTGAGCTCGTTCTTCTCCAACATCCTGACGCTCCTCATTTGCGGCATCCTTGGCCTGCTTGTGGTCGGTCCGGTCATGACGGTCCTCTCCAACATCGTTGCCCAGATCATTCTGATGCTCATCAACTTCCAACCCGCCATCGCCGGCTTCGTCATCGGCACGTTCTGGAGCCTGCTCGTCATGTTCGGCCTGCACTGGGGCATCATCCCGCTGTGGTTCCTCGATGTCGCAACCTACGGCTATGACCTCATTAACCCGCTCGTGTATGCAGGCGGTTGTGCCATCGCCGGCGCTGTGCTTGGCATGATCATCCGAACCAAGGACTCCGAGGAAAATGCTGCCGTCAACATTCCCGCCCTTGTCTCTTCGATTTTCGGTGTCAACGAGCCTGCGCTTTACGCCATCTTGCTGCCGCGTAAGCGCCTTATGTGGGCAACCTTTATTTCCGCTGGTGTAGGCGGCGCCATTGCCGGCCTCATGGGTGCCAAGCTCTATGCCTTCGGCGCCTCCGGCCCGCTCGGTTTCCCGAGCTTTATTAACCCTGCCGGCATCGACACGGGCTTTATCGGCCTTGTCATCTCCGGTGTGGTCGCTTTCGTTCTGGCTCTTGTCGCCGCTATGGTGATCGGTACCAAGAAGGACGAGGGCGGTAAGGCACTCAACATCTCGGTGGACTAGTCTTTCTGCGCACTTTGATTAAATATGCCTCGGACGGCGACGTGCTGCCCGAGGCATATTTGTGTTTCGTGCCGCTGTCATCGTGTTTGCGGTCACAAGTCTGCGGTTGTGGAGCAGCGGGGATTATGACGGTCGTGCCGCGATGGAAGACGCACGGTCGCCCTGCAGGAGCTGACGGTAGGGGAGGAAGCCAATGAACGAGACGACCGCCTGCGAGTGCGCGGCGTTCCGCTTGAGGTAGAGCCTGACCTCGGAGGTCGTCGCGGGCTCAAGCGGCACCAAGGCTACCTTTCCGCTGGTAAGCGATTCCGCCGGCTTGCGCATGAGGAATGAGACACCGGCGCCGCGTGCGACAAGAGAGATGATGTTCTCGGCTCGTTTGCCGGTGAACGTAACACGTGGGCCAAATCCAGCTTCGCGACAAAGGGAAAGGACGAGCTCGCTTACGAACGAGCCTTGGGGAAGCATGAGGAAATTCTCGTCGATAAGGTCGTCTATCTCGACGGTGTCACGTTCGGCGAGTGGATGGTCGAGCGGAAGGACGGCCACGAGCCGGTCGGTCGTAAAGGGAATCTTTTTGAACTCCGGCTCGATGGCGCCGCTGTCACGGATGAAGGCCAGGTCAATGTCCTCGTGCAGGAGCATGCGCTTGAGTGTGTCGCCCTCGCCTTCGATGAGCTCGACAGAATATGAGGGGTTCGCCTGCTGAAAATCGATGACGGCGTCCGTAATCCCATAAGGGGCCATAATGGGGATAGAACCTACGGTGAGGTGCTCGAGCGGCTCACCTGCACCTATTTGAATGGCGGCAAGATAGCGATGCTGAAGCGTCGCAATTTTTTGCGCATAGGGGAGGAGCGCTTCACCTTGCGCGGTGAGTGTTACGTGGCGCTGGCTTCGATCGATGAGCTTGCAGCCGAGTTCGTGCTCCATTGCCATGATGTGCTTGGAGAGGGTTGATTGCGACATGAAAAGCAGTTCCGCCGCATCAAGAAACGTGCGTGACTGCGCTAAGATGGCGAATTCGCCAAAGCGGCTGATATCCATAGGGAGGCCTCCGGTACCCTCATTTTGGCGGGTGGCCTAAACCACGACGCCGTTGCAGTGGTCGATTTCGTGCTGGATGATCTCGGCGGTGTAGCCCGAGAAGTTTTTGATGCGGTGAACGAAGTTCTCGTCCAAATACTCCACTTTAATGCGGCGATAGCGGGTACAGGGACGCTCGCCGATCAGCGAGAGGCATCCTTCGCTCGTCTGATAGGCATTGACCTGCTCAAGAATCTGAGGGTTGTACATCAGGAGTGTCCTGTTGCCGTCCTTTACGCAGATGATGCGTTTGCGCACGCCGATCATGTTGGCGGCGAGGCCCACGCACTCGCGCTCATGCTCGTGGAGTGTATCCAGGAGATCCTGCCCGGTTGCGGCATCGTCGGGTCCCGCGTCTTCGGAAGGCAGACGCAAAAAGAACTCGGATTTCATGATGGGCTTAATCATGGCGGGCTCCTCATGTCTTATGCTTTCGTGGACTTTTAATAATAGCGCGGAAGGAAAGCTGTGCGTCCGCGTTACAATCTTTCGATGTTGGACCATGTTGCCAGATTCGTCGTGTACGGCGTCTGGCGTAAGTCTAGGGCTCATTTTTCGCCCTGGACTGTTCCTCTGGGGCGATGCGACTGTCGTTCCAAGAGGAAGGAAATGCATGGGGAGCAAATCTCAGCAACAAGTTCAAGTAACGCCATCGGCCACTGCGGCGATTCTCGTCGTTATGTATATTGCAGCCTTTGTTGCCGCGTTTAACGAGAACATCATTAACGTGGCGCTGCACGACATTATGGCAGCCTTTTCGGTGAGTGCCACCACGGCGCAGTGGCTAGTTTCGGGCTACATGATCGTGACATCGATCTTTACGGCCATCATGGCCTATCTGTCCGGTCGCTTCTCAACGCGCAAGCTGCTGTTTTTCGCATGCGGATGCATGGTTGCCGGCGAAGTCCTGTGCCTGGTCGCCCCGTCGTTTACCGTTTTGCTGCCGAGCCGTATCTTGCAGGCTGCGGGATCGGGCATCCTGTTTCCGCTCATGATGAATGTGGTGCTATCTTGCGCTCCGCGCGAGAAGCTCGGTCTGTATCTGAGCCTGGGCGGTGCCTGCATTACGCTAGGGCCGGCGTTTGGGCCCGTGATTAGTGGTCTTATGTGCACGTTGTTTGGCTGGAGGGCGGTGTTCGTGGTCCCGCTGGTGGGCGGCATCGTGGTCGCTGTGGCGGCAGCAAAGCTCGTTCGGAATGTCGGAGAGTGTTCGAACGCCACGCTCGATATTCCGTCGGTTGTTTTGCTCGCCGCCGGCATTACGGCGTTCGTGTATTCCGTAGGCGAGTTCTCGACCAATGTGATGGCCGGTATCGTGACGCTTTTCGCCGCTGTTGTGGTGCTCGGCCTGTTTGCGGTTCGTCAGCTCAAGCTCGAGCATCCGGTGCTTAACGTGCGTCCCATGGTGAGCGTTCGTTTTTGGCCTGCATGCCTGCTTGTGGTGGTGTCGATGATGACGACGTTCTCGATGAGCGTTTTGTTGCCGCTCTATTTTGAGGGCGCATACGGCATGACCGCACTTGTCGCGGGTTTGCTCATTTTGCCGGCGATCGCCTGCAACGCCGTGACCTCGATTGTGGGCGGACGCGTGATGGATGCCCGTGGTGCGTGGCCGCTGCTGCCGGTCGGCTTTGCCCTGATTGCCGTGGGGCAGACGGCAATCTCGATGACCGCGGCAAGCATGAACATCGGCGTTGTCGTGCTGCTGACCGTTGTGGTGTATGCCGGCGTCGGTTTGGTACTGAGCCCCTCGCAGACCGCCGGTTTGGAGACGCTTCCCGCCGCTGAGCATCCTCACGGAACGGCATTGCTTAACACGTGGAACATGATTGCCGCGTCGTTTGGTCCGTCGCTGTTTATCGGCCTGCTTTCGAGTTCTGCGGTGGCTGCTGGCGCCGCGGGCGTTGCGTCGGACGTTGCCCAGGCGATAGGATTTGCAGCCGCCGTGCGCGTGGCGGCCGTGATTGCCGTTGTCGGGTTCGCGGTGTCGCTGGTGTACGCTCGCCGCGAGTCGCACATGTCGCATTAATGTGTGCACATAGATTCTGCAGCTAGATTGGATGGCGACACCATAAACTAATGGACGTTTTGCCGAGAGGCATGAATGTATAAAGCGCAAAGAGTGCGCGACGGGCCCCGCGAATGGGGCGATGATGCCCGAGAGGGCCAAGAAGGAGTCTCATGTCTGAGAACGAAGAGATCATGAACGAGACCGAGAACGAGACCATGGCTGCCGAGGTTGAGGCAGTCGAGACCGTGGAGACCGAAGCTGCTGAGGTTGAGGCTGCTGACGAGGTTTCCGCCGAGGAGGAGGCCGAGGTTGTCGAGGCCGCCGCTGATTACGATGACGAAGAGCTGATGGACAAGATGCAGAAGGCCGCTCGCCTGCTGCGTAGCCGTCGCTTTGCTATTTCCAAGGAGGAGGAGGCCAAGGCCGAGCGCATGGCGAACATCGAGCGCGCCATTAAGCTCCTTGACCTCAAGCCCAAGATGGAGCAGAAGGAAATGTCCGACCTGCTGGGCATGCGCCTTCGTGAGCTCGATGGTCTGATGGCCGAGGCCGAGGCTGCCGATCTGGTCGGCCGCATCGACGACGCCGAGGGCGATATGCGCAAGATCGTTGTCTTCGCTGCCGAGGATGCCGCTGAGGGCCTGGTCGAGCTTGCCAACAAGAAGGAGAAGCTCCTGCCCGAGCTTTCTTACGAGGAGGCCACCGAGCTGATGGCCGCTCTCGATAAGGTCATCGCTCCGCTCGTCGCCATGGGCCTGGACGAGGACCGCGGTCCTCGCGGCGGCCGTGACGAGCGCGGTGGCCGTGGCGGCGACCGTGGCGGTCGCGGCGGCTTTGGCGATCGCGGTGGCCGTGGCGGTGACCGCGGCGGTCGCGGTGGCGATCGCGGTGGCCGTGGCGGCTTTGGTGACCGTGGCGGCGACCGTGGCGGTCGCGGCGGCTTTGGTGGCAACCGTGGTGGCTATGGCGATCGCGGTGGCAACCGTGGTGGCTTCGGCGGCAACCGTGGTAACGACCGCGGCGGTCGCGGTGGCGACCGTGGCGGCCGCAACGGTGGCGGCTTCCGCGGCAACCGTTTCTAGGGGTTACGCGGTTCTACGAACCGCGTAACTAGTTGACGCTGCAAACGCCCCTAAGCGGCAATCTGACGTTCAATTTCAAGGGCGCGACCAGAAAGTCAGCGCCCTTTCATTTCACGTCACCTTGCTCGCTTAGGGGCGTTTTCGCTGACTTATGCTCAACCTGCGGCGTTGTCTTGCTCCGGGGGTGGCAGTTGGGGACGTTCCTTTTCTGCCGGTAGTTTGGGACACTCCTTGTCAGGTAGTCATTGGGGACGTTCTTGTTTGACTAGTCGTTTAAGAACGTCCCCAACGACTACATAGGATGAGAGTGGATAATCTCCCGGTTTGAGCCTGCATTCAAGCTCAAAGTGGGAGATTATCCACTCTCATTTGTTGTATGTCCGAAAATCCACGCTCGTTTAAATTCTGCCTACATTTGCAGGAACAGTTCGTGGAGGCGGGTGTCTTCGTCGAGCTCGGGGTGGAAGGTGACGCCGAGCTGGTTGCCTTGGCGGGCGGCGACGATGCGACCGTCGACTTCGGCTAGGGCCTCAGTGTCGCCGTGCACTTCGACGATGCGGGGCGCGCGGATAAACGTCAGCGGCACCTCACCGTCGATACCGCCTACCTGCCCCTTGGTGCGAAAGCTGCCGAGCTGTCTGCCGTAAGCATTGCGCTCAACGAGCACATCCATGGTTGCCAAGCGCGGCGTCCCCTTATCGTCGTGGGCGGCAAGATCGCGCGCTAACAGAATCAAGCCGGCGCAGGTGCCCAGGACGGGCATGCCCTCAACAATGCGGGTGCGAAGCTCATCGAGCATACCAAGCTCGGCAAGTAACTTGCCCTGAACGGTGGACTCGCCGCCGGGGAGGACCAGGCGGTCAAAGTTCTGCTGCAAATCGGCCGCCTGCCTCAGCTCGATACAACGTGCGCCCAGCTCGGACAGTCTTGCCTCGTGTTCGGCAAAAGCGCCCTGTACCGCCAGCACGGCGACCGTTTGGTCTGCATAATCGCTCATGTGCGATCCTTTCTGCTGGACTAGCGCCCGCGCTCCTCCATGATGATCTCGATTTCGTCGGCGTTGATGCCCACCATGGCCTCGCCCAGGTCCTCCGAAAGCTCGGCGATGAGCTTGGCGTCGGTGAAGTTTGCCACGGCCTTGACGATGGCGGCGGCGCGCTTGGCGGGGTCGCCGCTCTTAAAGATGCCCGAGCCAACAAAGACGCCCTCGGCGCCCAGCTGCATCATCAGCGCGGCGTCGGCGGGGGTCGCGACTCCGCCGGCGGCAAAGTTTACGACGGGGAGCTTGCCCGTGGCATGGACCTCGCGCACCAGCTCAACCGGAACCTGCAGCTGCTTGGCTGCCTCAAAGAGCTCGTCGTCGCGCAGGGCAACAACGTCGCGGATCTGCTTTTGGATCTTGCGCATATGGCGCACGGCCTGAACGACGTCGCCCGTGCCCGGCTCGCCCTTGGTGCGAATCATCGTGGCGCCCTCGGCAACACGGCGCAACGCCTCGCCCAGATCGCGGGCGCCGCAGACAAACGGCACGTCAAACTGGGTCTTGTCGATGTGATAGACATCATCGGCGGGGGAGAGAACCTCGGACTCGTCGATATAGTCGATTTCGATGGCCTGCAGGATCTGCGCCTCGACCATGTGGCCGATACGGCACTTGGCCATAACGGGGATGGAGACGGCTTTTTGGATACCCTTGATCATCTTGGGATCGCTCATGCGCGAGACGCCGCCCGCGGCACGGATGTCGGCTGGGATGCGCTCGAGCGCCATGACGGCGCAGGCGCCTGCCTCCTCGGCGATGTGTGCCTGCTCGGGCGTGGTGACGTCCATGATGACGCCGCCCTTGAGCATCTGCGCGAGCTCGCGATTGAGTTTGACGCGATCGGCCTTGCTGGTCTGTTCTGCCATGGTTGCTCCCTTGGTTGGCATGTGCATTGCTTGACGGAACATCCTATCGGGGAGCTGGGTATGGCGAAATACTCAGTTTTCGAGATAATAACAAGGTCAGACTAATGCCAGATTGAATGATTCGATAAGGTCAGGTGATAGACCCATGCTTGACTACAATTTGGAAAATCGCGGCGAAGCATCGCTTTATGAGTATGTTTACCAGCAAATTCGCGATGATATTGTTGCCGGGCGCATTGCGGCAGGGGAGCATCTGCCGTCTAAGCGCGCCTTTGCGAGTCATCTGGGTATCAGTGTCATTACCATCGAGAATGCATATAGCCAGTTGCTTGCCGAGGGTTATATTTGCTCAATGCCGCGTCGTGGCTACTACGCGTGCGAGCTTCCGGATGCGCCGGTTTTGGCTTTGGCTGCGGGGGATATCGACCGAGATGCCGTCCCTGTTGGTCCCAGCGCGCATGATGCCATGGGGCAGACAGAGCGATTCGACGCGCTTTCTCCTTCCGCTTTGGAGGCGGCGCGGCTTTGGCAAAGTGCGCTACGGGCGACGCTGACGTCCGAAGACGAGCGTGAAATCTTTTCGCCCGCACCGGCGCAGGGCACCGCTCGACTGCGACGTGCGATTGCGCACCATCTGCGCGGGACAAGGGGTATGAATGTCAATCCCGACAATATCGTTATCGGTGCGGGCGCCCAGCTGCTCGATACCATGTTGGTTCAGTTGCTTGGCGCGGACAAGGTGTATGCCGTCGAGGATCCAGGCTATTTGCGCTTGACGCGCATCTATCAGGCCATGGGTTGCGAAGTGCGGCATGTCCCGTTGGATGCTGAGGGCGTGGACTTGAGCGCGCTGCAGAAAACCGGGACCGATGTCCTTCACCTGATGCCGTCTCATCAGTATCCGACCGGTCTTGTGACGAGCATTGCACGTCGCTATGCCCTGCTGAGCTGGGCCGCCGAGCGGCCAGGTCGGTATCTCATCGAAGACGACTTTGATTGTGAGTTTCGCCTTGCCGGCAAGCCGATTCCCGCGCTCGCGTCGATCGATGCCGCTCAATCGGTCATCTATACCAACACGTTTTCGAAGAGCCTTTCATCGGCGTTGCGTTTGGCGTACATGGTGTTGCCCGATGAGCTGATGGAACGGTTTGGGCGCGACCTTGGTTTTTACGCTTCGTCGGTGAGCTCTGTTGACCAGGTCGCTTTAGCGCGCTTGCTGGAATCGGGTGATTACGAGCGGCATGTGAACCGCGTGCGCGTGCGTGCTCGCGAGGCACGCGATGGCCTGGCAGCGCTTGTACGGAAAGCGTTTCCGGCAGGGGAGGTCTCGATCGAGCATGCAGACGCGGGCCTTTACTGCGCTGTTGCCCTGGCCGAGGACAAGGCGGGGGAGAGTTTCGCGAAGGCTCTCGCTGACGCTCGTATTTCCTATGTCAACATCGCCGATTGCCTGTGGACGGCTGATCGGGCATCGACTAAGAACGCTCCATCTCGCGTCCTCATACAATACGACGACCTGAGCCCTCAGTCGCTCAGCGTTCTTCAAGAACATCTGCAATAAGCCCACGAAGAAGGCCCGAACCAATACGGTCCGGGCCTTCTTCGAGCTAGAGGTTATGTCTCAGGCGGTTGGCTTAGCCAAAGTAACGCTTGAGCAGGCCGGCGAAAGCCTTGCCGTGGCGAGCTTCGTCGCGAGCCATCTCGTGCACGGTGTCGTGGATGGCATCGAGGCCAGCGGCCTTGGCGCGCTTGGCAAGATCGGTCTTGCCGGCGGTGGCGCCGTTCT
Organism: uncultured Collinsella sp.; assembly: GCA_902497075.1. Lineage (GTDB taxonomy): Bacteria > Actinomycetota > Coriobacteriia > Coriobacteriales > Coriobacteriaceae > Collinsella. Next base: position 16,829 of record CABVDG010000008.1, read on the forward strand.
CGGCCTCAACGCGCATCTCGAGGTTCTTCTTGGTGGAGTCGGTCACGACCTCGCCCAGAAGCTCGGCGAACTTGGCGGCGTGCTCGGCCTCCTCGTGGGCAGCCTTCTCCCAGTACAGGCCGATCTCGGGATAGCCCTCGCGATGGGCGACGCGAGCCATGGCCAGGTACATGCCGACCTCAGAGCACTCGCCCTCAAAGTTGGCGCGCAGGTCGGCAACGATGTCCTCAGAGACGCCCTCCATCTTGGCGACGCCCACGACGTGCTCGGCAGCCCACTCGAGCTGACCCTCCTCCTGCTTCAGGAAGCGAGAACCGGGAACGCCGCACTGGGGGCACTTGAAATCCTCGGGCAGCTGGTCGCCGTCGAACTCTTCCACATAACCGCAAACGGGGCAAACAAACTTCATGATTCGATCCTTTCGATCGATGGCGATGGTGCGCTCGTCCGGTCCCGTAAGGGCCCTCTCCGGACGTGCGTCTTGACGGGTTCTATTATCCATAAATGAGACCGAATGTGAAGCCTATTAGGAATGATTTTTAATAAAAAAATTTAAGCATGTGAAGATGTTGATTGATTAACGATTGGCAAGCCATATGCGACCTCCGATGAGTACAATCGGTCGAGCAAATGTTGACCAATCAACAAATGAAGGAGCTTCCTCTATGCATCTAGCCCGCCGCGCCTGGTGCCGAACGTATCAAACGGTTTTTCGCATCGCATTGCCGGTACTGCCCTATACCGAGCCACGCATTTTAGAGCACGCTGAGGAAGTGCCCGCAGTGCTTCAAAAGCGTTCAATACAGCATGTTCTTATCGTGACAGATCCCGGCATTGCCCGTCTGGGGCTCACGGCATCGCTCGAGACAGCGCTCGCGTCCAAGGGAATTAGCGCTGCGGTCTATGCCGAAACACGTGCGAACCCCACGGTCTCAAACGTGGAGGAAGCGGCATCTCTGTATCGAGAGAGCACCTGCCAGGCCATTATCGGCTTTGGCGGCGGTTCGGCCATGGACTGCGCCAAGGGCGTGGGCGCGCGCATCGCGCAGCCAAAGAAGCCCATCAACAAGATGCGCGGCCTGTTGCGTATCCATCGTCGCCTGCCGCTGCTCATCGCCGTTCCCACCACGGCGGGCACGGGAAGCGAGGTCACGCTTGCAGCGGTAATTACCGACGACGAGACGCACTACAAGTATCCCATCAACGACTTTGTGCTGATCCCGCGCTTTGCGGTGCACGACCCCGAGTTTACGCGCGGCCTGCCCGCCTCCATTACGGGGCAAACGGGCATGGACGCCCTGACACATGCCGTCGAGGCCTTTATCGGGCGCAGCACCACGCCCTATACGCGCAGGATGGCGCGCCAGGCGGTGCAGCTCATCCACGACAATTTGCTCGAGGCCTATGAGTGCGGTGGCAACATGCGTGCGCGCCGCAATATGCTTTCGGCGGCGTATAAAGCGGGCGTTGCCTTTACGCGCTCTTATGTTGGATACGTCCTTGCCATCGCGCACAGCCTGGGCGGGCGTTACGGGATTCCCCACGGCTTGGCCAACGCCATCATCCTGCCGCACATGCTTCGCGCCTATGGCGAAGCTGCTGCTCCCAAGCTCGCCGATCTCGCCCGCATGGCCGGCATTGCGCCGGCTAATGCACTGGACAACGTGGCTGCTGAGGCCTTTATCGATTGGGTCGACCGCATGAACGCCGCCTTGGGCATACCCAAATATGTGACGGGCATTCGCCGCTCCGATATTCCACAAATGGCGGCCCATGCCGATGCCGAGGCCAATCCGCTATACCCCGTTCCGCTTCTAATGGACCGTTTGGAGCTCGAGCGTATGTACGAGGTCGTTGCGGGTGGTATGTTTGAGGGCGAGAACTAGGAGGGTCCATGAACACCGAGGAAATTGCGCGCATCGTCGGCGATCAGCGCGCCTACTTTAAGACGCACGCCACGTTTGATGTCGATGCTCGACGTCGTGCGCTCGTGAGTTTACGCGATGCGGTGCGGGCCCACGAGGCCGATATTGCCCATGCGCTCAAGACCGATCTGGGCAAGTCGCATGACGAGGCCTATATGTGCGAGATCGGCACGTCGCTTTCCGAGATTCGTCATCAGATTACGCACGTGGCCCGATGGAGCCGCCCGCGCCTGCGTCCGTGTGACCTCGCCAACGCCGTGAGTGTGTGCAAGACGCAGTCCGTGCCCTATGGCGTCACACTCATCATGGTTCCGTGGAACTACCCGTTTTTGCTGACGCTCGAGCCACTCGCCGGCGCCCTCGCCGCGGGCAATACTGTGGTCATCAAGCCGAGCGCCTATGCTCCGGCATCGAGCGCGGTGCTCAAGCAAATCTGTGAAGAGGCATTTGATCCGCGCTTGGTGACGGTCGTCGAAGGCGGGCGTGCCGAAAACGAAGCGTTGCTCGATGAGTGCTGGGACAAGATCTTCTTTACCGGTAGCGTTCCGGTCGGCAAGTTCGTCATGGAGCGTGCAAGTAAAAACCTCACGCCCGTGACGCTTGAGCTGGGCGGAAAGAGTCCCTGCATCGTGGATGCGACGGCTAACTTGAAGGTCGCGGCACGCCGTATCGCCTTTGGTAAATGGCTCAACGTGGGGCAGACCTGCGTGGCGCCCGACTACCTGCTGGTCGACACGCGCGTGCACGACGAGCTGCTGGGTCTCATCAAGGAAGAGGTCCGCCGTATGTTTGGCGAGCATCCGCTCGATAACGAAGATTACGGGCATATCGTCAACGCCAAGCATTTTGCGCGCGTGCGCGGGCTGATCGATCCCGATAAGGTCGTGCTTGGAGGCGCCGCGCGCGAGGCTTCGCTCAAGATCGAGCCGACGATTTTGGACGGCGTGTCCCCCGATGACGCCGTGATGCAGGAGGAGATTTTCGGCCCCATCTTGCCGGTGCTGACGTTTGAGAGCCTAGACGAGGCCGAGACGTTTATTACGGATTGCCCGACGCCGTTGGCCCTGTATATCTTTAGCCAAGACCGCGCAGTTCAGCAGCGCTTTGTGCGCTACGTGCCCTTTGGCGGCGGCTGCGTCAACGACACGATCATGCACCTGGCTACGAGCCATATGGGCTTTGGCGGCATGGGTGCGAGCGGTATGGGACAGTACCATGGACGCGAGAGCTTCGATACGTTTAGCCACAAGAAGAGCATCGTGAACAAGGCAACGTGGCTGGACGTGCCATTCCGCTACGCTCCTTATGCAAACTGGAAGCACAAGTTCGTGCGCATGTTTGTGCATTAGAAAAGGGTGCGGGTAATACGAACAGATGTTCCTATTACCCGCATTTTGCGTTAGACTACTGCTATGGAGCACGGATGGGCCAACTCCCTTTAGAAGGGATTTGGTATGAACGTAAGCGATGTTATTTCGTTATTGGCGTTGTTGATCGCGGCTATCGAACTCGGCCTGTTTATCGGCCGAATGAAATAGCCGCCCCCGCGTAAGCGAAGACGGCCACTTCTCACGATGAAAACGTGTATCGGAGTTGGCAAGACCCGCAGCCACGGGTGCCATCCGTGTCCCTATCTTAGCTGCAAGCGTTCCGTCGCGCAAGCGTTGCGGCAAACGATTGAAAGACGCGGACGGGATGAATTTGTGTCCGCACGGGCCCGTAGACTTCTCAACTATGTTGTGGATGCTCGCTAATCGGTAATGGAGGCGCACGTGTTTGATGACGATGACCTGTTCGATCTGACAGACGATCCGTTTGAGTGGGATATGCTACTCGATGACGATGAGTTGGAGCAGGACCGTAAGAAGCGGCAGGGCAAGAAGGCTCAGGATGACGCTTCGAAAAAGCAGGACAAGCGCCGCCGAGGTCTGTTCGGCGGGCTCTTTGGGTAACCGTCACATCGCTGCGTCTGTATACTAAACAGGTCTTATACGCGCTGCGAAATGAGGGCATAGACGATGATGTGGTTTACCGCCGATCTGCACCTGGGCGATACGAATATCTTGCACGACGTGGATCGACCGTTTGATTCGGTCGAGGAGATGGACCGCAAGGTCATCGATGCCATCAATGAGTGCGTGGCTGTGGACGACCGCCTCTATATCCTGGGAGACTTTACGTATCGATTGCCCATGGCGGAAGCGGTGCGCCTGCGTAGGCGCATCGAATGCCAGAACATAACGCTCATCCGTGGTAACCATGACGGCGACTGGGAAGATCCAGATGCGCCGCACATTTGGGATGAGGTGCGCGATTATCTGGAGGTCGCCCCCGGTTACGCTAAGGGCCATCGCCTGGTAATGAGCCATTACCCCATGCTCAGCTGGAACGGCAAGGCGCGTGGCGCCATCATGTTGCACGGGCATATCCACAGCAGGGGAGACCGCACCAACGCGCGCAACCGCGATCGCGAGCGCCCAGTCCTTCGCTACGACGTTGGCCTCGATGCCAACGAGTACAAGCCCATAAGCCGTGACCAGATTCTCGGCTTCTTTGGACTGTAGCCCTCAAACCACCACAAAGGGGACAGGCACCTTTGTGGTGGTTCTGGCGCCGTTGCCATTATGGCGGCGGCGCCTTTTTTGTCCGCGTGGCGCGGTAGAGTGTAGGCGGTTGAAATTTGCGTCCATCGAGGAGCTGCTATGAACGAGATCAAGTGCCCGCATTGCGGCGAAGTTTTTAAGGTCGATGCGTCCGGCTATGCGGATATCGTCAAGCAAGTGCGCGATGCCGAGTTCTCGCGCGACCTGGATGAGCGCGTGAAGGCGGTCCAGCGCGAGGGCGAGCAGGCACTGGAGCTTGAGCGCTCGCGCTCGACGGCTGCTTTGCAAAAGGCAGAGTCTCAGCGCGACGCTCAGCTTGTCGAGCAGAAGAACGCTGCAGCTCAGCAGCTGGCACAAGAGGTTGCCAAGCGCGACGCTGAGCTTGCCGAGCTGCGCGCCAAGCTCGAAGGCGCTGCCGCAGAGCGCGAGAGTGCAAGTCAGCGCGCGGCGGTTGAGGCCCGTTCCGATGCTCAAAAGGAGAATGCCGAGCTTCAGCGCGAGATCGACAACCTGCGCGCGCAGCTGGGGCGCAAGGATGACGAAGCCAAACTCGCCGAGGCAGCGGCGCGCAATGCTGCTCAAAACGATTTAGCTGCACGTGATGCCCAGATTGCCGAGCTGCAGGCTAGGCTTGCCGCGGCGGACAAGGCCCAGGAGATGGCGCTTGCCGCTGCCGCGGCCGAGTCGCAGCGTGAACTCGATGCCGCTCGCAGCGAGGCCGAACGCACACTCACAGACTACCGCGCGAAGGTGCAGGAGAAGTTTTCCGCCGCAAAGGCTCAGTCTGAGCAGGAGGCCGAGGGTCTGCGTGCGAAGCTGCGCGAGCAGGAGCTGATGGCAAAAATGAACCTGTCTGAGGCGGTCGCCGCGGCGGAGCGTGAGCGTGATGAGGCGCGTGCCAAACTGACGAGCGAGCTGGCAGTGCGCGATTCGCGCGAGGAACAGGCCAAGGCGGCACACGAGCTCGAGCTTGCGCAGGCCAAACGTGCGAGCGATGATCTGATTCGCTACAAGGATGAAGAGATCGAGCGCCTTAAGGATATGAAGGTTCGCCTGTCCACCAAGATGGTGGGCGAGTCGCTCGAGCAGCACTGCGAGACCGAGTTCAACCGTCTGCGCATGACGGCGTTTCCCAATGCGTACTTCGAGAAAGATAACGATGCGTCCGAGGGCACCAAGGGCGACTTTATCTTCCGCGAGTGCGACGCGAGCGGCAACGAGGTCATCTCAATTATGTTCGAGATGAAAAACGAGAACGACGAGACTGCGACCAAACACAAAAACGAGGACTTCTTTAAGAAACTCGATCACGATCGTCGCCAGAAAGGCTGTGAGTACGCGGTGCTCTGTACCCTGCTGGAGCCCGAGAGCGAGCTCTATAACGCGGGAATCGTGGACGTGAGCTACCGCTACGAGAAGATGTACGTGATTCGCCCACAGTTTTTCATTCCCATGATCACACTTCTTCGCAACGCCGCCATGGGTTCGCTGCACTATAAGCAGGAGCTGGCGGAGTACAAACAGCAGAATATCGACGTCACGAACTTCGAGGCCAAGATGGAAAAGTTCAAGGACGGCTTCTCGCGCAACTACAACCTGGCGAGTAAGCAATTCGAGTCGGCGATCAAGGAAATCGATGCCGCCATCAAGCAGCTCGAGAAGACTAAGGACGATTTGCGCCGCAGCACCGAGAATCTGCGCCTGGCCCACAACAAGGCTGATGAGCTTACCATTCGCAAGCTCACTTGGGGCAACAAGACCATGAAGGCAGCGTTTGATGAGGCACGCGAGACCGCGTCGGAGACAGGCGATGAGCCCGCCGAAGCGGATTCGTATGAGGTCGAGGATGCCGAGTAGAGGATAACGTATCGCGCAAAAAGCGGGGCCGCTGGCGATGTTGCCAGCGGCCCCGCTTCGTTTCGTTCCATTGCGCCCGGTTAGTCCTCGAGCAGGTCCTCGATAAAGCCGACACGGTAGTTCTTGAAGATGACCTCGCCGCCGTCTTGCGTGGCGTCCAGGTCGACATCGCCCATGATGCCAAAATCGTGGTCGCCATCCTCGTCGGCAAAGATCTGGTGCACGTGCCACACGTGTGCAGTCTTCTCGTCGGACTCATCGATGGAAAACATTGCGGCGCTGCGGGCATCTCCGTCGGTGAGAATCTCCTCATGCTGCTCATGGTAGGCATCGAGCGCCTTTTGCCAGCGGATCTCGCTCATGCCCCAGTCGTCGTCGAGCTCGCCCAGGTCGCGCACGTGCTCGCGGGCGGCAAGGGTCACGCGGCGGAAGAGCGCGTTGCGCACCAGCAGCGTGCAGCCGCGGCGATCCGCCACGACCTCGTCGATGCCCTGCGGCGGCGCGGCGTCGAGGGCTGCCGGGTTGCCGGCGTTCTCCCACTCGTCCACCAGGCTCGAGTCGACCGAGCGCACCACAAAGCCGAGCCATGAGATAATGTCGCGCAGGCGCTCGTCGCGCTTTTCGATGGGCACGGTGCGATCGAGGGAACGGTAGGCCTCGGCTAGGTAGCGCAGCAGAATGCCCTCGGAGCGGGCGATGCCGAGCTTTTGAATGTAACCCTTAAAGTCGCTCGCGCTCTCCAGCATGTCGCGCAGGACGCTCTTGGGCGAGAGCTGGTAGTCGTTGGCCCAGGGTACTTCCTGGCAGTACTTGTCAAAGGCGGCGTCGAGCAAATCCTCGAGCGGCTTTTCGTACGTGACGTCCTGAATGCGCTCCAAGCGCTCCTCATATTCGATGCCGTCGGCCTTCATCTCGGCCATAGCGCGATCGCGTGCAGCGCGCTCCTGTGCGCGCAGCACCTGCTTGGGATCCTCGAGCGTTGCCTCGACCATCGAGATGAGGTCCATGGTATAGGTCTCGCTCTCGGGGTCGAGCAACTCCAGCGCGGCAAGCAAGAACGGCGAGAGCGGCTGGTCGAGCGCAAAGTCCTCGGGCAGGTCGACCGTCAACGCGTAGTCGATGTCCGGCGCGGCGTCAGCCGGAGCGTCGGGTGCAGGCGGCACTTCGGTGCGCACGACGACGCCGGAGTCGATGAGCGTGGCGAAGATCTCGTCGGCACGAACCTCGAGCTTTGCCTTTTCCTCGGGCGTTTGCAGGCTTGTCTCGATGAGGTCGTGCACGCGGGCGCGAGCGTCGCCGCCCTGCTCGACCACGCTGATCACCATGGAGTGCGTGATGCGCAGGCGCGGCTTGAGTGTCTCGGGCTGCGTCTCGATCAGGCGCTCAAAGGTTTGCTTGTTCCAGGTGACAAAGCCCTCGGGGGCCTTCTTCTTTTTAATCTTGCGGAGTTTTTTGGGGTCGTCGCCCGCCTTGGCCATGAGCTTGGCGTTCTCGATCTCGTGCTCGGGCGCCTCGGCAATCACCATGCCCTCGGTATCGAAGCCCGAGCGGCCGGCGCGACCGGCAATCTGATGGAACTCGCGGGCGCGCAGACGACGCATCTTGTAGCCGTCAAACTTGGTGAGCGCGGTGAGCACCACGGTGTGGATGGGTACGTTGATGCCGACGCCGAGCGTATCGGTACCGCAGATGACGGGCAGCAGACCCTGCTGCGCCAAACGCTCGACCAGCAGGCGATAGCGCGGCAACATGCCAGCATGGTGCACGCCGACGCCGCATCCGAGCAAGCGCTTGAGAATCTTGCCAAAGGCCGTGGAGAAGCTCGTGCCCTTGGCGGCTTCCTTGATGGCCTCGCGCTGCTCCTTGCTGGCGATGCCAAAATTGGCGAGCGACTGTGCCGTCGCAAGGGCGGCGTCCTGGCTAAAGTGCACGATATAGAGTGGGGCCTCGCCGCGGCGCATCGCGAGCTCGACGGTGCCTTCGAGCGAGGTCGTCACGTAGTCGTAGCTCAGTGGCACGGGGCGTGGGGCATCGACGACCAGGTCGCAGGTAGCGCCGGTGTGTTCCTCGAGCGAGGCAGCGGTCGCGGTGACATCGCCGAGCGTGGCGCTCATGAGCATGAATTGCGTGTGGGGCAGGGTGAGCAGCGGCACCTGCCAGGCCCAACCGCGATCGGGGTCGGCAAAGTAGTGGAACTCGTCCATGGCCACGCAGCCCACGTCGGCGTCCTCGCCCTCGCGCAGTGCATCGTTGGCAAGGATCTCTGCCGTGCAGCAGATGACGGGCGCCTTGGTGTTGATATGCGTGTCGCCGGTGATCATACCGACGTTATCGCGGCCGAGCACCTGTACCAGATCGAAGAACTTTTCGCTGACCAGGGCCTTGATAGGGGCCGTGTAATAACAGCGCTTGCCCTGTGCCACGCCCATAAAGAGCATGCCCAGCGCGACGAGCGATTTACCCGATCCGGTCGGCGTGCCCAAAATGACGTGATCTCCGGCGGCCAGGTCCATGAGAGCCTCTTCTTGGTGATCCCACAGCTCAATGCCGCGATCGCTCGTCCATTCAAAGAAGCGCTCAAAGGCCTGATCGGGCGTGAGCCATGGTTCGGGCTCGCTGCCGTCCTCGGGCTCCCACCAGGTGGGGGAGAGCGCGCCGAGCGAGCCGAACTCGGCTTCGGTTCCCGTGCCGCCCGAGAATGAGCTGGCGGCGCCGGCGCCGGAGACGGTGCTGGCGGCGGTATCTGTCGTGGTCTGTGCCATGTGGTTGCTTTCTCTCGCCGTTTGTCCGCCAACTATTATGGCGTAGCGTCGCATCGATGCGTTCGCAGGCAAGAAAATGCAGGAAATGGGCGCGCGGTACTAGCGTTCCTGAGGCAGGCGCTTTTTGCCCTTGCGGGCGCGGTTTTTAAAGTTCTCAACGGCCTCTTCCATGCCCAGGGGTACATAGGCGAGCTCATCGAGGTTTTCGGGCAGGTAGCAGGCAAGACTTTGCTCCTGCGCACGGCCCGCCGCGAGCTGTTCATCGCTGGGCCGTGCGCCGGGTGTGGCGCAAATGCCATAGACGACGGCACCCATCTCGCGCGTGCGGCATTCATATTCGGTCTCGGGATGCTCGGGATGGTCGCGGCGCACGTCGTCACTTACCCAAAGCGTGTCGTAGCCGGCTGCGGCAAACTGTCCTAGGGCGTAGTCGCGCAGTGGCTTGCTGTCGGTGCGCAGTGTGACGGTGGCGCCGGCTGCAAAGAGCGGGCGATAGAGCATTAGATGGTCGACATGGACGAGTCGTTTTTTGGCGTACTTGGCCTTGGGCTGCGGCGTGGGAAAGTTGATGGCTATGGCGTCGAGCTCGCCTGCGGCAAACAGCCGCGGCAGCGATGCGGCGCCTCGGGGCAGGACGAGTGCGTTGGCCAGTTCCTGCTCGCAGATTTTCTGCGCGGCATAGGCGATGCAGATGGGCTCCTGGTCCATACCGATAAAGAGGGTGTTTGGCTCGTGGGCCGCGCGCTCTACAAGGTACGTTCCCTTGCCGCAGCCAAGATCCAGGTGAAGGTGTTCGAAGGGCTTGCTGCCAACTGGCGCGCAAGCCTCGCGCCAATCTCCGGCATAGGCCTCGGGGTTCATCTCAATCGCATCGGCGTAGCGCTCCAGGCGCTCCTCGAGCACAAAGTTCTTAGGCGTGCGAACGTGGACGGCTCCCATGAGGCTCCTTGGTCATAAATGCGAAACACTTGGTTGTGTGTTTCGGCGATGCGTTGGAAGGGGTGGGCATAGTTTGCCCGAAAAATGCGGTGTGGCTCGGCGGCGAGTCGTCGGTGCCTACAGGCGCTTGAGGATCACATAGCGGTTGAGCTCGCCGCTGCGACCGTCGGCATGGAAGCGCTCAAGCTCGCGCACGGGGACCTCGCCGCTCTTGTAGAACGTTCGGACGCCGCGCACCAGGTCGGTGATCTGCTGATCGTCAAAGTGATGGCAATAGCGGTAGGCGTGGCGGTCGTTTTGCCAGCCAATGAGGTGGTCGCCGGCTTCAAACTGCGCGGAATCGTAACCCTCAAACGGTGGGGTGAGCTCGGCGCGGGCTTCGGCTCGAACGGCCTTGCGCGCCATGCGCTCGTCGTTCATAAACTCCCAAAAGCTGATGGCGATGATGCCGCCCGGGCGCGTCTGGCGTACTAGGGCGTCGAGCACGCGAACGCGGTACTCGCACGACGGCACGTGGTGCATAAAGCCAAAGCAGACCGAGATGTCGGCGAGCGGGGCGTCGAAAAGCACGTCGGGTGTCTCGGCGGGGTTGAGCTTCATGAGGGCATCGAGCACATCGAGCTCCTGGAAGTGCAGGTTGGGGATGCGCAGGGCGTGGCCGCGCGCATCGATGGCCAGGTCTTGGCACGAGTCGACGCCGTAGAACTCAAACGGGCAGCTGGCGTCTGCCGAGGGGTTTGCGCCATCGACGCCCTTGGCGGCAAGTGCGCCGCCGGCGGCAAAGTTCTCGAATCGCATGTTGCCACAGGCAAGATCGAAGACGCGGACGGGATGCTCGATGGTGGCGACGTCGAGCTGTCCGAGCGCGATGTCCATGGTGCGCACCCAGCCGGGCCACGGGGCCTGGCGCGTATCGGAAAAGGAGGCGGAGTGCTCGCGATAGAACGTATTGTTGAGCTGGATGAGCGATGAGGCGAAATCGCGGTTCACGGCGCGGAACTCCCTCCGTTGGCGGTGCGGAATAAACAGTACGACCATACTACCGTTAACGCCGCAACGGGGACAACCGAGCTGCGGGTCATTGCTTTGTTTGGACACATTTCCGCAGCTCATATATGCCCGCAACCGCCGGTTGTCAAAAATCTCACTAGAATAGGTGGCATGCTTTTGGCGGTGGCGGATAGATTTTTAACTGTGCAAGGCGCCTTAAGAACAAAAACGGTCCGGCGGCACGGCTGGCATCACATAGGAGGAACCATGAATGTAGAAACTGCGCAGCGGCTCGCCGACCTTCGTCGCAGCAAGGGTTTTAGCCAAGAAGGGCTGGCGCGAAAGCTGGGTCTGTCGCGCCAGGCGGTCAGTAAATGGGAGCGTGCGGAGAGCTCGCCCGATACCGAGAACCTGATCTCGCTCGCCAAACTCTATGGCGTGAGCCTGGACGAGCTGCTCAATCCGAGCGATGAAATTGAGGACGATATCGAGTTTGAGAACGAGGACCGCGCCCGTCAGCGCGAGGCCGAGGCGGCGGAACGTGCCCGCACCCATGAGGCGGCGGCGCGCGCCACGGAGGCAGCTGCGCAGGCGAGTGATGCTGCGGCCAAGGCGGCGCAAGCGGCAAGCTGGAGTGCGCAGGCCGCCAATGCCGCTACGGCGCAGGTGACGAGTGACGGCGCAGTTGGCTCGACTCCGGTGAAGGGCCCGTTCCAGTCGTTCCCGTATTGGGCCGTGTGCTGGCTGTTGTTCTTTTTGCTGATGTTCCTGTTTGGTGGCGCCCCCTTTGCCGCACTGATCTTCTTTACGATTCCCATCTATCACTGGGTGGCACGTGCGCTCGATGGCGATTGGGCGCGTGGGGATATCCGGGTTGGTCCGGCGCCGGCGGTCGCTAGGACTAAGGGGGAGGACGTTTCCACAGCGGTTGACGCTGACATGGCTGCCGCGACCACCGCTGAGTCGAGTGCCAAAGAAGGTGATGAATGATGAAGCTCTCGCATGAGTCTAAGAGGCGCTTGGGCATTGGCATCGGAGCGTTTGTGCTCATTATCGGGCTTGTTTTTGGCATTTCGCGGACTTTGATTCATTTTGATGGCCCGTGGGATCTCGACGATGTTGTATCCGGCTTGTCTGGTATGGGCGATGCGTTCGACGAGGACGATTCCTTGAATAGCGGTAACTATTCCGCTCGGCCTCAACAGCTTTCGAGCGAAACGTTTGATGCCGACGCGTTCACATCCCTTGACTTGGATGTGACGTCGGGTACGGTTGAGGTCAAACACGTCTCCGGCGGGCCGGTGCGCGTAATTGAAAGCGGCCGCGTGGCAACGGGGACCGTTGCCTTCGATGCGGCAACCCAAAATCTGGCCGAGGTTAAGGGTTCTACGCTCAAGATTCGCCAGTTCGATTGCGATGACGAGCGCGCCATTGACCGCACGGTTACCGTCGAACTGCCGCGCGAAGTTGCCGATAACATGGTGGGCATTACTGCGAATGTAGGAGCGGGCGATCTGACGGTCACGGACATTGCGTGTCATGACCTCAACCTGACTTTGGACTCGGGAGACGTTGAGTTTGCGGGCACTGTAACCGACACCCTGAATGCCGAGGTCGGTTCGGGCGATGTGACGTTCGAGCTCTACCAGGCCCCCGCGAAGTCGATGGACGTAAGCGTGGACTCGGGCGATGTGGAGATAACGGTTCCGAACTCTACGGGCTTTAAGGCGAGCCTCACCGTGGGCAGCGGTGACTTCGAGAGCGATTTCCTTCCGCTTGGCTACGATGGCGAGACCATATTGAATCTTGAATTCGACAACGGTGATAAGTCAGCCACGTATCGTTTTAAGGTCGGTTCGGGCGACATGTCGTTTGATCCGGAGTGACATGCGGTTTTCGGAGACCGGTGCATATAGGCGTGCTCTTTGATGGAGGCGTCGGGGCCGAGGTTGGCTCCGGCGCCTTTGCCTTTACAATGGGGGACATGGAACAGATTATCTTGAACATACTCGAGGTCCTGCGTCGTGGCGAGGCCGTGGACGACAAGACCCTCGTCAAACTGATACATGCCGAGGCGCGCCGCGAGGGTGCCGACAAACGGGACCTGGCCAAGCGCCGACTGCTGCCGTTTTACCAGCGGGTTAAACGTGAGGAACCGGCTCGTTGGGCTGGGTGGAATGTCGACGCCGATCTGGAGCGTCAGCTGCTGCAAGTGCTGAGGATGAAGCCGCGCCGAACGGCCTCGGGCGTGGCGACCATTACCGTCATCACCAAGCCCTGGCCCTGTTCGGGCGATTGCCTGTTTTGCCCCAACGATCTGCGCATGCCCAAAAGCTATCTGCATGCCGAGCCGGCATGCGCCCGTGCGGAACAAAACTGCTTCGACCCGTATTTGCAGGTGAGCGTTCGCCTGACCGCGCTTTCGCAAATGGGGCATGCAACCGACAAGATCGAGCTTATCGTTCTTGGCGGTACCTGGAGCGACTATCCGCAAGGGTATCAGGCATGGTTTATATCGGAGCTTTTCCGTGCGCTCAATGACGACGCCGTCGCCGGCGTGGCGGCCAACCCCATGTTGGCGCGTCCGGGCATCAGCCGTGCCGAGGCGGGGCGTCTGCTCGATGACGCTCCCGCCGATGCCCTGCCGCCGGTGGTAGCAGAGCGTCGCGAGCGCTATCGGGCCGCCGGCATTGCGACAGACGAGGTCGAGCTTGCTGCCGGCGTTGCCGGCGAGCAGGGACGTGTGGATGCTGCCGTGGGCGGCTATAACCGTGCGGTGCGTCGTCTGTACGGCCCCGGTACGCCGTGGGGCGAGGTCACCGAGTGGCAGACGGCAACGATGGAGGAGCTCGAGCGTCAGCAGCGCATTAACGAGACGGCGAAGCATCGCGTGGTGGGGCTCGTTATCGAGACGCGCCCCGATGCTGTAACGCCGCAGGCCCTCACGCTCATCCGCCGCCTGGGTTGCACCAAGATACAGATGGGCATCCAAAGCCTTGACCAGCACCTGCTCGATATCAACGAGCGCCGCATTTCGGTGGCGCAGATCGAGCGGGCGTTTTCGCTCGCGCGCCTGTTTGGCTTTAAGATCCACGCGCACTTTATGCTCAACTTGTTGGGTGCTACGCCTGAGGGGGACAAGCGTGACTACGAGCGCTTTATGACCGAGGGCGCCTTTATGCCCGACGAGGTCAAGGTCTACCCGTGCGCGCTCATCGAGGGCTCGCGTCTGGTGGGCTGTTACGAGCGTGGCGAGTGGCGCCCCTATACCGAGGAAGAGCTGCTCGACGTGTTGGCCGATGACATCGTGGTGACGCCGGCGTTCTGCCGCATCAGCCGCATGATTCGCGACTTTAGTTCCGATGACATCATGGTGGGCAACAAGAAGCCCAACCTGCGTCAGCTCGTCGAGAACCGCCTGGCTGCTCGGGGTGACGGTGCGACGGTGCGTGAGATTCGCTATCGCGAGATCAGCACGGCGGGTGCCGACCTGGACGAGTTGACCCTTGACGAGGAGGTGGCGTACGAGACGCCAGTGACGCGCGAACGCTTTTTGCAGTGGGTGACGCCCGAAGGCAAGATCGCCGGCTTTTTGCGCCTGTCGCTGCCCGACCGTTCGTTTGTTGCCGCGCACGCGGACGAGCTGCCGACGGGGCCGGAGGAGGCGATGATTCGCGAGGTGCACGTGTATGGTATGGCGGCACGTGTGGGCGATCAGGGCCAGGCGGCTCAGCATCACGGTCTGGGGCGTCTGCTCGTGGAGCGTGCGTGCCAGATTGCTCGGGATGCGGGGTATACGCACATCAACGTGATCAGCGCGATCGGTACGCGCGAGTACTATCGCCATCTTGGATTTTATGACCATGGCCTTTATCTGCAAAAGGAGCTCTAGATGAACAAGCCGAGTGTTTCCGCTGGCGTTGTTGCCGGCGTTGCCCTGGGAGCTGCGGCGCTTGGTGCGGCTGCCGTCGCTGTTCGCGCTGCCTGTTTGCAGGTCGCACGTACCCGCAACGGGTTGGCACGTGTGAAGCGTGTGCACGACGAGAGCGGTGACGAGGTCCGCGTGCTCGTGCAGGGCGGCGTCTACCAAAGCGCGAGCTATGTTGGCGATCGTTGGGCGGAGCCGGTCTTTGCGTACTATCGTGCATTCGACGATGTGTTTGAGGCCGAGGACGCAATGCGTGATGCTTACGGGCATGGTATCGACCGTATGCTCATGCTGGGCGGCGGCGGGTTTGCCTATCCAAAGTTTGCGCTGATGTCGCACGAGAGCTTGCGCATGGACGTCATTGAGTACGATGCCGAGATTACGCGCCTGGCGCGCCGTTGGTTCTACCTGGACGAGCTGGAGCGCACGGTGGGCGATCGCCTGCGAGTGATTACCGCTGAGGCTCGCTCGTACCTGGGCGTGACGAGCGTGGGCCATCGTCGCTACGACGTGGTCGTGAGCGATTGCTTTGGCGGTGACGAGCCCGTGCGCGAGCTGGCGACGGTTGAGGCGTTGCGTTTGGTGCGAGGCAGCCTGAACCCCGGGGGTATCTACGTGGCCAATATCGTGAGCGCAAGCGAGGGGAGCGATGTGTCGTTCCTGCGCGACTGCGCTGCCACGGCACTCGAGGTGTTCGACCACGCCTGGGTGGTGCCATGTGGCGATGCGGAGTTTGGCGGCGAGGAAAACTACCTGCTCATCGCCAGCGACGGCGACTACGCCTTTGCCGAAGCCGTGCCCTTCGATGCCGACTTCCTCGGCACCGTTCTTCACGACAAGTAAGTCTCCCCGTCCCAAAAAAGACTGGTCTTAAGCGTGGTCGCGCCAGCTGCGGACACGCTGCTTCATACCCTCGATGTCGAGCACGCCTTCGGCAAAGCCCTTGCGCACGAGCTCTTCGGGAACAAACTCGTCGTAGCGGTCAAAGTAAGGCACCTCGCCAGGATAGACGAGCTCGATGGGATCGAAGTCCTTCTCGGCCTCGGCGGCGAGCACCTCAAAGAACGTCTCCTCGTCGGCCTTCATCTTAAACTGCATAAAGTACGGGCGTGACGAATCGAGCCCGCGAAGGCCCAGCTCAGCGGCGCATTTGATTTTAAGCATGCGCTCGAGTGCTAGGAAGGCGTAGCTGCCCAACCAGGGGAAGAGCACCCAGGTATCGCCGCCCAGGTTGATGAGCGGTTTAGTTCCCGCGCCCGAAATCTCGGCGGTATGACGAGCCTGCGCCAAGCGAGCCCGTGCGTTACCCATAAGGTACGGATATGTTGCGTGCTCAGTGAGCGCTTGGCGCATGCGCTCGAGCACATGCGTGTTAATGTCTCCAGGGCAGTCGCCAAAGTAGGCCGGCACACGGCCCTTGACCTGCGTGGCAAAGACAGTGTGGCGCTTCCAGTCCACTTCCTCGACAATCCAGCAGTGTCCGGCGATGGCGATGCGCTCACCGGGCGGGGGCGGATTAACGATCGTGCCCAGCTCGGCCGATTCGCTGCGAACGGTAAACTCCTCGTTTTCCTGGAACACGGCGTAGAACTTAAAGTTGTTGATGATGCGCTCGCCCGCGAGGCCCACGATGAGCCCACCGCCCTCGGTGACCTGGATATGGTCGATCTTAATGAGGTGATGTAGCAGCACACGGTAATCGTCTGCCGAGACACGGTGGAAATAGCTGAGCGTGAGCACGCGTTGGGCAAGTTCGGCCGGCGTGAGCTCGCCGGTGCTGGCGAGGGTCGACATAGTCTGGTGATAGAGCAGGCTGTAGGGGAGACGATCGAGCTCGGGCGGCTCGACCCACTTTTCCTCGCGATAGAGTTGTACGAGCGCGATACCCTGCAGGAGCTTCCAGGGAATGGTTTCGGGCATCATCGTGCGCGGCTCGGGTTCTTCCTCACGCATGACAAACCACATCTCGGGCGGAAGGTCGCGACGGCCCGTGCGCCCCATGCGCTGCAAAAAGGAGCTAACGGTAAACGGCGCGTCAATCTGGAAGGCGCGCTCCAGGCGGCCGATATCGATACCGAGCTCCAACGTAGAGGTGGTGACGGTTGTCTGCGTCTGCTCCTCGTCGCGCATGAGCTCCTCGGCCGTCTCGCGTAGCGATGCCGAAAGATTGCCGTGATGGATGAGAAAACGGTCGGGCTCGTGCCGGCTCTCGCAGTAGCTGCGCAGCATGGAGCACACGGCCTCTGCCTCCTCGCGCGAGTTGGCAAAGACCAGGCACTTGCGGCCGCGCGTATGCTCAAAGATATAGCCCATACCGGGGTCGGCGTTGTCGGGTGCCGTGTCGGTGGGGTTGAGAAGCGCCTGCTCGGTCGCTCGTGGGATGTCGACTTCGCCCTCGGGGGCCGAGGAAGTGCGACGGTCTTTGGGAGCGGCCTTGCCCCGCGCCTGCTCGCGACGTTGACGGCGTTCTTCCTGTGTAAGCTGTTCGCTGTGGCACATGTCTTGTCCGGATGCGGGCAGCGCCGCGGGCGCCGCCGTCTCAATACGCTCGCAAGCAAGCACCTCGGCTTCTTGTGGACCTGTGCCTACAAATCCTCGTTGCTGAGCCTGGGGGCCCGAGTTGTAGAAGTGCTCCATGGAGATGCGCCACACGCGGCGCGGTTCCTCAAAGCGGGGGATAACGCAGTCGCGCCCCGTTCCCTGCGAGAGAAAGGCGCCCGTGCGCTCGGGGTCGCCGATGGTGGCCGAAAGGCCAATGCGTCGGGGCTGTACGCCGGCCATGCGCGAGAGTCGCTCGATAAGGCAGAGCGTCTGCCCGCCACGGTCGCCGCGCATGAGCGAGTGGACCTCATCGATGACTACATAGCGTAGGTCGCAGAACATGCGCGGGATCGCCATGTGCTTATGGATTAAGAGCGCCTCGAGCGACTCGGGCGTAATCTGCAAGATGCCGCTTGGCTTTTTGATGAGCTTGGCCTTGTGCGACTGCGAGACATCGCCATGCCAGTGCCAGACGGGGATGTCGGCTTCTTCGCACAGGTCATTGAGACGGACGAACTGATCATTGATGAGCGCTTTGAGGGGGCCGATGTAGAGGGCGCCCACGCTTGCGGGCGGCCTCTCCCAAAATTCGGTCAGGATGGGAAAGAAGGCTGCCTCGGTTTTGCCGGAAGCCGTGGATGCCGTCAGGAGCACATTATCTTGCGTGTTAAAGATGGCATCAGCTGCCGCAACCTGGATAGAGCGCAAACTCTCCCAATCGTGGGAGTAGATGAAGTCTTGGATAAACGGGGCGTAGCGGTCAAAGGCGTTCACGAGGCCTCCTTTCAAAAGCGAATCTCTCAACGCGGCGGGCAGTGGCTTGCTGCATTACTGCTTCAACGTTTGCCCAGATAGAGCCTGCCAAAATAAACCTGTCCCTTTTTGGCAGGTTAGATGGTGAATTCGGCGAAGTTACGGTCGCCGCCTGCGGTATCGGTGTCGCCTGTTGCGGCTGCCGGCGCCAGCGCGTCGCCGCCGACGCTTTGCAGCAGCTCGGCCACGTTGGCGTCGGGGTTTTGGCATAGGATGTCGAGCAACTCGATAAAGTCACGAATGACTTCACGCGGCGTCAGATGCGTGTCGGCTCCCACACGACCGAACTCGATCTTGAGGAAGTCCACCAAGTCGTTCTCGGTAAGCGTGGGCGTCCAGCCAAAGTAGCCGGCGTGAATTTGCATGAGTTTTTCGATCAGCACCAGCAGCTCCTCGTAGGTGAGTGGCTGCAGGCGGATGATGGGCGCGAGCATGTCCTTAAGGTCTTCGCGCGCAAAGCGGCCCTGAGCGAGTCGGCTGCGCAGGGCCTCGTAGGAGAACACGCCGCGGCGGCGGTCTTCGATGGAGGTTGGCGTGCCGCCCATGATCATGCCCAGGTACTGCGCCTTGCCCTGAAGTGTGTCGTTGTACATGGTCAGGATCTTCTCGTAGTTGTACTGGCGCGTGATGGCGTTGGGAATCTTATACAGATTCACGAGCTCGTCGATGAGCACCAGCATGCCCTTGTAGCCGCTGCAGACCAAAAAGCGCGCAATGAGCTTAACGTAGTCGTACCAGTCGTCATCGCTGATGATGGTCGAGGAGCCCAGCTCGGCGCGCGCCTCGCTCTTGGTGCGGTATTCGCCGCGAATCCATTTGGTCACGCGGCTCATGGCTTCTTCGTCGCCCCCGGATGCGGCCATGCGATAGCGGCGGAGCATGCGGGTGAAGTCGAAGCCGTGGACCATCTCCTCGAGCGGGGCCAGTTGGGCATTGACGACCGACTCGTCGACGTCGGCACACGAGGCGACCCAGCGATCCAGAATAAGGTTGAGCGCACCGCCCTCGGGGCGCGTCTTGGTCGATATATTGCGGATGAGCTCGCGGTAGGTGGCAAGGCCCTGTCCCTGACCGCCCTGCAGGCGGCGCTCGGGCGACAGGTCGGCATCAGCGACGACGAATCCCTCGCCCATGGCGTGCGTGCGGATAGTCTGGAGCAAAAAGCTCTTGCCGGCGCCGTAACGACCGACCAGAAAGCGGAAGCTCGCGCCACCGTCGGCGATGAGACTCAGATCGGTGAGCAGGGCGCGGATCTCGACCTCGCGCCCTACGGTGATGTAAGGAAGGCCGATGCGCGGGACCACACCGCCCTTGAGCGAGTTGAGAATGACGGCAGCGACGCGCTTGGGCACGTGAGGTGCTGCGGATGCGGTATCACTCATGGTCTAGGTATCCTCTCACGTCTGCTTCGTAGTCCTCGATAATCTGCGGCCCTGCCGCGCTAAATTCAATTACGGTGTCGCCCACCAGGTCAAAGAGCGCCTCGTTGATGGTATCGACGAGCATGTCCTCGCTCTGCTCCGATTGCACTACCGCCGATTCCGCCTGTACTGCGTTGTGCTCGAGCAGCGCGCGGAGATAGGCGTCTGCGGCGGGCGCGAGTTCGTTCGTGGCGTCAGCGGGCGCAGCAGCTGCGAACGCGGGCGTCGGTGCGAGAAGCGGTGCTACGACACCAAACTGTTCGGTGGATATGGTCGGCTCGTCGGACTCGTCCTGCCCTGCGGCCGCCGCGACCGCCTCGACCGTCGCGTCGGCTACGGGCTCGGCTTCCGGTTGCCCTGAGTCCGCTGCCTCGGCTTCTGCGGACGCGCCGTCCTCGCGTTCCTCGTCGATCAAAAGCGCTTCGCGCGTTTGTGCGGCAGCGCTCCGAATGTGCCCCAGCTGGCTCAAATCGATATCGATCTTGACGGGCTGGTGTGCGGCGTCCCACGAAAGCCATGCCACAATCTCGTCATCGATAATCTTGGCCAGATATTTGGGGACCTTTTCTTCCTTAAGGGGATGGGCAGGGTCCAGCGCCAGGCGCAGGCGTTGGTCGCAGGCGCGCATCATTTCACCGAGCTTGCTGCTCTTTTGCCTGCTACCGTGAATCCGCATGCATTCCCAAAAACCGTTTTGGCAACGGTAGATATGGATGGGGTCCAGACGGTATTCGCAGTCCTCGTGGCGCTCGGGCGCAAAGAATACGGCCGAGGCAAACATGGTGTAGGGCATGGCCGTCTCCTCCCCAAATAAACTTGCCACGATGCCGGTCTTTCGGTGCGTGTCATAGTAGCGCGCCATGCGGACATACACGGCGCACGCCACGTGGCGCAGATCGCGGTGGTGGCTGCGGTCGAGCCGCGAGTTACTTAGGTTGTACGTGGAGAGGGCGTTGATGGCGGCCATGAGTCGCTCCTCGCGCACCTCATCGGGCGGAAGGGGGAGCGTGGGCTCGGAGGTTTTGCGACGCTTGGGTGCCGGGTCAGACGGCGTCGGTGCTGGTACAAGGTCTCGTGCCGCGCGCCGCAGCTCGATAAGGGCGTTATCGAATATGACGGTTTTAGAGTCGCGAAGCAGCTTGGGGTCGAGCCCGTGGAACACGGCGTAATCTTGCAGCCACACGCGCGCAAACCGGTCGATGCCGGGCTCGAAGGCGCGATAGACATCCCAAAAAGCCTTGATCTTGTTAAAACCATCGAGTGGATTATCTACGCCAATGCCGCAGATCAGCTCATAGAGATACAGAAAGGCAAAGGACGTAGACGTTTCCTCGACGGTTCCGCGGCGCACTTGGGCACGCCAGGTAAAGTAGCCGCGCAGTTGCCGGTCGCTCATGGCGTTGTAGGTGGGAAAGTACGACTTAAAGGTGCCGTTGTAGGGACAGTCGTCCTCAAAGTCGGCCATCAGCAGGCCCTGGCGGTAAAAAAGCTCGGCTTCCGAAAGCCAGCGGCCCGCACCGCCCTTGGGGTCATCCTGCCAGCGCGATATCTCGCGCATTTTACGGTACTGGTCGGGGAGGAAATTCTGCATCTGTCGGCCGGTTTTGAGAATCGGCTCGTCTGCGTAGGTTTCGTTTGAGAAGCGGGCGGACTGATGGGTCCGGGCCTCGGCCATGATGCGCTCGATGAGCATCTTGATGTCCTGGTCGGCCACCGCTCCTCCTCTCGAACGCAGCTACGGTGACCTCATATCATAGCACAGCATCAAACAGATGTTCGAGATACCGCTGCGTTGATAGATTTAGAACAGGAGGGCGTAGATGACGGCGATGACGACGGAGGGAAGCATATTGGCCGTGCGGAAGGTCTGAGGACGGATGAGGTTGACGCCGACGCACAAGATGAGCATGGAGCCTACGAGCGAAAGGCTGTTGAGGGCAGCTGTGGTCATGATGGGGGAGAGCGCGCCGGCAAACAACGTGATCGTCCCCTGGAACACGGCGACGGGCAGGGCGGAGAAGATGCAGCCGCGGTCAAGCGAGGCCGTCATGGTGCAGACGATGATGCAGTCCAGTGCGCCCTTGAGGGCAAGCGTTGACCAGTCGCCGAGCAGGCCGTCCTGGATCGATCCCACAATGGCCATGGCGCCGATGCACACGGTGAGTGAAGTCGAGACAAAAGCGTTGGTGAACTCGTTATCGCCCTCACTGCCAGTCTTGCGCTTGAGCCATTCGCCAAGGTTCTCGATGGCGGCCTCCAAGTTGATGGCCTCGCCGATGAGCGAACCGAGCGCAAATGAGACGATGAGCATGGTGGTACCGGTGGTCGCTAGCGCCTTTCCATCGATGATGAGCATCTTTTGCATGGTGCCGCCCAGGCCGATAAACAGGACGCACAGCCCCGATGCTTTCATGAGCGTGTCTTGGATGCGCGGTGTAATGAAGCGGCCGCCCGCTAATCCCAAAAGACCGCCCGCAACTAAAAGCGCAACGTTGATGATTGTTCCCAAGCCCGGCATGAGCCCTCCTGTATTGATGCCAACGTGGCAATCGTAGCAGAACTAAATGCGAGGCACATCGCGACTCATCTAATACGTTATATAAGTGGTATTAGGAATGATGCGCAGCATTTAAGCCTCAGGTGGTTGTCGGGACATAGGGATAGTAGTCAAAGCGCAGTGTCATAAGCCGCTGCGGGGATTCAATAGCCGCGGCGATGATATTGGCATCGCGGGCACGATCAAACCCTTCGAGTTCGATCTGATACGAAACGTCTTGCATAATGTCCAGACGTCGCCAGGCTAGAAGTGTGTCGCCATCGAATTCCAAGGTCTTGCTTCCGTCTGGGGCAACGGCGTATAGACGCAGTTTAGCGGTGGTTGCAGGGTCGACAACCGTGACCTTTTTAATTTCGTTTCGAGTATTCTTGGCGCCCAACAAGGTGAGCAGTGTTGGGGCCACGACCTCGCCCGATGGCAAAAAGACGACTTCGATGGATTCAGGAAATGCGATGATGGCCGACTTGCGGACGGGCTGATTGGCGGCGGCAACTTCGATGTTCGCGGCGTCGATGACCTCTGTGTGGTCGAGGGCGGCAAGCACGCAGCAGTTACCTTCATCGATCTCCTGAGGATCAGCAAGCCCCAGACTGTCCGCGAGCTCGGGATCGTTTGGACCGGTAGCGGGCTCATTCGGTGCTTCGAAAGAAGCTGGGACGCTGTTTGTCGGCGACGGCGTGTCGCCCGCACCTGCTTCTTTGTCCGTGCTCTCTTCTTGTATGGTTGCGTTGATGGGTTCGTCGTTTGAGGGGAGCGTCTTGGCGTCAAGCGCGGAGGGGACAATCCCGACGGCTCCGGATCCGTTCCACTCCATCTCGAGAAGCGCCGGGTCGGCAAGAATGCGTTGCCTGCCTAGCGTGTGGGTATCGATCGCAATAGGGCCTGCCTCCGTCCCGCGCGTAAGGCCGAGCGATCCGGCCGGCTTCTCGAAATGAATGTCTGTGTCTTCGGTACTGGCGGCGTAGAACAGCAGGGATGCTTCTCCCGCCGCGATGGCATCGGTGCCCGCCTTGGTCAGCCGCAGCGATGCCGTGAATGAGAGGGTGGGCTGCACATCGTCTGCATTCGCGGCGGCGCAGCCCAGACATATACCGCCTCCTTTCTCGAAAAACGCACCGTCGAAGGCGACCTTCGCTCCGTTCGCCGAGTCATCGACCGAAGCGATATCGATGCGCAACCCCAAATCGCACGGATCGCCATCTGCATCGAGCACAATCGAGCGCCACGTGCAGACGGCGCACCCCGCCTGGGAGCCGTTTGCCTTGTTCGAACGATTGATATCCACGACTATCGAGCCGTCCGTATTACGACGAAGGCATCCCGAGGTTGAGATTGCGGCCTGTGCGATCGAAAAACGCTTGCACGCAATGGCGCTCGACGGATTTGGTGCGGAGCTTAGGGCTGCTGGTAAGGAATCTGCCATGACGGGAGTCGCCCAAGCGGCGACAGGCGTTCCGGTTGCGAGCGCGCCGCAGAGTGCGACGACGGGCAAAAGGTTCTTCGATGCCATGGGGTCTCCTTAGCTAATTTAGTGCGGCCTGTCCGTGTTTCGTTTCTGGCTGCGTTTGATGTGCAGACCGAGGCCGGCGGTTCCCGCGCCTGCTGCCGTGGCGCCTGCTGCCAAGAGCCATCGTCTGTCGTCTGTCTGTGCCAACGGTTCCTTGCAGTTGCCGCGGTCGAGCTCCGAGAGGTCGACCGTCACTTGCGTGGCGGCCTGCGCCTGTTCTTGCTGGGCAAAGGCCATGGCTGGCCCAAACGCTAGGATACTGACGGCGGCGGCCAGGGCGACGGCCTTATGCCGTGTGCGCACCGGGCTCGACCGTCCAGGTGATCGTTGCAACCTGATCGCCTTCGCCGGTTACGCGGAAGATGTCGCGCGTGACGCGGGCGACGTTTCCGCTTGTCTTGAGCTTAATTTTGTCCGTGCCGCCGGCAATGCCCTGGTAGCCCATGTCGAAGGCTGCATTCTTGGAAAGATCGAGGCCCGTCTCCTGCATTGCGGCGCTGGCGTTCTGGAGTGCACCGTCGGGGCCGACCTTAAAGTCGATGGAATTCTGCGCGGTTCCGGCCTTGGCGTCGGCGGCAATGGTCCAGGTGTTCATGGCGTCGATCTTCATGTTGGTGACATGGATGCCGTAGGCCGAATGATTGTCGATGGTGGTCGCGTCTTCTGAGGGGCCCTGAAGCGTGCCGTCGGCCTTGGCGACGAAGGGAATAACCGTCGGAACTTTGAACTCTACGTTGTCGATCTCGGTCCTGACCATTACTTTCGTGGTTCCAACGCGCCCGGCTGCCAGAGCTGGCGTCGGGGCGGCGCCCATTGCGAGCGCGAGCGCGAGCCCTGCGCCCACGACGAGCGCTCTGGCTCCGTTCATGTTCCTGGTGATGTCCATGGTCGTTCCTTTCTATTCGCCGCGGGCCGTCCCCGCGATGATTGGACGAATGCTGGTGAATTGCGTGCGGTGCCGCGTCGGCCGAAAAAGCTAGTTCTCGGCTTGCTCAACCCGTACCTTGACACGTGTCGGATTGCCGTGGCTGTCGAGGGTCTTGGCATCGAGTGCCTGGATCTCGATGTATGCCTCGCCTTCTTTGATGTCGCCGGCGGGGCACGTCTCGATTGTCTTGCCGGTCTCGACCACACCGGATTCGTACATGGTCTCGTCGTTTTGGATGACGCGGAATCGCTGGGGAAATTTATTGTCTTGGACGTTTTGCACGTTGACGCGCAGCTTGCCGTCCTCCTGTAGCTGAGCGACCGGCGCGACCGAAATCGTCATCATGTTGTCGCGGACGATAGCGTCGAGCTCATCTTGGATTTCCTGACGCGTTTTGCCCTCGGCCGTCGTAACCGAAGCGCCCGCCTCGGGTACGGGCTGCGACTGCCAAGCGTATAGTCCTACGGCGACAAGGGCACAGACGATGGCCAGGCAGGCAGCGATGAGCTTCCTGCGATGCCCCAGGCCTGCAAAGTGGGGTGGCTTCTTCGCGCTCATGCGGCGTCCTTGGTGGTGTAGACACGTGCGAACGTGGACGGGTCCGCTCCAAAGAGCATGTGAAGCATCAGGCGGCGCGAGTAGATGAGCTCGTCAAAGTCGTGAGGGAGCTCGATGTCGTGGATACGCGCGATGTGGTGGGCGAGCGCCGAGAACGACTCGGGGTCGCAGATAACATCGGTGGTGACGTGGTAGACCGCCGTATCGGGGAACGCCTCTTCGTCGAAAGGCAGGAGATAGGGATCGTCGTCGACCTCGATGGCGACGCCGTACTGGGGCCAGTAATATGCCATGGGAACCTCCCTGCTTCTGGGGCCAAAACTTCTATCGGTTTTGGTTGTCGACGCCGACCGTATCAGCCGCTACTTGACCAATTTCTGACCAAATGCTTGACGGATTGACATCTCCGCAGGTAAAAGGTGGAAAAAATTACTTCAACTTTTTTCGAGCGACAATCGAGCGGTCGGCGACGGCGGGGCGATATGTGTCAAAAGCATCGTCTGCCGAGGAGGCCTTGCCGTTCGCCGAATTGCACAAACGTAAAAATCGCCAATTATGGAGACGGTCTCGAACACGTCGACGAAACGATGCGGTAACATCTCCCTGCAAACACTGTAGTTAGCTAAAGGGGGAGTTCGCGTGTCTGCAACCATTAAACCCTTCACCGATGAGTTCGAAGAGTATGGCCGCGATGAATCTCGTGCATCGGGCGAAGCATCGAGCATCTCGTTTCCGACAACGGAAGACGAGGTCCGTGCCATTTTGGAAACGCTCCATGCCGAGCGTGTCCCGGTAACGGTTCAGGGCGCCCGAACCGGCCTTGCCGCCGGTGCCGTGCCCCACGGTGGGCATATCCTCAATACTTCCCGTATGAATCGCTACTTGGGCCTTCGCCGCGATGAACAAGGCCAATTTCTGCTGCGCGTGGAGCCGGGCGTTGTGCTCTCGGAGCTGCGTAAGCAGCTGAGCAAGAAGGTACTGCCGACCGCTGGTTGGGACCAGGCATCGCTTGAGGCCTACGAGGAGTTCCAAGAGTCCCCCGAGCAGTTCTTTCCCACCGATCCCACCGAGGCATCTGCCTGTCTGGGTGGCATGGCGGCATGCAACGCCTCCGGCGCCCGCAGCTACGCTTACGGCCCCATGCGCCCGCATATCACGGGACTCCACGTCGCGCTGGCTGATGGCGATTTGCTTGAGCTTCAGCGCGGCGAGGCTTTTGCCCAGGGCCGCCACCTGTCGCTCGTGACGGCAGGGGGCCGTACGCTCGAGCTCGATCTTCCCGGCTATACCATGCCCGAGACAAAAAATGCCTCAGGCTATTTCGTTGCGGACGATATGGACGCCATCGACCTCTTTATCGGCGCGTGCGGCACGCTCGGCGTTATCACCGAGCTCGAGATTGCCCTGCAGGCGGCGCCTGCGGTCGTTTGGGGTGTGAGTTGCTTTTTCGATAGCGAGGACAAGGCGGTGTCCTTTACCGATTCCGTGCGCCCTGTCCTGTCCCATGCGGCTGCCATCGAATATTTCGATGCGGGCGCCCTGGATATCCTGCGTCGTCAGCGTGAGCAGTCGACCGCGTTCGCCTCGCTGCCGGCGCTCGACAAAGAGGCCAAGGTCTGTGTCTACGTGGAGCTCGACTGCGACGACGAAGTTCAGGCGACTGAGGAGCTGTATCACTTGGGGTGGGTACTAGAGCTTGCGGGCGGCAGCGACGATGCGACATGGGTCGCGCGCACCGAGGTCGATCGCGAGTGCCAGCGGTTCTTCCGCCACGCGGTGCCCGAGAGCGTCAACATGCTTATCGATGAGCGCCGCCGCATGGATCCCACCATTACCAAGCTGGGATCGGATATGTCGGTGCCCAACGCACGCCTTGCCGATGTCGTGGCCCTCTATCGCCGCACGCTGGCCGAAAGCGGGCTTGAGTCTGCTGCCTGGGGACACATCGGGAACAACCATCTGCATGTGAACATCCTGCCGCGCGATGCGCAAGACTACCGTCGTGGTGGAGAGCTCTTTGCCCAGTGGGCTTCCGAGGTCACGGCCATGGGCGGTGCCGTTTCTGCCGAACACGGCGTCGGCAAGATCAAGGCGGGCTTCTTGGAGACGATGTACGGCCACGAGGCCATGGTCGAGTCGGCGCGCCTCAAACTCCAGCTCGATCCTGCCGGCCAGCTGGGTCGCGGCAACCTGTTTACGGAGAAGCTCTTGGATGAACTCGTCCAGAAAGGGGGCGCGTGAAGATGAGTGATTTCCATATGGTGGTGTGCGTCAAGGCGGTGCCCGGAAGCACCGAGGTCAAGATGGACCCCAAGACCAATACTATCGTGCGTGATGGCAAGCAGGCGGTCATTAATCCCTTCGATGCAAGTGCCCTCGAATGTGCGCTAGCGCTGAAGGACGACTTTATCGGCTTTGGCATGGACGTGCGTGTGACGGTGGTGTCGATGGGCATCCCCGCGACCGAATCGCTGCTGCGCGACTGCATCGCCCGCGGTGCCGACGACGCGCTGCTGCTGACCGACCGAGCCTTTGCGGGCGCCGATACCCTAGCCACCACCTATGCCCTCAAATGCGGCATCGAGGCACTCGATGAGGACTTTGACCTGCTCATCTGCGGCAAGATGGCAGTGGACGGCGATACGGCCCAGATCGGCCCCGAGCTGGCCGGCGCCTTTGGGGTCCCCTGCGTGACCGACGTGAGCTGTGTGCAGAGCGCGGGATTTACGACGTGTGGCTCGCTGGCGCTCGTCCACGGCTGCGATGCCGGCGAGGAGACGGTGTACCTGGAGATGCCGTGTGCGATGACGACTGCCAAGGAGATTGGCCAGCTGCGCATGCCGAGTATTGCCGGTATTCGCGCGGCCGAGGATGCAGACGTGCGCGTGGCCAGCGCTGCCGACGTAAACGCCGACCCCTCGCGTTGCGGCCTTGCCGGATCACCGACGCAGGTCGTGCGCTCGTTTGTGCCCGACCGTGACCAAACGTGCGAGGCCGTCGAGGGAACGGCGTCCGAGCAGGCGTTAAAACTTGCCAAGATTATCGAGGGGATGGCATAGATGAGCGGGCTGATTATCGATAGCAAAGCCTGTATCGGCTGCGGTCGCTGCGTTCACGCCTGCGCCTCGGGCGGCATTGTGGTGGAGGGTGAGCGCCCCAATCGCTGTGCCCGCGTAACCGACGGCTGTATCCTGTGCGGTGGGTGCGTCGACGCCTGCCCCGTCAACGCCATCTCGATTGAGCGCGACGAGGCCGCCGGCGCGGCAGACCTTGACGCATATCGAGACATCTGGATCTTCGTGCAGACTGACGAGCACGATGCCGTTGCATCCGTGGCCTTCGAGCTCATGGGCAAGGGGCGCGAGCTTGCCGATGCCCGCGGCTGCCGTCTGGTGGCACTGGTCGGCATGAGCCCCGAGGGCTCACTCGGGGACCTGGAGCATCTGATTTGCGCCGGTGCGGACGAAGTTCTGGTCTGTCGTGACGAGCGCCTGCGCCAGAACGACGCGGAGGTCTACGCCCGCTTGATCTGCGATTTGGTAGCCGAGCGCAGGCCCGAGGCCATTCTGTACGGCGCGACCGCCTTTGGTCGCGAGCTGGCGCCCGGTGTGGCCGTGCGCTTGCAGACGGGCCTTACGGCCGATTGCACGGTGCTTTCGATGGATACGGAGACGAGTCTGCTGCAGCAGACGCGCCCGGCGTTTGGCGGCAACCTGATGGCCACCATTATCTGCCCCAACCACCGTCCTCAGATGGCAACGGTGCGCCCCGGCATCTTTAAGGCGCCCGAGTTTGACTATAGCCGCTCCGGCACGATTGCCCAGGTAGTGCTAGCGGATGACGTTAAGGCCCGTGTCGAGATCTCGATTCCCGCCGAGGAGTGGGGACAGCAGGCCTCAATTGCCGATGCCGAGCGTCTAGTCGTGGTGGGCCGCGGCATCGGCTCCAAGAAAAACCTACCGCTGATGCGAAAGCTTGCCGAGGCTCTGGGTGCCGAGCTTGGCTGCACGCGCCCCGTGGTGGAGGCCGGCTGGCTGGAGTATCGCCACCAAATTGGCCAGACGGGTGTATCGGTCTCGCCCAAGCTCCTCGTGAGCATCGGTGTCTCGGGCGCTATCCAGCATCTCGCCGGCATCGGTGGGGCGGAGTGCATTGTCGCCATCAATGAGGACCCGGATGCCCCCATCTTCGGTGCCGCCCGGTACAAGGTCGTCGGCGATGCCGTTGAGATCGTTGAGGAACTGCTGGCTCAGCTCGAGTGCTAAGCGCTTGCCAGCCAGCGGCGCAGCTCGTCCTTAAGGCGGCTCCAGGTTGCCTGCGCGGCGGGGTCGGTAAAGGGTCGCGTAATGCCAAAGGGCGCGTCGAGCAGGCGATAGATATCGCCTTGCTCGCGCGCCAGTGCACGGCTTGCCGGATGGACGAGCTCAAACATAAAGCAGATGAGCCCCACCAGGTAGTCCGCCGGCTCGTTGCGCTCGTCACGCGCGACGCAGCGATGCTCGTCAAAGGCGGCAAGCGCCGGTGTCGAGAAGTGGCTGGCGAGAAACGTGTCCTCATCCACCTTGAGGATGGTGTCGACGGTGCTGTCGGCGATGGTGCGCATAATGTCGATCTTGTCGCCATCGCGCACGATATCGCAGAAGCGCCGCGTGCGCTCGTCGAGCTGCGCGGGTAGACGGAAATCGCTGTGATAGGCAATGCTCGCTCGGATGAGCTCATCTTCTGCCGGGTCATCGATAAAGTCGCGGACGCTCGTCACGGCGGGTGCATCGGCGGGATTCTCGCCAAAGAGGACCTCGATGCCCAGCGCTGCATGGCCCATGCTCTCGGCGTCCTTAAAGGTGTCCCAGCGTCGCAGCTGCTCAAAGCGGCCCATATCGTGCAGCAGGCCGCAAAGCCATGCCAAGTCAATATCATCTGACGACCAGCCCTGCTCGCGCGCTACGGCATCGCATGCCTCGGCCACGTGGTACGTATGCTCGATTTTGAGCGCGATGCGTGGGTTGGTGGCGTCGTAGGCATCGGTGTAGCTTTTGAAGGCTGCGCGCGCCCGGTCTCGATCGATAGCTGTCATAATGACTTCCTAAAAAGTTGTGTCTTTCGATCCGGTGGCAATTGTAGGCGAACTTTATTGCCACCGGTTGATATTTCTGCTGCGTTGCGAGGTGCGCTGCAGACGACTTACCAGAATGGGAGTGGCATGGTCCTTAGGATCTTTAAAACCGTCTGGCCGGTGATGCTTACCTATGTTGCAATAGGCGCGCCGTGCGGAATGATCATGGGGCAGACGGGAATGGAACCCTGGATGGTCTTTGCCCTGAGCAGCACGTTTGTGACGGGCAGCGGCCAGTTTATGATCTGCAACCTGTGGCTGGCGGGCGTGCCTGCAGCATCGATCGTCGCGAGCGTTGCTGCCATCTCCTCGCGCTTTGCGCTTTACTCGGCATCGATCGCGCCGCATCTGACGGGTGCCTCGAAGCGTCAGACGCTGGCTGTTGCCGCGACACTTACCGAGGAGGCATATGGCATCTCGCTTGCCAAGTTGGTTGAAGGGGAGGATTGGGGCCCGCGCGAGTCCTTTGTGCTCAACGTGATCCTTATCGCAACATGGGGCGTATCGTGTACGACGGGCGCCATCGTCGGCGCCGTTGTCGATGTTCCCACCGCCATTGCAGCCTTTGTCTGCACCTCGCTCTTTATCTGCCTGCTCTTTTCGCAGCGGCTGTCGCGCGGCACAACGTTGTCGCGGCGGTTTCGGGCGCGGTGTCCGTCGCCGTATGCAAGTTCTTGGGCCTCGTGAATATTGCCGTGCCGGCAAGCGTCGTGGTCGGCATTACCATTGCGCTGGCGTGCGATGCTGTATTTGACGGAAGAGGTGCCCGCGATGCCCGTTAACGAGTTCTTGGTTCTGTGGCTGTCGTCGTGGGCTGCTATCGCGTTCTTTCGCATCGCGCCGGCGTTCGCCTTGCGCGGGCGGACCCTGTCGCCCCGCATTACCGAGGCCCTGGGTTATATCCCGCCCGCTGCCTTTGCCGCGCTGGTCGCCAACGACTTGGTGAGCCCCGGGGCGTTCGACGCGGGACTCTGGCCTGCCTTGGTTCCCTGGATTGCGGCTGCCGGCGTCGTGGTGGTGGCAATCAGGACAAAGTCGATGTTGTGGTGCTGTGTTTCGGGCATCGTGCTCTATATCGTTTTGAGCCTCGTATAAGAGCGGGACACGTTTAGCATCCCGGCCAACGAATCCAATTTTTCACCGAGCTGGTCTATTTCTTCTGGTACCATGGTCAAACTTTACTGTAGCAAAGCGTGACGTGGGCTTTTGTATCCCGTCAGCGGAAATGGGGGTTTCATGGCACAGGAAGCAACCACCAACGAGCAAAAGAAATTCAAGGTCCCGCGCATCCCGGGCGACATCATGATCTATCCGATGATCGTCGGTCTTTTGCTCAACACCTTCTGCCCGCAGGTTTTTGAGATCGGCGGATTCTTTACGGCTGCCTGCCGCGGTGGCTCCAATACCATCGTCGCCGCGATCCTGCTGTTTGTGGGCGCCGGCATCAGCTTTAAGTCCACGCCGGGCGCTATCAAGACCGGCATCGTCGTGCTGATTCCCAAGCTGGTCGTCGCAGCGGCTCTCGGCCTAGGCGTGGCATATTGCTTTAACGACAACTTCCTGGGTCTGAGCTCCGTGTCTATCATCGGCGGCATCACGTTTTGCAACATGGCGCTCTATACGGGCATCATGGGCGAGTTCGGTGATGAGTCTGAGCAGGGCGCCGTCGGTATCCTGTTCTTTACGGCCGGCCCCGCCGTCACGATGATCATCCTCGGTGTTTCCGGCCTCGCCAACATTCCCATTGGCACCATTATCGGTTCCATCTTGCCACTCGTTATTGGCATGGTTCTGGGCAACCTGTTCCCGTTTATCAAGAACCTGCTGGTTCCCGGTGCCAATCCCGCGATTGCCGTCATCGGATTTCAGCTCGGTGCGTCCATGAGCCTGTCGAGCTTTATCACCGGCGGTATTTCCGGCATCTTGCTGGGCCTTGTCACGCTGTTTGTCGTCGGTCCCATCACCTTTGCGTTCGAGCGTCTGTGCGGCGGCAATGGCAAGGCCGCTGTGGCTTGCTCCACCATTGCCGGCACGGCTATGACCACACCGGTTGCTCTTGCTGAGGTCGCACCGCGCTACGCCGAGCTTGCGCCCACCGCGTACGCTCAGATCGCCACCGCCGTTATCATCACGGCGATCATGGCTCCGATTCTGACTGGCTGGGTCGACAAGAAGTTCTGCCAAGGCAAGGAGGATCTGTCGCCTGTCGGTGTCGAGGCCATCGAGGAGGCCGTCGCGACTGACATCGATGGCGAGTAGCAATCGATACCCATCAATGATGCCGGCGTGTGCAATTCGCGCCGTATGGGCGCTCGAACAGAAACTGTTTTGCAGTGATGTTCGGGCGCTCTGCTATTATCCCCTTTACCCCTGCGGAGTAAAGGGGTGTTTATTGCCCTGATTCGAATTGGGCGATTCTGACCACTTGGGTATTGAAGGGATGGCGCTAGTGGTTAAGGCACTCAAGATTGAGATATTCGTGCTATGCATGATTGTTCTTATCGGGCTTGCCGTGCGAAGTCGTCGCTCCTTGTTCTCGAGCACCCAGCAGCTATTGTTTAGCATGCTGGGCTACACGTCTGCTGCCTACATTTTCTTCGATATGATCTGGACGCTCTCGGATGGCTTGAGCACTCCTGTAGGCATCACGGCCAACTGGATTTCCAACGCGGTTTCGTTTTCGCTCTTTGCTATCGCGTGTCTCATTTGGTTTATCTATTCCGAGACGGTGCAGGGTTCTCGCCTTTTGACCTCGCGCTATAGGGTGGTGCTTGTAGCGTTGCCTACGGCTCTGGTGGTCGTGCTGGCGTTTACCAGTTACTGGACGCACGCCCTGTTCTATATCGATTCGCAGGGCGTGTATCGTCGCGGCTTTGCCTATATGATCCAGCCCATCGTCAGCTACTGTTACGTTATACATACGTCCCTGCATGCATTTGTGCAATCTCGCAGGGTCGAGAGCCTGCAGACGAAGGCCATCTATCGAACCTTGGCATTTTTCGCCATTCCGGCCCTGGTGGGCGGTACCTTTCAGGTCGTATACTCGGTGCCCGGCCTTTGTGTCGGCATAATGATTAGCATGTTGCTGCTCTACATCATCTACCAGGAGCAGCTCATCTCGACCGACCCGTTGACTGGACTTAACAATCGCAACCGTTTTGAGACCTATATGCTGTCGCTCTTCTCAAATGTGGATCAGGCCGAAGATGTATATCTGCTTATGATGGACGCCGACGGCTTTAAGCAGATTAACGATCGCTATGGGCATGTGGAGGGCGACCACGCTCTTCAGGTCATATCCGCTGCGCTCAAAGAAGTCTGCTCGGCGTCTGGCGGCTTTATCGCACGTTATGGTGGCGATGAGTTCGTGGTGCTCCAAAAGGCAGTGGCGGAACAGGATATCATGCATCTGTGCGCGACAATCAACGATGAGCTCGCGCGCGCCGAGGTTTCGTATCTGTTGCGGATGTCCATCGGCTACGCACGGGTTGGTGATGGCGTCGATACCTGGCAAGACTTGCTTCGTGCTGCCGACGCGGAGCTCTACCGCGTAAAGCGCGAGAAGAAGAAAGCCGGCGTTCAGATACGCTAGGAAAAGGGGCACACGCTGGCGTGCGTGGCGGCCCTCGGCTCTCCGATGTACTCCATTAAACTAAAGTATGTGAATCCGCTCTGCTAAATAAGGGCAGTTCATTAGGCCTTTTTGGGCCTGTTGACGATGATGATGCCGCCGCAGACCAACAGCAGGGCAACAAGTACGGTCACAGGGCTCGTGCCAGCGCCCTCGCCGAGCAGCAGCGCGCTTAACAGTACGCCAAAGACTGGATTCATAAAGCCAAAGACCGACACACGGCTGACGGGGTTGACGGCAAGCAGACGCGACCATAGCGAGTACGCGACGGCGGAAATGAGTGCCATATAGATAATGAGCGCGATGGCGGGGGCGATTTCAGTGGGGGAGAGCGCGCCGCCCATCAAAAAGCCGATGGCGGTGAGGACCAGTCCGCCGACCAAGAACTGCCACCCGGCAAGCAAGACGCCGTCGTGCTTGCGCGAGAAGATGCCGATCAGGCAGGTCGAAAGAGCACCCGCGACAGTGGAGGCTAGGATAAAGCCCTCGCCATCGAGCCTGAAGCCAAAGGTGCCATCTGCGCCCGAGAGGTTGACGAGCGCGACGCCGGCAAAGCCCAGCGCACAGCCAAGCACCTTGGCCGTATTGAGCTTCTCGGTGTGAAATGCTAGGGCGGCAAAGAGGATTGCGAGGAAGTTGGCGCTGGCCTCGATGATGGAGCTCGACATGGCGCTGGCGCACGAGAGGCCCAGATAGAAAAAGAAGTACTGCCCGATAGTCTGGAAGAGCGACAAGACAAAGATGGGCTTGATGTCGCGAGCCTGCGGAACGAGCGGACGGCGCTGGGCCACGCTCATGCCAACAATGACCAGTATGCCGGCAAGGGTGAAGCGCAGACCCGCGAAGAGCAGCTGCGAGGCGCTGTCGTGTGCGGGAATGCCAAAGAGGCCGTAGCCGATCTTGATGCAGGGAAAAGCCGATCCCCAGAGCGCGCAGCAGACGAGGCAGCCCAGGATGAGTCCGGGCAGGGTGGCGAGATACGGCTTGCGGCTTTCCATGATGTCCTTCCTGCATGCGCGAAGCAAAAAAGAACCCGCCACCGGATGCGTCGGTGGCGGGTGTTGTTACCCGAGGGGATTGTACCCGATGGGAAAGGTTTAAGCGAAGTAGGCCACGCCGCTCTCAAAGATCGGCATGAACTTATCGCCGGGGACATGCTCGGGCACGTTGCGGTACAGGTTGTCGCCGCGACGCTCGGCATGGCCCATCTTGCCCAGGACGCGGCCGTCGGGGCTCGTGATGCCCTCGATGGCGAGTGCGGAGCCGTTGGGGTTGACGGAGAGATCCATGCTGGGCTTGCCGTTCTCGCCCACGTACTGCGTGGCGACCTGGCCGTTGGCGATCAGCTGGGCGAGCACTTCGTCATTGGCGACAAAGCGGCCCTCGCCGTGGCTGATGGCGACGGTGTAGGGGTCGTCCAGGCTGCACTGCGACAGCCACGGGGACAAGTTGGACGAGATGCGGGTGCGCACCAGACGGCTCTGGTGGCGACCGATGGTGTTGAACGTCAACGTGGGCGCATCGGGCGTGGCGTCGACGATGTCGCCGTAGGGCACCAGGCCGAGCTTGATCAGGGCCTGGAAGCCGTTGCAGATGCCCAGCATCAGGCCATCGCGGGCCTTGAGCAGGTCGCGGACTGCCTCGGTGACCTCGGGAGCGCGGAAGAACGCCGTGATGAACTTGGCGGAGCCATCGGGCTCGTCACCGCCCGAGAAGCCACCGGGGATCATGACGATCTGGCTTGCACGGATGCGGCGGGCGAGCTCGTGGGTGCTCTCGGCGACGGCCTCGGGCGTGAGGTTGTTGATCACGAAGGTGTCGGCCTCGGCACCGGCGGCACGGAAGGCGCGGGCGCTGTCGTACTCGCAGTTGTTGCCGGGGAACACGGGGATGATTACGCGCGGGCGGGCGATCTTGGCGCCGCCGTACACGTGGATATCCTTGGCGCGGAAGTCGATGGTCTCGACCTCGGCGGTCTCGCCGGTGCTGCGGTAGGTGAAGACGCCCTCGATGCCGCTCTCCCAGGCCTCCTGGAGCTCGGCGAGCTCGATGACCTCGGAGCCGGTGTCGATGACATAGCCCTCGACGGTGGTGCCCAGGGGCTCGACGACAACGCCGTCGGCGACCTCGGGCAGCTCGGCATCCTCGGCGAGCTCGACAATAAAGCTGCCGTAGAGCGGGGTGAAGAGGCTCTCCACGTCTACATCCTCGGCAAGCTCGATACCGATCTGGTTACCGACGCACATCTTAAAGAGGCTCTCGACGCCGCAGCCGTAGCCGGGCGTGGAGACGGCCAGGGCGTCGCCGTTGGCGGTGAGCGCCTCGACGGCGTCAAACGCGGCGAGCAGCTGCTGAGCGTCGGGGCGGTAGTCCTCACCATAGGTGGCGGGGGCGATGCGGACGACGCGGTGCGTGAGGCCCTTGAACTCGGGCGAGACGGCGCGGGCGGCCTTGCCCACGGCGACGGCGAAGCTGATCAGGGTCGGCGGAACGTTGAGCTCGCCGGCCTCGTCCTCAAACGAACCGCTCATGGAGTCCTTGCCGCCGATGGCGCCGGCACCCAGGTCGACCTGGGCCATAAGGGCACCCAGGACGGCAGCCATGGGCTTGCCCCAGCGCTCGGCCTCGGTGCGCAGGCGCTCGAAGTACTCCTGGAAGGAGAGGTAGGTGCGCTTGTGCTCAAAGCCGGCGGCAACGAGCTTGGCGATGGACTCGACCACGGACAGGTAGGCGCCCGCAAACTGGTCGGCCTCCATCAGATAGGGGTTGAAGCCCCATGCCATGGCGCTCGCCGTGGTGGTCTCGCCGTCCACGGGGAACTTGGCGACCATGGCCGAGCTTGGGGTGAGCTGCGTCTTGCCGCCAAAGGGCATGAGCACGGTCGCGGCGCCGATGGTGGAGTCGAAGCGCTCGGAAAGGCCCTTGTTGGAAGCGACGTTGAGGTCGATGACGAGCGAGGTCATGCGCTCGGCGAGCGTGGTACCGGCCCAGCTGGGCTGCCACACACTGCGGGCGCAGACGTGGGCGACCTGGTGCTTGGGCGCACCGTTGGAGTTGAGGAACTCGCGGGACAGATCGACGATGGCGACGCCGTTCCAGGCCATGCGCATGCGCGGCTCGGCGGTAACCTCGGCGATAACGGTCGCCTCCAGGTTCTCCTCGGCGGCGTAGCCCATGAACTCCTCGACGTCACCGTCGGCGACGGCGCAGGCCATGCGCTCCTGGGATTCAGAGATGGCGAGCTCGGTGCCGTCAAGACCGTCGTACTTCTTGGTCACGGTATCAAGGTCGACATACAGGCCGTCGGCAAGCTCGCCTACGGCGACCGAGACACCGCCGGCGCCAAAGTCGTTGCAGCGCTTGATCAGACGGCAGGCATCGCCGCGGCGGAACAGGCGCTGCAGCTTGCGCTCGACCGGGGCGTTGCCCTTCTGGACCTCGGCGCCCGATGTCTCGATGGACTCGGTGTTCTGGGTCTTGGAGGAGCCGGTGGCACCGCCGATGCCGTCACGGCCGGTGCGGCCGCCCAACAGGATGATCTTGTCGGTGGGGGCGGGGCACTCGCGACGCACGTGGTTTGCCGGGGTAGCGCCCACGACGGCGCCGACCTCCATGCGCTTGGCGACGTAGCCGGGGTGATAGAGTTCGTTGACCTGACCGGTGGCAAGGCCGATCTGGTTGCCGTAGCTGGAGTAGCCGGCGGCAGCAGTGGTCACGAGCTTACGCTGCGGCAGCTTGCCCTCGAGCGTCTCGGACACGGGGACGGTGGGGTCGCCGGCGCCGGTGACACGCATGGCCTGGTACACGTAGCTGCGGCCCGACAGCGGGTCGCGGATGGCACCGCCCACGCAGGTGGCGGCACCGCCGAAGGGCTCGATCTCGGTCGGGTGGTTGTGGGTCTCGTTCTTAAAGAGGAACAGCCAGTCCTGGTCCTCGCCGTCGACATCGACCTTCACCTTGACGGTGCAGGCGTTAATCTCCTCGGACTCGTCGACATCGGTCATGACGCCGGTCTTCTTGAGGTACTTGGCGCCGATGGTGCCCATGTCCATGAGGCAGACGGGCTTGGTGTCGCGACCGAGTTCGTGGCGCATCTCCATGTAGCGGTCGAAGGCCTGCTGCACCACGGCGTCGTCGATCGTCACGTCGTCCAGGACGGTGCCGAAGGTGGTGTGGCGGCAGTGATCGGACCAGTAGGTGTCGATCACGCGGATCTCGGTGATGGTGGGGTCGCGATCCTCATCGCGGAAGTACTGCTGGCAGAAGGCGATGTCCGCCTCGTCCATGGCAAGGCCGCGCTCGGAAATAAAGGCGGCAAGGCCGGCTTCGTCGAGCTCGCGGAAACCGTCGAGCACCTCGACGGGCGCAGGCTCGGGGGTCTCCATGTACAGCGTCTCGGGCAGGTCGAGCGAGGCGATGCGCGCCTCGACGGGGTTCACCACGTAGTGCTTGATGGCATCAATGGCGGCCTCGTCCAGAGCGCCCGAGATCATATAGACCTTGGCGGAGCGCACGGCGGGGCGCTCGCCCTGGCTGATGAGCTGCACGCACTCGCTGGCGGAGTCGGCGCGCTGGTCAAACTGGCCAGGCAGGAATTCGACGGCAAAGACGGCGCCATCGCTTGCGGGGAGCTCGTCGTAGGTCACATCGACCTGGGGCTCGCTAAAGACGGTCGGCACGCAGGAGCGGAAAAGCTCCTCGTCGATGCCCTCGACGTCGTAGCGGTTGATAATCCTCAGGGCCTCGATGCCCTTGATGCCGAGAATTTCGGTCAGCTCGCCCTTGAGCTGCTGAGCCTCGACGTCGAACCCGGGTTTCTTCTCCACGTAGATACGAGAGACCATTGGTTCCTGCCTTCCTGATCGGTTGGGCGTACGGTACGGTATGCGGCAGCGGTCGGTTTGCGGGGTCTGCCCTGCGGTCGCCTTGAGCCACATGTTTGTAAACCTCACTATGATACGACAGCTCGCGGCGCGTTGAGGACGGCGAGGGTGCTACAGTGAAGCGCAAACAAGAGAAAGGCATCACATGGCATTCGTTTCGCTCGCCATCATCGCACTCGTGGCCTTTGCGAGTCCTTTTATCGCCTCGGCGATTCCCGGAAAACCCGTTCCCGAGACGGTCTTTTTGCTCGTGCTCGGCGCGGTACTGGGACCCCATATGCTCGGCGTCATCCATGTAGATGCTGAGGTCTCGCTTGTGTCCGAGCTGGGCCTGGCCTTTTTGTTCCTGCTTGCCGGCTTTGAGATCGACCCCAAGAGCATCACAGGCGTCGAGGGGCGCTACGGCTTGGCGACGTGGGTCGTCACGTTTGGTATCGCCTGGCTTGCCGTGCGCTTTACCCCGTGGTTCTCAGTCAGTCATTTCGACGGTATCGCCGTGACGCTTGCCCTCACTTCGACGGCGCTCGGTACGCTTGTGCCCATCATGCGTGAGCGCTCGCTCACCGGCACGCGCGTGGGCGACTCGATTCTCGCGTATGGCACTTGGGGCGAGCTCGGTCCCGTGCTCGCCATGTCGGTGCTGTTGTCTGCCCGCACTGGCGTCCAAACGCTCGTTATCCTTGGCTTGTTTGCGGTGGTTTGCGTGTTGCTGGCCGTGGTCCCGAGCCGCTCCAAGCGCGTCGGCAGCCGCTTCTTTGCATTTGTTGAGGAGCGCGCCGATACCACGTCGCAGACCTTCGTGCGCCTGACGGTGCTCATCCTGGTCACGCTCGTGGCGTTCTCGGCCGTCTTTGATCTCGACATCGTGTTGGGTTCTTTTGCCGCCGGCTTTGTCCTGCGCTATATCATCCCCGAGGGCAACCATACGCTCGAGACCAAGCTCGACGGCCTGGCCTACGGCTTTTTGATTCCGGTGTTCTTTACCGTATCGGGCGCAAAGATCGACCTGACGGCCGTGGCGTCGCGCCCGGGCTTGCTCGCGGGCTTTATCGTGGCGTTGTTGATTATTCGTGCCGTGCCCATTCTTATCTCTATGAGCATTTGTCCTGCGACGCGCGATGTCTCGGCGTATGGCCGCATCACCGTGGCGCTCTACTGCACCACGGCGCTGCCGATCATCGTTGCCGTGACGAGCGTTGCCGTCAACGCGGGTGCGCTGTCGCAAGACATCGCGTCGGTTATGGTTGCCGCCGGCGCCATCACGGTGTTCTTGATGCCATTGCTCGCGCAGCTCTTCTACCGCGTGGTGGATGCCGCACCGGTCGCCGCCGTGGCAGAGGTTGCCGAGCATCCATCCGATGCGCTCGACATCTTGCGCGCCCACCACGACCTAGCGAGCTTGCTCGCGCGCGAGCACGAGCTGCTGACCTCGCATGGCCATGGTCGCGTATTCGAGGGCCTGCCTACGCTCGATACGATTGCCGAGCGTCTTTCCGCCGAGGCAGCGAGCGGCCACATCGATGCCCGCATCGTGGACGCGGCGCACCTGCTTGCCGATAAGACCTATGGAGACGAGGTCGACCCGTCCGAGCTGACTCCGCGTGAGCGCCGCCGCCTGGAGCGCGCCAAGCTCGCTGTGCGCGAATACCGCCGCCGCATGCTGGAGCTCTATGCGCGCGAAGAAGCCGAAGACGACGACGGTAAGTAGTCGATACTCTCTCGGGGAAGCCGCGTCCCGCTTTGAAGGCTCGGAACGGGATGTGGTTTCCGAAACGGGGGCCGTTGGGAAACTGTGTCCCGGAATGGGCGCTCAGAGTGGGATGCAGTTTCCGCAAGGAGGTCCTGGGGGAAACCGTGCCCCGTTCTGATCCGAAATACTGGGACATAGTTTCCCTTTCATAACAGGAGAAGGCGCGCTGTCTGCAGTTGATTCAGACGGCGCGCCTTTTTGGTTGAGCCATGTTGAAGCTTGAAGCCAAAGCTTGTGGCTCCTTAGGAGCGGGCGGCTCCGTCGACGGGGAGCACGGCGCCCGTGACGTAGGAGGACATGTCGCTCGCCAGGAAAACAAAGGCGTTGGCGACATCCTCGGGCTCGCCCATGCGACCCAGCGGAATGGTGGCG
Source organism: uncultured Collinsella sp. (assembly GCA_902497075.1). Classification (GTDB taxonomy): domain Bacteria; phylum Actinomycetota; class Coriobacteriia; order Coriobacteriales; family Coriobacteriaceae; genus Collinsella. The sequence goes on from CABVDG010000008.1 coordinate 57,907, forward strand.
ATGATGGGCTTGATGACCTCTTCGGGCAGGTTGGCGACCATATCGGTCTTGGTCACGCCGGGTGCGACGGCATTGACGCGAATGCCCATGGGGGCGAGCTCGCGCGAGAGCGACTGGACCATACCGTTGACGGCAAACTTGGACGTGGGGTAGCCGACACCGGAGGGCTGACCGTACTTGGCGACCATCGAGCTCGTGGTGGTGATGGTGCCGCCATGGCCGGCCTTGGTCATGATCTTGGCGGCTGCCTGGTGGCCATTAAAGACGGCGACGACGTTGAGGTCCATAACTTTGGCGAACTCCTCGGCCGTGTAGTCCAAAAGGGGCGAGCGCTGGGAGATGCCGGCATTGTTGACGACTGTATCCAAGCCGCCCATATCGGCTGCGGCCTGGGTAAAGGCCTCGGTCACGGCTTCGAGCGAGGTGAGGTCGCAGGAGCGGCCCCAGACCTTGGCGTCGGGATAGGCGGCTGCCAGCTTCTCAACGGCCGTGTCGGCAGTCTCCTGGCGCGAGCCAAAGACGGTGACGGCAGCGCCTTCCTCGATAAAACGGCAGGCGATGGCATAGCCGATACCGCGTGTGCCTCCGGTGATGATTGCTTTCTTGCCCTCGAGCAACATGGTGCTTCCTCTCATCGCGGGCGGACATTCGCAGCACAGCGTAGCGGTAGTCGGAATCGGCCGCGTTTGCATATCGGTGAACGTAGCCCGCGTTACCGATGAGCGGCTCGCGCAAATATGCTTTGCCGTTGTGCTTAGGGCAGGTGACAAAAGGGCTCCCGTCCCACATCGGACGGGAGCCCTCAAGGCGCGTATTGCTAGGCGAGCGTTGGGCTAGTTCGCCATGACGCCTTCGGTCCAGGCCTCGACGTCCTCGATACGCAGGACGTTGGCGACCTCGGCCACGCAGTCGACGCTGGCAAGCTCGGCGGCGGCAGCCTGGACGTCCTTCTCGAGCGCGCGGTGCGTCAGGAAGATGACCGAGCAGGCATCGCTGACGCCCGATTTGCCGTCCTCGACCTGGTTGATGAGCGAGATCGAGATGTTGTGCTTGGCAAAGATGTCGACCGTCTCGGACAGGGCGCCCACGCGGTCGGCGACTTTCAGGCGCACATAGTACTTGGTCTGGAGCTCGTCCATGGGCTTAAAGGTGAGGTTGTGGCCATAGGGCTCAATCTCGGGCAGCGGAGCCACGCCGCGGCTGATCTGCTCGGAGAGCGACAGGATATCGCCCACGACGGCGCTCGCGGTGGGGAAGGAGCCTGCGCCCGCGCCGTAGAACATGGTCTCGCCCACGGCGTCGCCTACCACGTAGACGGCGTTCATGGCGCCGTTGACCTTGGCGAGCATATGGTCTGCGGGGATCAGCGTGGGATGCACGCGAACGTCGACGCCAGCGTCGGTGTTGCGGGCGATGCCGAGCAGTTTGATGGTGTAGCCGAGCTCGCGGGCCTGGGCGATGTCCTCGGCGCCGATGGTGCGGATACCCTGCTGGTACACATCATCGGTGGTAACGCGGGTGCCAAAGCCGATGGAGGCGAGGATGGCCGTCTTGCTGGCGGCATCGAAGCCGTCGACGTCGGCGGACGGGTCGGCCTCGGCATAGCCCTTAGCCTGTGCGTCGGCGAGCACGTCAGCGTAATCGGCGCCCTCGGCGTCCATGCGCGACAGGATGTAGTTGGTGGTGCCGTTGAGGATGCCGGCGATGGTCAGGATCTTGTTACCCACCAGGTCGTGCTCGAGTGTGCTGACAATGGGGATGCCGCCACCGCAGCTGGCCTCGCACTTAATCTGCACGCCGCACGCACGCGCCTTCTCGGCAAGCGTCTCGACATGGCGGCCCAGCAGGGCCTTGTTGGCAGAGACGACGTGCTTGCCGTGCTCAAAGGCAGTGGTAAAGATCTCGGTTGCGGGATGCTCGCCACCAATCAGCTCGACGACGATGTCGACGGCGGGGTCGGTGACGACGTCACGCCAGTCACTCGTAAAGGCCTCGCGCTCAATACCGGCTGCCTCGGCCTGCTCCCAGGCAAGCGCGCAGGCGCGGGTCAGCTTAAGGTCGATGCCGTAGGCTGCCAGGTACTCATCGTGGTGGCTCTTAATCAGACGGGCCACGCCGCCGCCGACGGTTCCCAGACCGATCAGACCGACGTTCACGGTGCGCAGGGATTCGCTCATAGATAGCTCCTTCGTGCATCTTATGGATGGATTAACCGCTTAAAGGTTGAGTGCATTCTAGCGTGAACCGAGGGCGCGTGCTCGCCAGGCAACAGGAGTCGCACAAAACGGCACCCCCGAAACGCTGCGGAAATATTGGAAACATGCTCGCTACAAATGAACTTCCGTAACAAACTGTCAACGTTTGCGCCATAAGGTTTGCCCCGTACCGCAAGACGGCCGCACCGCGGCCAGCGAAAAGGGGGACACCATGTTCAACATCAACAGCACGCTCAGCCGTAGGAACTTTCTCGCCGGCGCCGCGGCGCTCGGCAGCACCGCCGCGCTCGCTGGTTGTTCGTCGGGTGGCTCGGACGGCGGCTCCGCCGATGACGGCAAGACCTTCAAGATTGGTGTCATCGGCCCTCTGACTGGCGCCGCGGCAACCTATGGCGTTTCGGCCGAGAAGGGTGCCAAGCTTGCCGCCAAGGATTTCTCGACCAAGGACCTCAAACTCTCGCTTAAGTCCGAGGATGACGTCGCCGACGGCGAGAAGGCTATCAACGCCTTCAATACCCTGTGCGACTGGGGCATGCAGGCTCTCGTCGGCCCCGTCACGACTGGTGCCGCCGTCGCTGTCTCGGGCGAGATCGCCGACGATATGCTCATGGTCACGCCCTCTGCTTCGTCCCTCGACGTCACCAAGGACAAGACCACGGTTTTCCAGGTTTGCTTTACCGACCCCACCATGGGCGCGAGTGCTGCCAAGTTTTTGGCCGAGAAGTATGCAGACGCCAAGATCGCCCTGTTCTACAACTCCGGCGATACGTACAGCTCGGGTGTTGCCGATGCCTTTGCCGAGCAGGCCAAGGAGTCCAAACTTGATATCGTCGATACCGAGACCTTTAAGGACGACTCCTCCACGAGCTTTACCAACCAGCTCACCAAGGCCAAGGAGGCCGGCGCCACGCTCATCTTTGCGCCGATCTACTACACGCCGGCGTCCGTTTTGCTCAAGAATGCCAAGGACATGGGATACGACATGACCCTCATGGGTACCGACGGCATGGACGGCCTGCTCTCCGTTGAGGGCTTCGACACCTCCCTTGCCGAGGGTGTGCTGCTCATGACCCCGTTCTCTGCCGACGATGAGAAGAACGCCTACTTCGTCAAGGCATATAAGGACGCCTACGACGAGACGCCCAACCAGTTTGCCGCCGATGCCTATGACTGCGTCCATGCGATTGTCGAGGCTATCGATAAGGCAGACATCGATATTACGGCCGACGGCGCCGACATTGCCGGCGACCTCGCCAAGGCCATGCGTAAAATCAAGATCGAGGGCCTGACGGGCGAGCTCACGTGGAACGACGAGGGCCAAGTCGAGAAGCCCGCCACAGCCTATGTGATCCAGGACGGCAAGTACATCGCCGCCTAAGTGCGCAAAAGTGCGACCGGTGAGGCCGTTTTATTCAGGGCAGGGACGCTTGTAACGGAATGGAAACATTACTTTCACACAATAAAGTGGCTAAACTGCATAAACCAATAGAAATACGCATAATTATGGATAAACGGACAAAACAAAAGAAAAGTTGAAATAATCGCCACTTTTCTCAACTAAAGCGTCTACTATTTTGCGAACGCCGAACACGGCGAAGGATGGCCTGTTGGGTAACCGAAACCCGACGAGATTTGAGAGGAGAGCCGCATGTCGAGCCTCACCGGTAAGTCATTGAACCCTGTTATGAATCGCAGGAGCGTTATCGCGAGCGCAGCAGGTCTGGGGGCGATGTCTATTCTAGCTGGCTGCTCCTCCAACGGCGGCGACAGCGGTTCCGCTTCGGGCGACGCTTCGTTTAAGATCGGCACCATCGGCCCGCTGACCGGCGCCAACGCGTCCTACGGCAAGTCCGTTACCCAGGGTGTCGAGCTTGGCTGCAAGGATTTCTCGACCAAGGAGCTGCCGCTTGCCAGCAAGGCCGAGGATGACCAGGCCGACGGCGAGAAGGCCGTCAACGCCTTTAACACCCTGCTCGACTGGGGCATGCAGGCCCTCGTCGGCCCGACCACCACGGGTGCGTCGGTTGCCGTTGCCGCCGAGTGCGGTAACGACCCCGAGACGTTCATGATCACTCCGTCCGCGTCCTCCGAGGACGTCACCAAGGGCAAGGATTGCGTCTTCCAGGTTTGCTTTACCGATCCCAACCAGGGCGTCAACGCTGCCAAGTTCCTGGCGCAGAAGTATGCGGACGAGAAGTTCGTGCTGTTCTATAACTCCGGCGACGCCTATTCTTCGGGCATCGCAGATTCCTTTAAGGTTCAGGCCGCTAAATCCAAGCTCGAGATTGTTGACGAGGAGACCTTTAAGGACGACTCCGCCACGAGCTTTACCAACCAGCTCACCAAGGCCAAGCAGGCCGGCGCTACCATGATCTTTGCGCCGATCTACTACACGCCGGCGTCCGTCCTGCTCAAGAACGCCAAGGACATGGGCTACGACGTCAAGATGATGGGCTGCGACGGCATGGACGGCATCCTGGGCGTTGAGGGCTTCGACACCTCTCTTGCCGAGGGTCTGCTGCTCATGACCCCGTTCTCCGCCGACGACGAGAAGAACGCCGACTTCGTCAACGCTTACAAGGATAAGTATGGCGAGACTCCGGACCAGTTTGCCGCCGACGCTTACGACGGCGTGCACGCGGTGGCCGAGGCCCTCGAGGAGGCCGGTCTTGGTGTCGACGCCGACCCGACCGAGGTCGCCGAGAAGCTGCCTAAGGCTATGCTCAAGATTACCGTTGACGGTCTGACCGGCAAGCTCACCTGGAACGATAAGGGCCAGGTCCAGAAGGAGCCCACGGCGTACGTCATCACCGACGGCAAGTACGTACAGGCCTAATAAGCCGCCTTACATAGAGCGGTTTTGATCCCAAGCAGGGGAGGTTTTGGCCTTCCCTGCTTGCTTGGTATCTAGGGACAGTGTAACGTCCCTGTTTCATACATTAACTGGAAACCTATTCGAAAGGGGGATGTGGAACATGACGGTCTTTATCCAATACCTGGTCAACGGCCTGTCCATGGGCAGCGTCTACGCCATCATCGCGTTGGGCTACACCATGGTCTATGGCATCGCCAAGATGCTGAACTTCGCTCACGGCGACGTTATCATGGTCGGTGCCTATGTCTCGTTCTGCGCCACGTCGTATCTCGGCCTCCCGGGCTGGGCATCTGTAATTCTCTCTTGTGTGGTCTGTACCGTTCTCGGTGTTCTCATCGAGGGTCTGGCATACAAGCCGCTGCGTCAGGCGGGCCCGCTGGCCGTTCTGATCACGGCCATCGGCGTGTCTTACTTCCTGCAGAACGCCGCGCAGCTTCTGTGGGGCGCCACGCCCAAGAACTTCACTTCGCTCGTCACCTTCCAGGTGCCGGAGTTCTTGGCCAAGTTCAATGTAAGCGCCGTTTCGCTCGTCACCATTGTCGCCTGCCTGGTTATCATGGCCGGCCTGATGTTCTTTACAGGTAAGACCAAGATGGGCAAAGCCATGCGCGCCGTGTCCGAGGACAAAGCCGCCGCTCAGCTCATGGGCATCAACGTCAACCGCACCATCTCGATGACGTTTGCCATCGGCTCTGCCCTTGCCGCCATCGCCGGTGTGCTCCTGTGCTCCTACTCGCCGGTCCTGCAGCCCACCACGGGCGCCATGCCTGGCATCAAGGCCTTCGACGCCGCCGTCTTCGGCGGTATCGGCTCCATCCCCGGCGCCTTTGTCGGTGGCATTCTCATCGGCATCATCGAAGCGATGGCGCAGGCATACATTTCCACGAGCCTTGCCAACTCCATCGTCTTTGGCGTTCTGATCATCGTCCTGCTCGTCAAGCCTGCCGGCCTCTTGGGCAAGTACGTCCCCGAGAAGGTGTAGGTGAGCGTTATGAAGTTTCTTAAAGACAAACAGACGCGTCACGACTTTGTCACGTACGCCATGTGCATCGTGGCCTTCGCCATCGTGTTCTTTATGCAGTCCAACCATATGATTCCGCGCATGATCGCCGGTCAGCTGGTTCCCATCACGGCCTATATCGTCATGGCCATCTCCCTTAACCTCGTCGTCGGCATCGCGGGCGACTTGTCGCTGGGCCACGCGGGCTTTATGAGCGTCGGCGCCTATACGGGCATCGTTACCGCGGTCGCCCTCGAGAGCGCCGTTCCCTCCGATCCGGTGCGCCTTATCATCAGTATCGTGGTCGGCGCCATCGCTGCCGCCATCCTGGGCTTCTTGATTGGCATCCCGGTCCTGCGCCTGAGCGGCGACTATCTGGCCATCGTGACCCTGGCTTTTGGCGAGATCATCAAAGAGATCGTCACCTGCCTTATCGTGGGCGTCGACTCCCGCGGCCTGCATGTGATCTTTAACATCACGGGTAACTCCACGATCGACGACCTGCACCTGCTCGAGGACGGCACCGCCATCATCAAGGGCGCGCAGGGCGCATCGGGCGTGTCGACCTATTCGACTTTCCTTGCCGGCGCCATCCTGGTCATGGTCGCGCTCGTGATTGTACTCAACCTGGTTCGCAGCCGTACCGGCCGTGCCATTATGGCCGTGCGCGACAACAAGATCGCTGCCGAGTCCGTGGGTATCTCCGTCACCCAGTACCGCATGATCGCCTTTGTGGTTTCCGCCGCTCTCGCCGGTGCTGCCGGAGCCCTCTTCGGCGGTAACTTCTCGCAGCTCTCCGCCACCAAGTTCGACTTCAACACGTCCATCCTCATCCTGGTGTTCGTGGTCCTGGGCGGTCTGGGCAATATGCGCGGCTCCGTCATCGCGGCGGCGTTGCTCACGGTGCTTCCCGAGCTGCTCCGTCAGTTCTCGGACTACCGCATGCTCATCTACGCCATCGTGCTGATTCTGGTCATGATCTTTACCAACAACCCGCAGCTCAAGTCGTTCTTCGCACGCATTAAGGACCGCTTTGCTTCCAAGAAGGAGGTGGCAGCCGATGCCCAGTAAGTTTGAGTTCAACAAGGGCAAGATGGTCCCGTATCCTTCTGGCGCCATCGTTCCCGACCGCGACCTGGGCCAGCGCCCGGCGCTCGAGTGCATCCACTTGGGCATTGAATTTGGCGGCCTTAAGGCAGTCGACGACTTTAGCCTGACCATCGGTAAGACCGAGATCGCCGGTCTGATCGGTCCCAACGGTGCCGGTAAGACCACGGTCTTCAACCTGCTCACCAAGGTGTACCAGCCCACGCACGGTACTATCCTGCTCGACGGCGAGGACACCTCGGGCAAGTCGGTCTATCAGGTCAACCGTATGGGTATCGCCCGTACGTTCCAGAACATTCGCCTGTTCAACACCATGACGGTGGAGGACAACGTTAAGGTCGGCCTGCACAACCAGGAGCGCTACTCTGGTTTTGAGGGCGTGCTGCGTCTGCCGACGTACTGGAAGCACGAGAAGGCCGCCCACGAGCGCGCCATGGAGCTGCTGTCCATCTTTGATATGGAGCACCTGGCAAACGAGCAGGCCGGCTCGCTGCCTTACGGCGCCCAGCGTCGTCTGGAGATCGTCCGCGCGCTTGCCACCAACCCCAAACTGCTGCTGCTCGACGAGCCTGCCGCCGGCATGAACCCGTCCGAGACCGCGGAGCTCATGGAGAACATCGTCAAGATCCGCGACACCTTTGGCATCGCCATTATGCTTATCGAGCATGATATGTCGCTCGTCATGAACATCTGCGAGGGCATCTGCGTGCTCAACTTTGGTAAGGTCATCGCCAAGGGCACGGCCGAGGAGATCCAGAACAACGATGCCGTAATTGAGGCATATCTGGGCAAGCAGGATAAGGGGGAGAACTAAATGGCAGAGCCGATGCTTTCCGTCTACAACATCAACGTCTGGTACGGCGCTATCCACGCCATCAAGGACATCTCCTTTAACGTCAACGAGGGCGAGATCGTGGCCCTGATCGGCGCGAACGGCGCCGGTAAGTCCACGACGCTTAAAACCGTCTCGGGCCTGCTGCGTTCCAAGACCGGCTCCATCAAGTTTATGGGCGAGGACATTACCCATACGCCTGCCGATAAACTGGTGGGCAAGGGCCTGGCCCAGGTTCCCGAGGGCCGTCGCGCCTTTTTGCAGATGACGGTCGAGGAGAACCTGGAGATGGGCGCCTACACGCAGCCCAAGTCCACGGTGGCTTCGGGCCTTGAGCGCGTCTACGAGCAGTTCCCGCGCCTTAAGGAGCGCCGTCGCCAGGTCGCCGGCACCCTTTCGGGCGGCGAACAGCAGATGCTCGTTATGGGGCGCGCCCTTATGAGCAACCCCAAGCTGCTCATGCTCGATGAGCCTTCCATGGGTCTGGCGCCGATTCTGATTGAGCAGATCTTCCAGATTGTCGAGGACCTGCACAAGGCCGGTACCACGGTGCTTCTGGTCGAGCAGAACGCCCAGATGGCGCTTTCAATCGCCACGCGCGGCTACGTGCTCGAGACCGGCAAGATCACCATGACCGGCACCGGTCAAGAGCTCCTGCACGACGATAACGTCCGCAAAGCCTACCTCGGAGGCTAACCCACCTAACAAAAGGGGCGCTGACTATCTCAGTCAGCGCCCCTTTTTAGTTGCGGTGAAATAGGGACTGAATACGGGCTCCAGAGGCCAAATGAGTCCCTATTCCACCGCAACTTCATGGGGATGTGTGACAATGCCCGTCGGAAAACATCTGCTGTCTTTGGGGGTCTATCTATGCTGTACGAGTTTTGTGCCGAGAACTTTGAGCGGGTGCCGGCGGCTATCGAGGCCGGTGCAAGGCGCATCGAGCTGTGCGATAACCTTGCCGTCGGTGGTACCACGCCCTCGGCCGGCGTTATCAGCGCTACGACCAACTATGCCCACGAACACGATGCACGGGTGATGTGCATGATCCGTCCGCGTGGCGGCGACTTTCACTACAACCAGGATGAGCTGCGCATGATGGAGATGGACTTGGGCCTTGCCGTGAGTGCGGGCGTTGACGGCTTGGTCTTTGGCTGCTGCAAACCCTGCGCTGGCGGATGGGCGCTCGACGAACTTACGCTTGGCGCCCTCGTGATGGCTGCGGGCTGCGCGACCGAGGAATGTAAGCGTGATCCCATCGACATCACCTTCCACATGTCATTTGACCAGCTCTCGCTCGAGGCTCAGATCGATGCCGTTGACACACTCGCCGACTGCGGCATCACGCGCATCCTGACGCATGGTGGTGCTGCCGGAACGCCGATCGAGGACAACCTGGAGCACCTGTCGCGTCTTATCGAGTATGCGGGCGACCGCCTGACCATTCTTCCCGGCGGCGGCATTTCTACGGCCAACCGCGATACCGTGGCGGTGGCATTGGGCGTCTCAGAGCTCCATGGCACCAAGATCGTGCCGCTGGAGGTGTAATTCGTGGCGCTGGTATTTGACGTTCAGCAGGCGAATGGTAAGCCCGACGACAATCGTCGTCCCGGCACCGCGTGCCCCTTTTGCGATACCGAGGAGCTCGCCAATATCATCCGGCGCGATGGTGACTGTATCTGGCTCGAGAATAAGTTCAAGACTCTGCGTGCCACTCGGCAAACCGTGCTGATCGAGTCGGCCGATCACGATGCCGACCTGACGACCTATGAGCCGGATGAACTCCACCATGTGATGAGGTTTGCCCTGGATTGCTGGCAGCAGATGATCGATTCACAGCAGTATCGAAGCGTGCTCATGTACAAGAACAAGGGTCCGCTCTCGGGCGGTAGTCTCGTTCATCCGCACATGCAGATTGTGGGTTTGGAGCAGGAAGACGGCTATGCTTCGCTGACTTCCGCCAATTTCGAAGGCATCAATGTCTGGCAACAGGGGAGAATCGCGGTCAACATCTCAACCGAACCGATCATGGGGTTCTTTGAGATCAACGTTTCAGCTCCGCAAGGAATCGCCGCCAGCGATGACATACGAGATCAAGCCGAGGCGGATCTCTTCGCCGATGCGATCCAGGTGGCTCTGCGCTATATCCTGAACGAGCACCACGGTGGTCGCGCAGAGTCGTACAACTTGTTCTTCTATCACCTGGGCGGTCGGACCATTGCCAAGGCGCTGCCGCGTTGGGTGGTTTCGCCCTACTTTGTCGGCTATCGTTTGGCCCAGGTCAATGCCGAGACAACGCTCGATATCGATGCTGAGCGCCTGCGTGCACATCTGGAAACGCTCGTATAGCAAGACTAACACCCGTGTAATGCGGGCAGTCTAGCGTGCCATGGCGTCGCGGCCGGCCTCGACCCGCTTGCGCTGGGCGGCGCGCTCCTCGCCGGTCAGACGCTCAAAGAGATGCCCGATAAGCGAGGCGAGTATCTGCTGAAACAGCGTTCCGCACATGACGGGAAACACGACTTCGCCTGGAAAGTACTGCGTGGCGATGACGGCGCCCGAAGAGATGTTACGCATGCCGCAGGTAAAGCACATGGTAGTCGTCTCGCTATATGGCAGATGCAGTGCACGGGCGACCAGAAAACCGACGACAAAGCCGCTGATGGCGAAGGTCAAAATAAAGAGGGCGACTTCCAGGCGCACTGCGTTCATGTGCAGCACGTACTCGCTCATGGCGGTGGAGTTGGAGGCGATAACGCCCATCATCATGAACTTGCAGGCGGGCGAGAGCGCGGGGGAGAGCTTCTCGTGTCCCCATCCACGCGTGAGCTCGTTGATCACGATACCGAGCACGGCGGGGATGGCGATCATAAAGGCCATGTCCTGCATCATGCTCGGCACATCGATCGAGACGGTGGCACCCAGCAAGAGCTTAAGCGTGAGCGGAATCGTCACAGGGGAGATAACCGAGGACGTCAGGATGATGGTGAGCGCGAGCGGGCCATCGCCGCCGAACATGCTAATCCACATAAAAGCAGTGACTGCCACGGGTACGCTGTACTCGAGCACGATACCGCAGACAAGGTTGGGGTTGGAGCCAAAGAACAGCGATCCCATGGCATAAGCTGCTATGGGAATAAGCAGCGCCGAGACAAGCAGCGCCAAAATCAAGTGCAGTGGACGGCGGAACACCTCAGCTACCTGGTGAAAGGTGTTGCTGAGCGCACCTTGGAACGTCATAAAGGCGAAAAGAGCGGGAACGATGGGCTTGAGTACGCCGATCTGCTGGGGAAAGAGCACGCCGAGCGTTACGCAAATCGGAACGATGACCTGCATATGCCCCGCGAGGAACTTTCCCAGTCCAACCCATTGCTTCATAGGCTCTTGTGACTCCCTTTGCTCGTGAACCCGTTTTGAATGGATATGCTAGACGCTCGCATGCGTCCGTGCGTCAGAAACGCTCGATTATTTCGAGGGTATTACCGGCATCGTTTACCGAAACCACGGCGTGCTGCGAGGTTCTGCGTCCGTGCCGCACGGTATAATAAACTCGTTCAACAGATCTGCCTGCCGAAGCGGGCATACACAGAGGACTCATCGCTATGAACCGTGAGAGGTATCGCGGCGACCTGCCCCTATCGGGGGTGGGCGCCTATGTCATCGCTTAAGACGACGCATCGCTGGGCGGTCGCTCAGCAAAATCCCGAGCTCGAAAAGGAGCTTTCGGCTGGTCTGGGCATACCCGGGCTGGTGGCGCGCATTATGGTTGCGCACGGCATTACATCCATCGAGGAAGGCCAGCTATTTTTGACGCCTTCGCTCGACCGTGATTGGGCCGATCCACTCATTATCCCGGGCATGTCGGTCGTTGCCGACCGCGTCGAGCGTGCTATTCGCAACCGCGAACGCATCGCCGTCTTTGGTGATTTCGACGTCGACGGTATTACATCGACCTGTCTGTTGACCGAGGCACTGCGCACGTTTGGCGCCGATGTTACGCCGTTTATTCCACATCGCTTTGACGAGGGCTACGGTCTTTCGCGCGCGGCGCTCGACCGCGTTAACGAGCTCGCTCGTCCCCAGCTGATCGTGACCGTCGATAACGGCATTGCCGCCAAAGAAGAGGTTTCCTATCTGGAGAGCCTGGGGATCGATTTGGTGGTCACGGACCATCACGAGCCCTCCGATCAGGTGCCGCAGGGCGTGCCCCTGACCGACCCTAAACTCGAGGATAAGGGCCCCTCGCGTGAACTTGCCGGTGCCGGTGTGGCGCTCAAGCTGGTGCAGGTTTTGGGCGAGCGTCTGGGCAAGCCGTCGTATTGGCGTTCGCTGATTGAGGTCGCGGCACTGGGCACCGTGTCCGACATGATGCCGCTCACGCCCGAGAATCGCGCACTGGTCGCCGAGGGCATCCAGCAGATGCGCGTGACGGCTCGTCCCGGTTACATCGCGCTTGCAGCGCTCGCCAAGGCCGATCTGGCTACCATTACGGCGGACGGTCTATCGTTCTCGCTCATTCCCCGCTTAAACGCCGCCGGCCGCATGGCCGATCCCAAGCTGGCGCTCGACCTGCTGCTTGCCCGCGATCCTATCGAGGCAAGTGCACTGGCGGCCGAGCTCGAGGAGATCAACCGTCAGCGTCGCGAGATTGAGGCGGAGCTCACGCGTGATGCCATGGCAAAGGTCGAGGAGACCTATGATGGCGGTCGCGCAATCGTCGTGGGTGGCGAGGGCTGGCACGAGGGCGTTAAAGGCATCGTGGCGAGCCGCCTTACCAACCGATATCACGTGCCGGCGTTGCTCTTCTCTATCGAGGACGGTATAGCACGTGGCTCGGGCCGCTCGGTGGGCAAGGTCAACCTGTTCGAAGCCGTCGAGCGCTGTTCCGACCTGCTGATTCGCCGCGGCGGGCATGCCGGTGCGGTGGGCGTGACCATCGAGGCGTCCAAGCTCGACGAGTTCCGTCGTCGCCTTTCCGCTGTGCTGTCCGAGCTTCCCGCCGAGGACTTTGAGGACACCGATGAGGTTGCCGCCACGGTCGACCTTTCCGAATTGAATATCGAGACCATCGAGCAGATTTCCCGCCTTGAGCCGTTTGGCCAGGGTAATAAGGTGCCGCTGCTGGCTGCCGAGGGCGTGACGATGTGTGATCGTGCCGTGGTGGGTAAGACCGGCGAGCATATGCGCTTCGTGGCGACGGATGGAGCCGCGAGTGTGCCTGCCATTATGTTCCGCGTACCGCAGATCGATAGGCTTATCAATTGCGACAGCGCCGTCGACTTGGTATTCGAGGCCGTTGCCGAGCATTGGCAGGGACGTGTGAAGCCCAAGCTCATGATCAAAGATGTCTTGGTCCGCGATACCACGGCACCCAGCGTTGACGACCCGGCATGTGAGCTTCGCCGCGGCGTACAACCGGCGGATTCTGGACTGCGCCTGGAGTCGCGTAAACGCGAGACGCTTGCCCAGCTTTCCTATACCGAGCTCACGCGCTCGCTCATTCACAGCTTTATCGGATCGAACCAGCCGCACCGCGCGCAGGTCGAGGCGCTCGATGCCCTGGCCGATCACCAAAGTGTTCTGGCCGTTATGGGAACGGGGCGCGGCAAGTCTCTTATCTTCCATGTGCATGCCGCGCGCGAGGCGGTTCTTCGCGGGCGTGCGAGTATCTTTGTCTATCCGCTGCGCGCGCTCGTTGCCGACCAGGCCTATCACCTTTCCTCGACGATGGCCGCGCTCGGCATTGGCGTAGGCGTGCTGACCGGCGAGACCGTGGAAGCGGCGCGCGATGACGTGTTTGCCGGCTTGGCTTCGGGCCGCACCGGCATCGTGCTCACGACGCCCGAGTTTCTGTCCATTCACCGCGATCGCTTTGCGCGTTCGGGGCGCATCGGTTTTGTCGTTATCGATGAGGCGCATCATGCCGGTCTTGCCAAGGGCGGCGACCGCAGCGCCTATCTCGACATGCCCGATATCCTCAAGGCCCTGGGCGACCCCGTTGTCATGGCGGCAACGGCTACCGCGACGGCTCCGGTTGTGGCGGAGCTTGCTCGTGTATTACCGATTACCAGGACGGTGGTCGACGAGACCGTTCGCGAGAACCTGCAGCTCGAGGACGACCGTGACCTTGCGAGCCGCGAAAATCGCCTGGTGTCGATCGTGGCGACGGGGGAGAAGACCGTCATTTACGTGAACTCGCGCGACCAGTCCGTGGCGCTTGCCAAGACGTTGCGCAAACGCGTGCCTGACTGTGCGACCCATATCGCGTTCTATAACGCCGGGCTTGCGCGCTCCGATCGCCGCCGTGTTGAAGAAGCCTTTAGAGACGGAAGTCTCAGCTGCATCGTTTCAACCTCGGCTTTTGGTGAGGGCGTCAACCTGCCCGATATCCGCCATGTCGTGCTCTACCACATGCCGTTTGGTGCGATTGAGTTTAACCAGATGAGTGGCCGTGCCGGCCGCGATGGCCAGCCCGCCGTGATTCACCTGCTCTATTCGTCGCGCGACGCCCGAATTAACGAGCGCCTGCTCGATTGTTACGCGCCCGAGCGCGATGAGCTTGTCACGCTCTATCGAGCGCTGCAGACCATGTGGCGCTTCAACCGCGGCAAGACGGGGGACGATTCATTCTGCGCGAGCGATATCGACATCGCTCAGATGTGTCTTGCCATCGATGCTCGCACGCCGGTCGACGAGCGCTCGGTGGAAAGCGGCCTGGGAATCTTCGAAGAGCTTGGTTTCTGTCGCGTTTCGGGGTTTGACGATACGCGTCGCATCGCGATGGCCGAAAATCCCGGTCGCGTGCAATTAAGCAGGTCAATTCGCTATTTGGAGGGCTTGCGCTCGCGCATGGAGTTCTCGGCTTTCCGGAGCTGGGCGCTCGATTCGTGCGCTTCTGATATGCTAGCCAAAGTTAACCGCCCGATCGTACCGCGGGCCTAGGGGAAGGGGACCTCGATGGATGCCGCAGCCCGTACCGCCCATGATTCCACCCTCCAGCCGTTCTCGGAGATGGAGCACTATAAGCATGCTGATGAGCTGCCGCCCGAGATTATGGCGGACAGCTACGACAAGCTGGAGCGCCTGTGCCTCAAATATATGAATGAGGATGACTTCTCCAAGGTGGAGCAGGCCTACTGCTTTGCTGCCGAGAAGCACTGCAACCAAAAGCGGCGCTCGGGCGAGATGTACATTAACCATCCCGTCGAGGTTGCCATCATTTTGGCCGATCTTAAGATGGACTGCGATGTGGTGTGCGCCGCGCTGCTGCACGATACCGTCGAGGATACCGAGACCTCGCTTACCGATGTTTCGGGTCTGTTTGGTGATACGGTGGCCGAGCTCGTCGATGGCGTGACCAAGCTCACCAACATCGAAGTCGACAGCATGGACGAGAAGCAGGCCCTCACGCTGCGCAAGATGTTCCTCGCCATGTCCAAGGACATTCGCGTCATCATCGTCAAGCTCGCCGACCGCCTGCATAACATGCGCACGCTTGCCGCCCTGCGCGAGGACCGCCGTCTGTTTAAGGCGCGCGAGACCATGGACGTATACGCGCCTCTGGCCGACCGCCTGGGCATGAGCTCAATCAAGTGGGAGCTCGAGGACCTGTCCTTCTTCTACTTGGAGCCCGATGCCTACCAGCGCATCGCGCGCATGGTAGCCGAATCGCGCGAGGTTCGCGAGCGCTATCTTGCCGAGACCATCAAGACGCTCACCGATGAGCTCAATCGCATTGGTCTTGAGGGCTTTCAGATCAACGGTCGTTCCAAGCACTATTGGTCCATCTATCAAAAGATGAAGCGCAAGGGCAAGGAGTTCTCCGAGATTTACGACCTGGTGGCGCTGCGCGTCATCACTCATTCGGTGCGCGATTGCTATTCCACGCTTGGTGCCGTGCATACCTTGTGGCATCCCATGCCCGGTCGCTTTAAAGACTATATCGCCATGCCCAAGGTCAATAACTACCAGTCACTCCATACGACGGTTATCGGCCCCACGGCCCGCCCGCTTGAGATTCAGATTCGAACCTATGAGATGCACGAGCAGGCAGAGTACGGCATCGCCGCCCACTGGCTGTACAAGAAGTCGGGCGGATCGTCTGCCTCTAAGACCAACGATGCGCAGCGTCTGGACGACCAGATCAACTGGCTTAAGCACTCACTCGACTGGGCGGCGTCTGACGAGATCACCGATGCCAAGGAATACCTGCACTCACTGAAGGTCGACTTGTTCGACCAGGAAATTTTTGTCTTTACGCCCAAAGGCGAGGTCATGGCGCTTCGTGCCGGCTCTACACCGCTCGACTTTGCCTACGCCGTTCATACCGAGGTCGGTAACCACTGCGTCGGCGCCAAGATCAACGGTGCGGTGGCGCCGCTCACGCACGAAATCAAGACGGGTGACCGTGTCGAGATTCTGACTAACAAGAGCTCTAAGCCGTCGCGCGATTGGCTTAAGATCGTCAAGACACCTTCGGCCAAATCAAAGATTCGCCGTTACTTCGCCGCCGCGACCAAAGACGATGACGCTGCTGCCGGCCGCGATATACTGGCCAAGGACCTGCGCAAGCGCGGGTATGGCATCTCTACGCCGCGATCAACGCGTGCGCTTAATGCCGTGGCGGGGCAGTTTAACTACAAACAGCTCGAGGACCTGTTCGCAGCCGTTGGCGCGGGCAAAGTCGCCCCACGTGCCGTGGGCAACAAGGTCGAGCAAATCTTGGACCCCAAGCCCGAGGAGCAGCTCACCAAGACCGAAGCCATTGCCGAGGTCGTCAAGCAGCCTGCCCGCGGCTCCAACCGCAAGCCGCAAAAGCGTGGCAAGAGCGCCAGTAACGGCATTATCGTTAAGGGCGAGAGCAACAGTGGCCTGCTGGTCCGTCTGGCTCATTGCTGCAACCCCGTGACGGGCGACGATATCGTCGGCTTCATCACGCGTGGCCGAGGTGTCTCAGTGCATCGCGCCAACTGCCCCAACGTCAAGGGCCTCATGGAGCACCCCGAGCGCATGATTGACGTAGAGTGGGATGGTGCTGCCGACACTCTCTTCCAGGTCGAGATCGTGGTCGAGTGCCTGGACCGCATGGGCCTGCTCAAGGACGTCACCATTGCCATTGGCGATGCAGGCGGCAATATCCTTTCCGCCGCCACCTCGACCAACCGCGAGGGTATTGCGACCCTGCGCTTTATGGTCGAGATTTCGGATGCGAGCGGCCTGGATCCGCTGCTGGCTTCCATCAGCAGTGTCGATTCGGTCTACGACGCTCGCCGTCTTATGCCCGGCGAGGGCGGAGCGCAACTCAAGCGCCGTGTGTAGGTGCGAGAGCCTCTCAGCATCATAGATATTGGTTACGTTCGAGGCATCGTTTGGTGCCTCGAACGTATTTTAGAAGGAGGGTATGCGCATGGGCGATATGACTTTGGACCTGACACCCCGAGGCGCGGCTTCGATTGAGGCGCTCGTCAACGGCCCGATTCAGACCAACAGCTACGCCGTGATTTCGAATGACGAGTGCTTAATCGTCGATCCGGCGTGGGAGGGCGAGCGTCTTGTGGAGCATATCCGCACCGCGCATCCCGAGGTGCGCGTACTCGGCTCTGTCTGCACGCACGGTCATGCCGACCATGTTGGCGGGGTTGCCGGGGTTCGAGCTGTCGTTGGCGACAGCGCACTATATGAGTTGTGCGCTAAGGACGTGACGGTACCTCGCGCAAATATCGAGGAGCAGCGCGCCATGTGGGGTATCGAGACGCCCGATCCGGGTGAGCCGACGCGTTTGCTTGCCGAGGGCGATACAATCGAGGTGGGCGACGTCTGCCTGCAGGTGATCGAGACGCCGGGGCATACGCCGGGCGGCATCGTCCTGTTCGCCGCGACCGAGCAGGGGAACATCGCCTTTGTGGGCGACACGCTTTTCCCGGGCAGTCACGGTCGTACCGATCTTTCCGGCGGTGACGAGGCGGCGATTATGCGCTCGCTCTCCAAACTTGCCAAGACGCTTCCGCCCGATACCGTTTGCTTGACGGGCCATGGCGATTCGACCACGATGGCGCGCGAACTTATGCAGAACCCGTTTATGCAGATGTAGGCTCGAAGCCGTCTTTCGAACCACGAAGACCGGTCAATCGTCAAGCTATTTTCCCCAGTGGGTCGATTCTGTGGGGCAAACGGTCAAAATTTGTCCAATCGGATGGTATTCGTGAACAAACGAACGTTTATGCTCGGGTATGTCGTGGTAAAATCTCAGGCGTTATCGGAGCAACCTTACAGGAGGTTTCTTTTATGCTCGTCAACGCAGCAGACATGCTCAAGAAGGCCGAGGCCGGCAAGTACGGTCTCGGTGCCTTCAACACCAACAACCTCGAGTGGACCCTGGCTATTCTCCAGGCCGCCGAGGAGGCCAAGTCTCCGCTGATCCTTCAGTGCACCGCTGGTGCCGCTAAGTGGATGGGCGGTTTCAAGGTCTGCGCCGACATGGTCAAGGCTGCCGTCGAGGCCACGGGCGTTACCGTTCCCGTCGCCCTTCACCTCGATCACGGTTCTTACGAGGACTGCTTCAAGTGCATCGAGGCCGGCTTCACGTCCATCATGTATGACGGCTCTCACGAGGAGACCTTCCAGCTTAACCTCGACCGCACCAAGGAGCTCGTTGAGCTTGCCCACTCCAAGGGCATGTCCATCGAGGCCGAGGTCGGCGGCATCGGCGGCACCGAGGACGGCGTGACCTCCAGCGGCGAGCTCGCTGATCCTGCTGAGTGCAAGCAGATTGCTGACCTGGGCGTCGACTTCCTCGCCTGCGGTATCGGCAACATCCACGGCGTGTACCCTGCCGACTGGGCTGGCCTTTCCTTCGAGCGCCTGGGCGAGATCAAGGCTCAGACCGGCGACCTGCCCCTCGTCCTGCACGGTGGCACCGGCATCCCCGAGGATCAGATCAAGAAGGCCATCTCCCTGGGTATCTCCAAGATCAACGTCAACACCGATCTGCAGCTCGTCTTCGCCAAGGGCGTTCGCGAGTACATCGAGGCTGGCAAGGATCAGCAGGGCAAGGGCTTTGACCCCCGCAAGCTCCTCAAGCCTGGTCGCGACAACATCGTTGCCCGCACCAAGGAGCTCATGGAGGAGTTTGGCTCCGTCAACAAGGCGTAAGCGTCGCTAAACTTCCCGTCGGAAGCCCCGTCCCCCTACACTGTTTCCTTTGCGCTCACCTGACTTCGCCAGAAGTCGCGCCAAGGAAACAGTTCCGGGGGACGGGGCTTCCTTCGTTTAACGCCGCAGGGTTACGAGTCTGAATTAAGATGGCTACTGGCTTCGCCAGAAGTCGCGCAATGGGAAAAGCTCCGGGTGAACGGGGCCTCCTTTGTTAACACGCTACAGGGTTACTGGGCTGAATTCATTTTTTATAGGTACCGTTTATCGGTGTTGAGGGTTCCTTTATTGGGGCTTTCTTTTTATCTCGCTACAATGTGCTTCAAGGGTTCTAATGACTTGGAGTTTGGTATGGCTGTTATTAATGTGCTGCCTTCGGATGGGAAGGTTATTGACGAGGGTCCTGTTGGTTGCTCTGTTGATGTTTGCAATGATGACTTCCGTTTTCTAGATGTTGGCTTGCCACCCGAGATTCTGCGTTTAAAGGACGCGGGGTATCTTTCGCAGGCTATTGAGGCTTGCGACCGCCTACTTGCCCAAGATCCCGATCCCTCGCTTGCTGCCTGCGTTCGTGCCGAGCGGTATCGCATGCTTGAGACGCCGCTTCATTTTTCGGTGTCGCGCGATCGAGCTATTGCGATGATTCGCGAGGAGTGGCCTGAGTTTACCGAGGAGCAGTTTAACGATCTGATTGACCGTAAGCGTATTGACTGGCGCTTTATCGATGGTGAGCTGTTCGTTCTCGACAACTTCCTCGATTCGCTTCGCGTATATCCCAAAGAGGTTCCCGGCATGCGTCCCGATCCTACGGACGGAATTGCACTGCGCAACGAGATGCTCAAGGAGATGGAGTCACAAAACGGATTGACTCGCGTTATTACGCTTAAGGCGTCCTTGTCTGTCCCCGGCGCTCTAGAGGGGGAGACCGTTCGCGCTTGGCTTCCCGTAGCCGCCACCTGCCGCCAACAGTCTCAGGTCGAGATTCTCGACATGACGCCGGAGGGTGCTGTTGCTCCCGCGAACGCTTCGGCGCGTACCGCCTCGTGGTCTTCTTCGAGTGAGCGCTCATTCTCGGTGACTTATCGTTATCACATCGATGCTGCTTATTGTGATGTCTACGGTGGCGCACTTCCGGTTCATCCGCGTATGGACGCGCCTCTGCCCGAGGATATTTCCGAGGATCGTCCGCACATTGCATTCACGCCGTATCTGCAGCAGCTGACGGCCGGTGTTGTTGACGGACTCGAGGATCCGCTCGATCGCGCCCGTGCTATCTATGATTACCTGACGCAGTATATCGACTATCGCTATCAGCCGCCGTACTTGCTTTTGGGATCTATTGCCGATGACTGTGCGCATTCGCTTCGCGGTGATTGCGGTGTTATGGCGCTTACGTTTATCACCATGTGCCGTATTGCCGGTGTGCCCGCCCGTTGGCAGAGCGGCCTGTATGTTGCGCCCGATTCGGTGGGGTCGCACGACTGGGCAGAGTTCTATACGCCGCAGACCGGTTGGCTCAACGCCGACGTGTCATTTGGATCTTCTGCTCGCAGGATGGGGGAGGAGTGGCGCCGCCGTCACTACTTTGGCAATCTCGACCCATGGCGTATGGTGGCCAACAATCGATTCCAGGCAGAGTTTGAGCCCTCTTTCGACGGCATGCGCGAGGACCCTTACGATAACCAGATGGGTGAGGCTTCGGTCGACGGTCGCGGATGCCGTCAGCGCGAGATGCTACGCACGGGCGAACTCATCGAAATGCTCGAAGTTCCATTTTCGGACTAATCGGTAGAAAGCTGTGATAAACTAACTCACGCATTACGTGCCCGAGTGGCGGAATTGGCAGACGCAGTGGACTCAAAATCCACCGTTGGCAACAACGTGCGAGTTCGAGTCTCGCCTCGGGCACCATACATGCAAGTGAGCGTTCAAGGGGGTTGCGGCCCCCTTTTTCGTGCCGAACTCGCGTGAGCGCGCGAAGCGTTAAGCAAACAGGCCTGCGGCCTGTTTGTAGCGGAGCGTGGCGAGGGCGCCGCGCGTCCGAAGCCCGGGGCTTCGCGAAGCGAAGGCCCTTCGAGTCTCGCCTCGGGCACCATACATGCAAGCGAGCGTTCAAGGGGGTCAAGGCCTCTTTTTCGTGTACGTAATGTGATAACGCGCTGTACGTGTTATTATTCGCAAGGCGTTGTTCCCGCAATGCCCTAAAGAGGAACCCGAGGGTTCCCACCTTTTGGCGCCAATGAGCAGCTGACTGGTCATACAACTTAGATTCCCTTCCTCAAATCGAGGATGTCTATGTGTACGACCTGGTTGCTGAGAAGCGCCGGGTTATTTTTTTATGAATGGAGGTAGGGAAAATAGCTAAGTCTGATGACACCCGCATCAACGACGAGATTACTGCATCTTCGTGCCGTTTGATTGGCGTCGATGGCTCTCAGCTCGGCCTGTTCGCCATCCGCGATGCCCAGCGCGTCGCCGACGATCAGGGTCTCGACCTGGTCGAGATCGCTCCCAACGCGGAGCCGCCGGTCTGCAAGGTCATGGACTACGGTAAGTTCAAGTACCAGCAGGCCATGAAGGCCAAGGCTGCTCGTAAGAACCAGTCCAAGGTCGAGGTCAAGGAAATGAAGTTCCGACCCAAGATCGACGTTGGCGACTACGAGACCAAGAAGGGCCACGTTCTGCGTTTCCTCAAGAAGGGCGCACGCGTTAAGATCACCATCATGTTCCGCGGCCGTGAGATGGCTCACCCGGAGCAGGGCCTTAACGTTCTCGAGCGTCTCGCCGAGGATCTCAAGCCTTACGCTACGGTCGAGTCCAAGCCTAAGATGGAAGGCCGTAACATGCTTATGCTGCTCGCCCCGATTAAGGGCGCCTTCGATGAGGATAAAGCGGCAAGCGATACCAAGTAACTAGTGTTCTGTAACCGATTAAGGAGTATTTCATGCCTAAGATGAAGTCCCACAGCGGCACCAAGAAGCGTTTCCGCAAGACTGGTACCGGCAAGCTTATGCGCGCCAAGGCTTTCAAGAGCCACATCCTGAGCAAGAAGTCCACCAAGCGTAAGCGTGGCTTCCGTCAGGAGACCGAGATCGCCGCTGCCGACCGCAAGGTCATCAAGTCGCGTCTCGCCTAAGTTCGCGTTCCCGTTTTTCGTTTTACCGTCTAGGAGTTGATAGAACATGGCACGTATTAAGCGCGCTGTTGCCGCCAAGAAGAAGCGCCGTACCGTTATGCACCGTGCGAAGGGTTACTACGGTGCCGCTTCGCGTACTTACAAGCATGCTAAAGAGCAGGTCCAGCACTCTCTGCAGTATCAGTATCGTGATCGCCGCAACAAGAAGCGCGAGATCCGTTCTCTCTGGATCACTCGTATTAACGCTGCTGCTCGTCTGAACGACATCTCTTACTCTCAGTTCATGCACGGCCTGAAGGTTGCCGGCATCGAGCTCGACCGCAAGGTCCTGGCTCAGATGGCTTACGAGGACATCGAGTCCTTCAACGAGCTGGCCACCATCGCCAAGAAGGCTCTCGAGGCCTAATAGATTCTCTTGAATCGCTAGGGGAGTGTCGCGTTGTGCGCGGCGCTCCCTCTTTTTATCTGAAGCGCGGTTTACATTGCTAAAAGCGCGGGTAGATAAACACTTACAGGTGACCGATCTCTATATATTCCTGAATCAAAGGGTCATCATCTGATACGTGCAGTATTTCCGCACCAGCCTTTCTATGACTTATATAGGAAGCAATATATTGTGTAGGACTTGTGAAGAGTGGAATTATCGTCCCATAGGGCTTCGCGGTCTGGCAATATATCTCCTTGCCGCGCGGCCCGGTGTAACCGGATCGGCCGCGGGGCGTGCACCTTGAGAACCGGATACTGCGAGGATGGACACTTACTTCAGTGTCGC
>CABVDG010000009.1:0-76774 GCA_902497075.1 uncultured Collinsella sp.
GACGGAAAGCACATTAAGTGCTTTCCTTTGCGTGCGGAACTCGCGACAAACTTAAACAGCGGGCCGCCCGGACCGGGAATCCGACGTGCTCGTCGGGGCAACGTTCCCTGCCAAAAAGGGACAGGTTTATTTTGGTCGGTTTTATCTGGGGAAACGTCGCGCTCCAGCGGTAATCTGCTCTCATCTGTCGCATGGAAATCGGCGGCGTTTCCATTTAACGCAAAAGAGGCCGCTTCCCCTAGTAGGAAGCGGCCCCAAATCTTACGAATAGACGATGGTAAAGGGTTCCGACGTTTCGGCGCCCCCTGTTGAAGTGCAGCGTGTGCCCTCAAGCGTTACTGAGACCACTTGGTCGACATCAATCAACTTCGTTGGCACCCAAATGTTCTCTCCGCTATTGCGTCCCATCGAAACATAGAAATTGTACGCCCCTGCGTCGTCATCTTCGATAATCTGCTCTGACCCATCCTTGTAGGTGACGGTCAGTTTATGATCAACTGCTTCATAGCCCAGATCATCGATGTGCGTCTGGATGGAAAACGGACTGATCTCGAGAGGCGAGTCATCGGAGCGGAGTTCTTTTGTATCGACGTGCGCTCCGACGTTAAACTCTGGCGTCGATACCTCGATCACCTTCGCATCCTCACCTTTGCCCTCCGTCCAACTGATATTCCAGGTGACCGCATGTCGTAAATCTCGATCGCGATTCCAAGATGCAAAGTACATCGTGCCGTTAATGACCGTGTCGCTTGATGTGTCTTTATCAATGGTGCAGCGTGTATCAGCCCATTCCTCGCCGAAGTTCATGCTGGGTGTACTGACGCCCCCTTCTTCTTCACCATAGAGAACAAGTTCGCCAAGCTCTGCCGCCGGCTTGTAGTAGTTAACGCCATTCGGATTGGACAATGTAAACGTCACAGCACCGCAACCGTTCTCGTCGATTGCCATCTCATGAATGTCGAGCGTATAGCCGTTGCCCTCGACGGACAGATTGACCTTCTGGACTGCACCCTCCAGGCTTTGGGGCGCGATACCATCACCAAACTCTCTGGTGTAGGTATATTTCGTCCCCGACGAGCCGCCATTTGTCCAGGTAACGGACTCTCCGTTGCCATGGTTTCCCCAGGCAGAGGCAAAATAACTGGAATTGACAACAGCGTAGGCGACCCCTCCGGTCGCCAGCACTCCGGCAAGACATCCGATTACGGCAACATACAGAGGCTTCGCGTGACCCTTTCGGCGAAGCGGCTCGCCAGCAGCGGCATAAAGAACACGGTCAGCAAGATCGCTATCGGCTTGGACGGACTCGAAGGCCTGCTTGATCTGGTTGGATTTCACGGTCGCCCTCCTCTAGGATGAACTTGAGCTTCGATCTGCCGCGAGCTAAACGCGTTCGAACGGTCGCGGCTGGCACATGCAGTAACTCGGCAATTTCTGAAGTCGAGAAGCCCAGATAGTAATAGAGCACGATAGGAATACGGAATCGTTCCGGAAGTCGCATAACGTCTGACAGGACCGCCTTGGTCTCCTCCTGCGCCGTCGAAAGCGAATCGGCCAGATTCTCAATATCCTCCACGCGCCTCCACGGCTTTCGAAAGAGAGATTTACATTCATTGATCGTGACCCGGATAAGCCATCGACGAAGATGCTCCCAGTTTTCAAATTGCGCGTCGCTTTTGAGCAACTTAAGAAAGACGTCTTGAGCGACATCGTCGGCGTCAGCGCGATCACGCAGATACGTCAATGCGATCCGAAACACGACATCCCGGTGGTCTTCGACCGCCTGTCTAAAAGCTTGTTCTTCCATAATCACCTCCCGGTGACATTAATGGTTCTCGATGAGGCCCTCACCATAGATACGCTCTTGTCGGGCGAAATGTTTCAAATTCAAGCATGAAAAACCGACCAAAATAAACCTGTCCCTTATTGGCAAAAGGAATCCCCTTCTGTGCGCGGGGGCGGATTCCCGGAACGGGCGGCCCGCTGTTTAAGTTTGCTGCTCTACAGTCCTGCACAAGACGGAAAGCACATTAAGTGCTTTCCTTTGCGTGCGGAACTCGCGACAAACTTTAACAGCGGGCCGCCCGTTCCGGGAATCCGACGTGCTCGTCGGGGCAACGTTCCTCACCAAAAAAGACCCGCTCCCCTGTTGGGAAGCGGGTCTTTGGAAGGGCGGTTAACGTACTAGGAAATTATTCCTCGTCGTTGTCCTTGGCCTCTTCGGCGTCGTCGGTGTCTACGAGCTGGTTGAGTAGCTCGTCGAGGGAAGCCATGTCCTCGTTGATGGCACCGTTGGCGGGAGCCTTCTTGTCGTCGATCGGGGCGCCCAGGAGCTCCTCGTCGGCGTCGGCGTGATGCGTCGGCGTGGCGGAGGTGCCCAGCAGGATGTCGTCCGGACCGTCGGGGCTAAAGACCATCTGCAGCAGCTGCGAGAGGTCTTCCTCGTCGGCAACGTCGTCGTTGTTCTCGAGGATGTAGAGCAGGTCGTGGGCCTCCAGGCCGTCACGGAGCTCCTCGATCGCCTTGGCACCGATGCCATCGATGCGCAGCAGATCCTCCTCGGACTTGCCGACCAGGTCGCCGACCGTCTCGATGCCGACCTCGCTGAACTTGTTGGTCCAGCGCTGCGACACGCCCAGGTCGTCGAACAGGTACAGGCGAGCCTTCTCAGCAGAGATGGTGTGGCCGTTGCGGGTGAACGAACCGTCAGCACCGCCGAACTCGTCGTAGCCGGCCCAGTCGAGCTGCTGCGGAAGCTGCTCGTCCAGGTCCTTGAGCTCCACAGGAGCCCACTCGGGCAGCGACTTGGCGTTGGGCGAAGCCGGACCATCGATGTCCACGTAGCCGTCGGCCGTGCGATACGTCAGCTTGGCGTTGGCGTACGGCTTGAGGCCGGTACCAGCCGGGATCTTCTTACCGACGATGACGTTGGACTTAAGGTCGAGCAGGTGGTCGACCTTGCCCTCGATGGCAGCCTCGGTAAGGACGCCAGCGGTACGGATGAACGAAGCGCTCGACAGCCAGGAGTCGATGTTGGACGCGACCTTGAGCGTACCCAGGATGACGGGCTCGGCCACGGGAGCCTGACCGCCCAGACGGGCAACGCACTCGACCTCGTCGGCAAACTCGTAGCGGTCGACGTACTGACCAAGCAGGTACTTGGAGTCGCCGGGGTTGGTGATCTGAACGCGACGCAGCATCTGACGTGCGAGCACCTCGATGTGCTTGTCGTTCAGGTCGACGCCTTGGCTGGTGTAGACGTCCTTGACGCTCTCGACGAAGGTGTGCATCGTCGACTCGATGTCGGTCAGCTTGCGCAGGTTGCGGAAGTTAACGAAGCCCTTGGTGATCTGGTCGCCGGCGCGAACCTCGCAGCCGTCCTCGATCTCGGGCATGAAGCGCACCGAAGCGGGGACGCGACGCTCGTCGAGGACACGGGTGTGATCCTCGGAGTCGGTGAGCGTCAGCACGTACTCGGACTTCTCGGGCTTAATCGAGAGGTGGCCGGAGTACGGAGCCAGCTCGGCCTCGCGACCCAGGATCTTCTCGTTGACGTTGCCGACGATATCGAACATACGGCTGACCGTAGGCAGACCCTGCGTAATATCGTCGACGCCAGCGACGCCGCCGGAGTGAATGGTACGCATCGTAAGCTGCGTACCGGGCTCGCCGATGGACTGGGCGGCAATAATGCCGACCGCGGTACCGATGGCGACCGGACGACGGGTGGAAAGATCCCAGCCGTAGCACTTCTGGCACACGCCGTACTTGGAGCGGCAGGTGAGCAGCGCGCGAAGCTTGACCTTCTTAAGGCCGGCATCGACCATCTTCTGGATGTCAGCGACCTTCTCGATGTAGCCGTCCTGCTCAAAGAGCACGGTGCCATCGGGAGCCACGACGTCCTCAATGAAGCAACGGCCGACGAGGTCGGTGTTGAGGTCGGTGGTGCCGGGGATGATGAGGTTGTAGGTGACGCCCTCGTGCGTACCGCAGTCCTCCTCGCGGACGATGACGTCCTGGGCCACGTCGACCAGACGACGGGTCAGGTAACCAGAGTCCGAGGTGTGGGATGCGGTATCGACCAGGCCCTTACGGGCGCCGTAGGTCGAAATGAAGTACTCGAGCGGCAGCAGGCCCTCGCGGAAGTTCGCCTTAATGGGAAGGTCGATCGTCTCGCCGGACATGTCTGCCATCAGGCCACGCATGCCGCCGAGCTGACGCAGCTGGGTCTTAGAACCACGGGCGCCGGAGTCGGCCATCATGTAGAGCGGGTTCTCCTCGTCGAACAAGTCGAGCATGAGCGCTGCAACCTTATCGGTACAAGCGGTCCACTCGTTAACGACTTCGATGTGGCGCTCCGTCTCGTTGATGAAGCCCTCCTCGAAGTACTCGTTGATCTGGTCGACGTTGGCCTGGGCGCGATCGAGCAGCTCCTGCTTCTCGGCAGGGATGAGAGCGTCCCACACCGAGATGGTGAGGCCGGCGCGGGTAGCGTAGTGGAAGCCGGAGTACTTGATGGCGTCGAGGATCGGGCCGACCTTGGCCTCGGGGTAACGATCGCAGCAGTCCGCAACCAGCTTGGCCACATCGCCCTTGACCATCTTGTAGTTCATGAACTCGTAGTCTTCGGGCAGGCACTGGCGGTTGAAGATGATGCGGCCGATAGAGGTCTCGAAGCGCGCGGTCTTGTTGCCGGTGACGTCGTAGTCGACGAACTCGTTCTTGCCGTTCTTGACGCGGAAGATACGGGTGCCGTCCTCGTTGATGACATTGGCGTCGGCAGCGGACACGCGGACCTGAATCTTGGCCTGCATGTCGACCTCGGAGCGGCAGTCATAGGCGTGCAGCGCGTCGTCGAAGCTGGCGAACACGTGGTTCTCGCCCGGCAGACCGTCGCGGACCTGGGTCAGGTAGTACACACCAATGATCATGTCCTGCGAGGGGATGTTGACCGGCTTGCCGGATGCCGGCGAGCGCAGGTTGTTCGCAGAGAGCATGAGCACGCGAGCCTCGGCCTGAGCCTGGCTGGACAGCGGCACGTGGACAGACATCTGGTCGCCGTCGAAGTCGGCGTTGAAGGGCGAGCAGACCAGCGGGTGCAGGTGGATAGCCTTGCCCTCGACCAGAACCGGCTCAAAGGCCTGGATAGACAGACGGTGCAGGGTCGGTGCGCGGTTGAGCAGCACGACGCGGCCGTCGATGACCTCTTCGAGGATATCCCACACAAAGGTGGCACCGCGGTCGATAGCGCGCTTGGCGCCCTTGATGTTCTCGACCTTGCCAAGCTCGACCAGGCGCTTCATGACGAAGGGCTTGAAGAGCTCCAGCGCCATGGTCTTGGGCAGACCGCACTGGTGCAGCAGCAGCTTGGGGTCGGTAACGATAACCGAACGGCCGGAGTAGTCGACACGCTTACCCAGCAGGTTCTGGCGGAAACGACCCTGCTTGCCCTTGAGGGCCTCGGCGAGCGACTTGAGCGGGCGACCGCCACGGCCAGAGACCGGGCGACCACGACGGCCGTTGTCGAACAGGGCGTCCACGGACTCCTGGAGCATGCGCTTCTCGTTGTTCACGATGATCGCAGGGGCGTCCAGGTCGAGCAGGCGCTTGAGTCGGTTGTTACGGTTGATCACGCGACGGTACAGGTCGTTGAGGTCGGACGCGGCAAAGCGACCGCCGTCGAGCTGGACCATCGGGCGCAGATCGGGCGGAATGACCGGGATGACGTCCAGGATCATGTTCGCGGGGCTGTTGCCGCCCTTCAGGAAGGCGTCAACGACCTCGAGGCGCTTGACGGCCTTCTCGCGCTTCTGCTTCTGAGAATCCTCGTCAGCGATGATGGCCTTGAGCTTCTCGGCCTCGGAGGGGAGGTCGATGGCAGCGAGCAGGTCGCGGACGGCCTCGGCACCCATACCACCCTTGAAGTACATGGAGTAGTAACGGGTCATCTCGCGGAACAGCGGCTCATCGGAGATGAGGTCGCGCTCGGTGAGCTTCATGAAGGCGTTGAAGGCGTCCGTGCGGAGCTGCTTCTCGTCCTTGCACTCTTCCTCGATATCGACGATGCCAGAGGCGATCTCCTCGGGGGTCAGCGGCTCCTCGTCGGAGAACTCGTCAAAGTTCTCGGGGTCGCCCTGCTCCTTGAGGGACTCGATCTGGCGGGCGCACTCGGCATCGATCTCTTCCAGATCGGCGGCGAGCTCCTCGCGCAGGTCGTCAGCGTCGGCCTCGCGAGCCTCGTAGTCGACCTCGGTGATGATGTAGCTGGCAAAGTACAGAACCTTCTCCAGGTCCTTGGACTTGATGTCGAGCATACGGCTCATCGGGAAGCTCGTGGGGCTCTTGAAGTACCAGATGTGGGACACGGGAGCGGCGAGCTCGATGTGGCCCATGCGGTCGCGACGCACCTTGGCCGAGGTAACCTCGACGCCGCAGCGCTCGCAGACGATGCCCTTAAAGCGGATGCCCTTGTACTTGCCGCAGGAGCACTCCCAGTCCTTGGCGGGACCGAAGATCTTCTCGCAGAACAGGCCGTCCTTCTCGGGCTTGAGGGTACGGTAATTGATGGTCTCCGGCTTCTTAACCTCACCGTGCGACCAGGAACGGATCTGGTCGGCGGAGGCAAGGGAGATCTTTACCGAGTCAAAATCAGTAGCTTCGAAATCTGCCACAGTCAACTACTCCTTATCAGTGGTCGTGGCGGCGACAGCCTCGGGTGCCTCGGCGGTCTCGGCATCCTCGGCCTCGACGTCGGTGTCAACGCCGGCGAGCGCAGCCAGGTCGTCGAGAGCAGAGGTCTCCTCGGCGGTCACAGGTGCGGAGGCGTCCTCGTCGGCATCGTGCATGGGCTCGATGTCCAGTGCGAGGGAGCGGATCTCCTTGACGAGAACCTTGAAGGACTCGGGGATACCCGGAACCGGGACGTTCTCGCCCTTGACGATGGACTCGTAGGTCTTGACGCGGCCCACGGTATCGTCGGACTTGACGGTCAGAATCTCCTGCAGGACGTTGGACGCACCGTATGCGTACAGTGCCCAAACTTCCATCTCGCCGAAGCGCTGGCCGCCGAACTGGGCCTTGCCGCCCAGAGGCTGCTGGGTAACCAGGCTGTAAGGGCCGGTCGAACGGGCGTGGATCTTGTCGTCGACCATGTGGCCGAGCTTGAGGATGTAGGACGTACCCACGGTAATGGGCTCGCGGAACTCCTCGCCGGTGCGACCGTCGAACAGACGGGTCTTGCCGCGCTCGTCAAGCTGGGTGACGAACTCGGGACGCATGTGATCGCCAAAGGCAGCGGTGGCCTTGTTGAGCATGTTCTTGTTGGCACGACGGATGACCTCGGCGATCTCGTCCTCCTTGGCGCCGTCGAAGACGGGCGTGGCAGTGAAGAACGGACCGGGGACATACTTGTCGGAGTCGGCCTGCTCGGTATCCCAACCGCAGGCAGCAGCCCAGCCAAGGTGGCACTCGAGCAGCTGGCCGACGTTCATACGCGAAGGAACGCCCAGCGGGTTAAGGATAACGTCGATCGGGGTACCGTCAGCCATGTAGGGCATGTCCTCGACCGGCAGAACGTTACAGATAACACCCTTGTTGCCGTGGCGGCCGGCGATCTTATCGCCCTGCTGAATCTTACGACGCTGGGCGACGTAGACGCGCACCTGCTCGTTGACGCCGGGGGCCAGGTCGTCGCCGTTCTCGCGGCTAAAGCGGACGACGTCGATAACGCGGCCGTAAGCGCCGTGAGGCATCTTAAGGGAGGTGTCGCGGACATCGTGGGCCTTGGCACCGAAGATGGCGCGCAGCAGGCGCTCCTCGGCGGTCAGAGCGCTCTCGCCCTTAGGCGTGACCTTGCCGACCAGGATGTCGCCAGGGCCGACCTCGGCGCCGATGCGGATGATGCCGTCCTCGTCGAGGTTGGCAAGCATGTCCTCGGAGAGGTTCGGGATCTCGCGGGTGATCTCCTCGGGGCCGAGTTTGGTGTCGCGGGCGTCGATCTCGTGACGGGTGATGTTGATGGTCGTCAGCAGGTCCTCGGCCACCAGGCGCTCGGACACGACGATACCGTCCTCGTAGTTGAAGCCTTCCCACGGCATGTAGGCCACGGTGAGGTTCTGGCCCAGTGCAAGCTCGCCATGATCGGTCGAAGGACCGTCAGCCAGGGGCTCGCCCTGCTCAACGGTGTCACCGACGCGCACGAGCGGACGGTGGTTGATGCAGGTGGACTGGTTGGAGCGCTGGTACTTGGCCAGGTGATACTCGTCCATGCCGCCGGCATGCTTGACGATGATCTTGGCGGCGTCGGCAAAGATGACCTCGCCGGCGTTCTTGGCCAGGGTGACCTCGCCGGAGTCCAGGGCGGCGCGACGCTCCATGCCGGTACCGACATAGGGAGCGGCGGGGTGAACCAGCGGCACAGCCTGACGCTGCATGTTAGCGCCCATCAGCGTACGCTTGGCGTCGTCGTGCTCGAGGAACGGGATCAGCGTGGCTGCGACGGAGAGCATCTGACGCGGCGAGACGTCCATGTAGTCGACGTCCTCGACGGGCACGTCGGCGGGAGCGCCGAAGGAGCCGTCGAAGTCGCGGGTACGGGCGATCACGGTATGCGGGCGAACGATCTTGCCCTCGGCATCGGTCGTGATGAACTCGTTGGTCTTGGGATCGAGCGGCGTGTTGGCCGGCGCGATGACGTGCTTCTCTTCCTCGTCAGCGGTCATCCAGTCGATCTGGTCGGTGGCAACGCCGTTCTCGACGCGACGGAACGGGGCCTCGATGAAGCCATACTCGTTGACACGGGCGTAGAGGGCGAGCGAGCCGATCAGGCCGATGTTGGGGCCTTCGGGGGTCTCGATCGGGCACATGCGGCTGTAGTGCGAGTTGTGAACGTCGCGGACGGCCGTCGGCACGTTGGTGCGGCGGCTGGAGCCGGACTTGTGGCCGGCAAGACCACCAGGGCCGAGTGCGGACAGACGGCGCTTGTGGGTCAGACCGGTCAGGGGGTTCGCCTGGTCCATGAACTGCGAGAGCTGCGAGGAACCGAAGAACTCCTTGATGGAGGCCACGATCGGGCGGATGTTGATGAGCGACTGCGGGGTGATCTCGTCAATGTCCTGGGAGCTCATGCGCTCACGGACGACGCGCTCCATACGGCTCATGCCGATACGGAACTGGTTGGCGACGAGCTCGCCGACGGTGCGGATACGGCGGTTGCCGAAGTGGTCGATGTCGTCGACCTTGAAGCCCTGCTCGCCGGCAGCGAGGGACAGCAGGTAGCGCAGCGTCGCGACGATATCCTCGTCGGTGAGCACTGTGACCTCTTCCTCGGTGGTGAGGTTGAGCTTCTTGTTGACCTTGTAACGACCGACGCGGGCCAGATCGTAGCGCTGCGGGTTAAAGAGCAGGCCCTCGAGCAGGCTGCGGGAAGCGTCCACGGTGGGAGGCTCGCCCGGGCGCAGGCGACGGTAGATCTCGATGAGGGCGTCCTCGCGGGTAAGGGCGGTGTCGCGCTCCAGGGTGCGCTTGATCACATCGGAGTTGCCGAGCAGCTCGATGATGTCGTCGTTGGTGACGGCGATACCAAGGGCGCGCAGGAACATCGTGGCGCTCTGCTTGCGCTTACGGTCGATGGAGACCATGAGCTGGTCGCGCTTGTCGACCTCAAACTCGAGCCAGGCACCGCGGGACGGGATGATCTGGGCCTTGTAGATCTGCTTGCCCGAATCCATCTCGGAGCTGTAGTACACGCCCGGGGAGCGGACGAGCTGCGAGACGACGATACGCTCGGTACCGTTGATGATGAAGGTGCCCTGATCGGTCATCATGGGGAAGTCGCCCATGAAGACGAGCTGCTCCTTGATCTCGCCGGTCTCTTTGTTGGTGAGACGGACGTCGGTCAGAAGCGGAGCCTGATAGGTCATATCCTTCTCGCGGCACTCCTCGACGGTGTGCGCGGGGTCGCCGAACTGATGCTCGCCGAAGGTAACCTCGAGAACATGGTTCTGGCTCTGGATGGGGCTGGATTCCTTGAACGCCTCACGAAGGCCCTCGTCCTTAAAACGCTCAAAGGATTCCCTTTGAACAGAGATAAGGTTGGGGAGCTCCATGGCCTCCGGGATTTTCCCGAAGCTGACGCGCTTGCGCTCAGTGGCAGTGTATGCGTAGGTCACCAGGTTTTTCCTCCTTCACGGAAATGCTCGGTGGGTTGGCGAGGCATAGCTTCGCCAGTTATCGCAACCTAATAGTTTATCAGGTACCGACCGTTGGGCAAGAAAAGCCTTGACGCGATTGAGTTTTTGGAGTAGCAAAGTTTTTCGACAGAAAACACGCAGGTAGATATATGTGTATCGAACATCTGTTCATATATTTTCTGTGAACAGAGAGCCGGCAATCGCAGCTCTTATAAAAAACGGGCGCGAACCGAAGTCCGCGCCCGTAAATGTCGATGCCCGAAGGCTTACTTGCGCATCAATCCGCCGCGCTCGTCGATAGCGTCCCAGAAGGCATCGGCAAAGCGGGGGTCGCTTGCAGCCATGAGGGCGTTGGTGGCCATCCAGCCAGAGGGAGTGCCGGTGTCGTAGCCCGACAGCGGGTCGATGACGACCGCATACATGGCCTCGCGGTCGAGCGAACGGGCCATGGCGTCGGTGAGCTGGATCTCGCCGCCCTTGCCGGCCTGCTGATCTGCCAGCAGGTCCATGACCAGCGGGCTCAGCAGGTAGCGACCGACGATGTACAGGTTGGACGGAGCAGCCTCGGGAGCGGGCTTCTCAACCAGACCGCCGATACGCCAGACAGCGCCCGGCTCGGCATCGGCAACGTCCTCGGCGCCCTCGAGCGAACCGACGCGCTCGCCGGCGATAACGCCGTAGCGGCTGACTTCCTCGGGCGAGCAAGCAGCGACGGCGATAACCGAAGCGCCACCGTGCTCCTTGGAAACGGCGAGCATCTTGTCGCAGATATCGCGGTTAGGCACAACGTAGTCGCCCAGAAGAACCAGGAAGTTCTCCCCTGCCACGGCGTCGGCAGCAGAGCGAATAGCATGGCCGAGGCCCTTGGGCTCGTACTGATAACGGAAGTCGACCGGCATACCGCCAGCGTGGGCGACGGCATCGGCATAGGCGTTCTTGCCGCGCTCGCGCAGCAGGTTCTCGAGCGAACGGTCGGGCTGGAAGTAGTTCAGCAGCTCGGGCTTGCCGGGAGAAGTAACGATGATGGCGTCGTCGACCTCCTCGGGGTCGAGTGCCTCCTCGACGACGTACTGAATGACGGGCTTGTCGAGCACCGGCAGCATCTCTTTGGGCGTGCACTTGGTGCCAGGCAGAAAACGCGTGCCAAGACCGGCGGCGGGGATGATTGCCTTCATGTTATTCAAAGATCCTTTCGCAGGCGCAAAAGCGCCCCATGCGTGCGGCACACAGCCGCAGACCAAATTGCGATACCCAAGCATCTTACCGCTGGAACTATATGTCGCTACAAGGCAGAGACAATTCTTCAGCAGGTCAACGCAAATTATTGCTCGAATGGTGCAATTTTATTGCCCAACGGCAGGGCACCCGATACGACGCAAATCACAGAACATGGCAGTTTGAGCAACCGATGCCGAGGGACCGAAAAACAAAAAAGACGGGGCTCGCAATGCGAACCCCGTCTGCAAAGAAATCTGGCGAGAAAGCCTGATTACTTGAGGGTGACAGCAGCGCCAGCAGCCTCGAGCTTCTCCTTGGCAGCCTCGGCGTCCTCCTTCTTGGCACCCTCGAGAACAGCCTTGGGAGCGCCCTCGACGACCTCCTTGGCCTCCTTCAGGCCAAGGTTGGTGAGCTCACGGACGGCCTTGATGACCTGGATCTTGTTGTCGCCGAAGCCCTCGAGCACGACGTCAAACTCGGTCTTCTCCTCGGCCTCAGCAGCGCCAGCAGCGGGAGCGGCAACAACAGCGGCAGGAGCAGCGGCGGAAACGCCGAAGGTGTCCTCGATAGCCTTAACGAGCTCGGAAGCCTCGAGAAGGGTCATTTCCTTAAGAGCATCGATGATCTCATCGGTGGTAAGCTTAGCCATTTCTAAGTCCTTTCGGTTTCCGTGTCTGTGCACGGAGATCAGTTAAAACACGGCGCGAATGCGCCAGGGGTGCGGCGTTGCCGCCGCGGGTGAAAACAGCGACTAGGCTGCCTTCTGCTCGGAGACCTGCTGAATCGAACGAGCGAGACCAGAGGAAACGCCGTTGACGCAGACAGCGATGTCGCGAGCGAAACCGGAGATGAGACCGGCGATCTGGCCGAGAAGCTGATCCTTGGTGGGCAGCTCGGCGATAGCCTTAACATCATCAGCGGAAACGGCCTTGCCGTCGGAGATACCGCCCTTGATCTCAAGGACGCCCTTGGACTTAGCAGAGAAGTCCTTAAGGGCCTTAGCGGCCTCGACCGGCTCGGACTCGTAGAACACATAAGCGACGGGGCCGGCGAGGATCTCGTCGAGCTCGGGCTGCTCCTGGTTCTTGAGAGCGATCTTGACCAGGTTGTTCTTGTAGACCTTCATCTCGGCGCCGCACTCGCGAAGCTGATGACGCAGCTCCTGAGCCTGCTTAACCGTCAGACCGTTGTAGTTGACGACGAACAGACCGGCGTTCTCGGCGATACGGGACTCGATCTCTGCAACCTTGTCGATTTTGTACTGCTGGGGCATGAATTACACCTCCTCGAATTCTTTCCGGGCACGGTCCGCCACAAGGACGTGACGGGGGCATGTCCAAAAAGAAAGCCCCCGCGCTGCATGAGCGACGGGGGCGAGAAGACATATCTACTCGACCACCTCGGCTGGCGGGATGTCCCATTAAGCTCGCGGGCGATGCCCGTTTGCACCGGCTGTCTCTGGCAGCGGATTCGTGCGTGAACCGAAAGTATTATGGCGGGGACCCCGGCGTCGGTCAACGGAAAACCGGGCTGCACACAATTCCACCATCCGGCACGCTCCGCCGAAGGCCAGGCGCAAGGTTTTCGCTCGGTCAAGTCCTGGCTCGCACGAAGAGCACATTAAGTGCTCTTCGGCTCGTGCGGAATCTACGAAAACCTTGCGCCTGGCCTTCGGCGGCGCGTGCCTGCGTTGACTTTGGGCAGCCCGGGTTTTCGTTGGCTGACGCCCCCACTCATAATGCTTGGGTCGGTGGGCTGATGTGTTGCATCCCTGATGGCTACAAGGTTGAAACGAAGGTGGACAGGCGGTGGAGACCTTCGTCCAAATCTTTGTCGGAGACGCAGTAGCTTAGGCGGATGTGGCCTTCGGTGCCGAAGCAGTTTCCGGGGACTAGGGCTACGTTAGCCTCTTTGATGGCTTTGATGCAGAAGTCTTCGCTGGTTAGACCGAACTTTTTGATGCTCGGGAAAGTGTAGAAGGCTCCTGCGGGCTCTACTGCGTCGAGGCCCATGGCGTTTAAGGCTGCGAGTACACGTTTGCGACGAGCTCGGTAGACTTCGAGCATGGGAGCGGGGTCGACGGTGAGGGCTCGGGCTGCGGCGTCCATTTCGAAGGAGACGGCACTCGATACTAAGTATTGGTGAGCCTTGGCGATCTCGGCGATGACGGGGGCTGCTGCTGCGAGCCAGCCCAAACGCCAGCCAGTCATGGCCCATGGCTTGGAGAAGCTCTCGATGACTACCGTCTGCTCACGCAGCTCCGGGTGGCGCTGGGCAAAGCGCTCGTAGCCGTCCACGTAGACCAGACGGTTGTATACGTCGTCGCAGACTACGTAGATGCCCGCCTGCTCTGCCACGCGCGCCACGGCGTCGAGCGATGCCGTGTCGAGGATGCAACCCGTGGGATTGTTGGGCGAGCAGATGACGATGGCCTTGGTCGCCGGGGTCACACAGGCGCTAAGCGCGTCCTCGTCAATCTGGAATTGCGCAGGCTCCGTATCCAAGAAGACCGCCTTGGCGTGGTTGGCCACGACGATGCTCTCGTACAGGCCAAAGGCGGGCGTGGGGATAATGACCTCGTCGCCGGGGTTGAGCATAGCCATAAATGTTGCCGACAGTGCCTCGGTCGCGCCGTCGGTCAGGATGACCTCATCGGCGGAAAACGCCAGGCCCGCGTCATCCATATATTTGGACAGTGCATCACGCAGGGCGGGGCGACCGTTGTTGGGCGGATAGTGCGTGTCACCGCGGTCCAGCGCGGCGGTCACCTCGGCGCTAATCACATCGGGCGTGGGAAAATCGGGCTCGCCGAGCGCGAGCGCGATACACCCCGGATGCCGGGCGGCGAGCGCGTTAATCCGGCGGATACCGGAGGGCTTGAGCATGGCAAGCGAGGTATTCATGGGCAGACGCATGGCGTTCCTTTCATAAGGGTTGCACTAGGATAGCGCGGCGGGGCGCCACCAGACGGTGTAACCTAAACGGAAACGAGCCGGAAAGGAGATGGCATGGAGACGACCGCGCGCGGCGACTTACCAAAAACACTGCACACCATTGCGTATATCAGTATTCCCAATAGCGCCGATCTTGATTTTTTGCTCTGGGACCTGCAGGATGCCATCGCCGCCTATGCTCAACTTTCCGGCACCGCACTCCCCCGCCCGGTCGACTTGAAGGCAAATGACGCCGGCAGCGTTGCCGATGGCATCGTGCTGGCCATTGAAGATGTGGCTGACGATGAGACGTTGACTGCTATCGAGCAGGCGCTTGAGCGCTTTGGCGGTACGGGAACGCGCGTCTATGCCGCGATTCGAGCCGCACAAGAGGGCACTGAGCAGGCGCGTGGGACCGCCGTTCGCCTGCACAAGGCATGCGAGCGCCATGACCAATTGTGGTGTGGCGGCGTTGCCATCTGCGCCGGCAGCGGCATTGCGGCGCTTCGTCGCTCCCCGCGCATGGGACTCTTGCGGCGACCGTTTTCGGAGGCCATGGACAAGCTCGTGGGCGCCGTGCGCATGGGCTGCTCCGTCGAGCATGCACAGCGACTTGGCGGCGGCAATGCCGCCAACGTCGACGCCGACGGCATGGTTTGCGCCGAGCCAGCCGTGCCCGCGCCGATCTGGCGAGGCGTTCTGAAACACCTCGGCGCCCGCACTCAATCAATAATCTAAATTAATAAGCTGCCCAGTCAACGGCTTCACTCCAACGCTCGACAAGCCGCTCCAAACGCCACGCCGCGTTGGCAGGACTCGTCGACGGCAGCACGATGGCGGGTAGCCCCGTCCGCTCTTGTAGATAGCGTTTGTAGAGCCGCCCGGCCGCGCCGCCGTTGCAGATAACGACCTCAATCGGCGTGACATCGGTAATGCGCTCGATATGCGCCGGCACAACGTTGCGAATGCTCGCGTCGCTTGAGCCCTTGATGTCACAGCTCTCGATCACGTCCCACAGGGCCACACCGCCGTTGAGCAGCATAGCCCGCTTGGCAGCAACCGAGGCGTCGAGCGTCGCGGGCTCGCCGCTCGCCAAAGAGTCTCCCTCGTTGGGCGGCACGGGCACACCGAGGCATGCGGCCATCACACGCCAAAAGCGATTCTGAGGGTTACCGTAATAAAAGGCATTGGCACGCGAGAGCACCGAGGGAAACGACCCCAGCACCAAAACGCGCGAGCGCCGGTCGAACACGGGCTCAAACCCATGCTCAATATGTTGATAGCCCTCGTCAGACACAGGCATGGGCTAGGCTCTCAGCAGATAACGCACCTCATAGGGCGCAAGTTCAAGGGAGCCCGGCAGCTCGACCGTGGGCGCATCGTCGGCAAGCAGGTCGACAAAGGACCCGTTGAGCTCGCCGGCGCCAAAGGTGTAAGGCTCGCCCACGGCGTTCACCGCCACGAGCACCGTCGCGTCATCACAGGCGCGCTCGAACAGCAGCTGCTTGTTCTGGATCACCACGTTGCGATAGGCACCGTAGTTGAGAGCACAGGCCGCCGCGTCATCGGCCGAGCGAAGGTGCGCAAGCTGCGTGATGAACGCCGTCAGCTCGTTGGGCGCAGGCTCATCGAGCGCAGGTCGCAGCGCCCAGTCGCCATCGGGGCCACCCTTTTCGCCGGCAATTCCCCACTCGCTGCCATAGTAGACGCACGGGATGCCCGGCATGCCAAAGAGCATGCCGTAGGCGGGACGCAGACACGACTTGTCGGTAAGGATACTTGCCAGGCGCGGCACATCGTGGTTGTCGGCAAACGACAGCAGATGTTTGCCGCGGTAGATGCACCACGGATCGCCGCCAAACTGACGGTGCAGCGAATGGGCGATCTCGAACATGTTGACCGAGTTAAAGCTGGAATACAGGCCCTTGTAGCACTCGTAATTAGTGCACGAGTCGAGCATCTCGTCGTTGACGATCTGATTGTAGTCGCCGTGGAGCGTCTCGCCGATGAGCACAAAGCCGGGCTTGAGCTCACGGGTAAAGGAGTGTAGGCGGCGCATAAAATCGCGATCGAGCATATAGGCGACGTCCAAGCGCAGGCCGTCGATGCCAAAGCCCTCGGCCCAGCGACGCACGGACTCAAGCAGGTAATCGACCACGGCGGGGTTTTGCAAGTTGAGCTTCACAAGCTCAAAATGGCCTTCCCAGCCCTCGTACCAAAAGCCGTCGCCATAGCAGGAGTCGCCGTCAAAGCTAATGTGGAACCAATCCTTGTAGGGCGAGTCCCACTTGCGCTCCTGAACATCGCGGAAGGCCCAAAAACCGCGACCGACATGGTTGAAGACGGCATCAAGCACCACACGGATGCCATGGGCATGCAGTGTCTCGCACACGGCGGCAAAGTCGGCATCCCCACCCAGGCGACGGTCGATATGGCGCAGGCTGCGCGTGTCGTAACCGTGACTGTCGGATTCGAGCGGCGGGTTAATGAGCACAGCACCAATACCGAGTTTTTGCAGGTAGTCGGCCCATTGGGCGATCTTCATGATGGGCGC
This sequence comes from uncultured Collinsella sp., assembly GCA_902497075.1. Classification (GTDB taxonomy): domain Bacteria; phylum Actinomycetota; class Coriobacteriia; order Coriobacteriales; family Coriobacteriaceae; genus Collinsella. Next base: position 16,896 of record CABVDG010000009.1, read on the forward strand.
ATCGGGGTTGGGCGCAGCGTTGGCAGCCTGGGCGAGCTCATCCTCGGCAACGGGCGCGGCGTTTTCGCGCGGAGCTCCACAAAAGCCCAGCGGATAGATCTGGTAGAACGTCGTCTCGTATGCCCACATAGCAGCCTCCCGGCAATCTTTCACGCAACGCCATCCATTGTATGCCCGCCGCGCATCCCCTCCCCCAAAATAAGTTGCAGTGAAATAGGGACTGTTGAGACCAATAAACCGGGCAAACAGTCTCTATTCCACCGCAACTGATGAGGGAACGTGATTAGGCGACGGGCTTTGCGCGGCGTATGGCCGGGAACAGCACCGTAATGGCGAGGATGACGCCCACGACGGTAATCGCCCCGCCCGCGAAGCCAATCCAGGAGATACCGGGACCCGAAACCACGGCGCCGCCGATCGCGGTGCCCGTGCCGATGCCGAGGTTAAACAGGCCCGAGAAGATCGACATGGCGACGGCCGACGAATCCGCCGGCGTGTACTTGATGAGCTCGGCCTGAAACGCCACGTTAAAGGCCGTGGAGCAGCAGCCCCATAGCGCGCAAACAGCGAGAACGGCGACGAGCGACGGTGCAACCGGACCCATGAGCAGCAGAGCCACAGGCACGCCGGAGAGTGTGATAGCCAAGAACGGAAAGCGATGGCCATCGAACAGTCGGCCGAACAGCCAGCTTCCGAGCAGACCGGAGCAGCCAAACGCCGTCAGCGTCATGGTGATGGCGCTTGCGTCGACATGGGCGACCTGCGCCAGGAAGGGCTCGATATAGCTGTAACCCGCGTAGTAGCCGGTCGCCATAAAGACCGTGACCACGTAGAGCGCGATGAGGAACGGGTTCTTGAGCAGCTCGGGCAGCTGTTTGACGGTAAAGCGCTCGCCCGCCGGCATGACCGGGAACACCGCTGCCTGGTACACCACCGCGACGGCAGAAAAAGCTCCGACCACGGCAAACGTCATACGCCAGCCCACGGCCAGGCCGATGGCGCGACCGAGGGGCAGGCCGAAGATCTGCGCGATGGACGAGCCCGTGGCGATCATGCTAATGGCGAGCGCCCCGTGGCGACTGTCAACCAGGCGCGAGGCCATGATTGAGGCGACCGACCAGAACACGGCATGCGCGCAGGCGACCACCAGACGCGCGCAAACCAAAATAGGATAGGTAGGCGCCACGGCGGACAGGAACTGACCCAGCGAGAACACGGCAAGCACGCCGAGCAGCATACGCTTGAACTCGAAGCGCGAGGCAAACACCATAAGCGGCAACGACAGCAACATGACGCCCCAGGCGTAGACCGAGATCATGATGCCTGCCTGGGCCTCGGTGAGCGAGAACGACGCGGCGATATCGGTCAGAAGGCCGATGGGCATGAACTCCGACGTGTTGAACACGAATGCGCAGCAGGCGAGCCCGATAAGCGGGAGCCACTGCTTGAGCGAGATGCCATCTTGTCTTGCCTGAGTCATGTAGGAAACCTCTCCGATTGTCTTGGGCGGTGGGCGATTATATAGCAACGGCCCCGCATCCGTCAGTACAGATGCAGGGCCGCAATCAACTCAATACACAGAGGTTGCGCCGTCAATAAATAGCTAAGCCAACCCCAGCAATATGCCCGCCGAATGCACGACAAACGCCACGATCCAGGCGACCGTCACCTGAAACGCGAATACAGCCACGGCATAGCGCGCGCCCAACTCGCTCTTGACGGCGCCGATGGACGCCACGCAAGGCGGGTACAGCAGCGTAAAGACCAGGAACACGTAGGCGGTAAACGGCGAAAACATGGTCGACAGCGCCGCGGGCGACGTTGCGCCCAAAAGCACCGTGAGCGTCGAGATGACGCTCTCCTTGGCAATGAGTCCGGTGACGAGCGCCGTCGACGCACGCCAGTCGCCAAAACCGAGTGGGGCCAACACCGGCGCGATGATGCTACCCAGACCGGCAAGCAGACTCTGCGACTGATCGGCGACCACATTAAAGCGGATATCGAACGTCTGGAGGAACCAGATGACCACGGTGGCGGCAAAGATAATGGTAAAGGCCTTGGTAATAAAGTCCTTGGCCTTATCCCATGCCAGCATCACCGTCGTCTTGACGCTCGGCAGGCGGTAATTGGGAAGCTCCATGATAAACGGCACCGGGTCGCCCTTAAATGCCGTGCGGTTGAGCACCAGGGCGGCAATGCAGCCGACCACGATACCAATCAGATAGAGCGAGACCATGGCGGGAACTGTCGCCTGCGGGAAGAATGCCCCGCACAGCAGACCGTAGACCGGCAACTTGGCCGAACAGCTCATGAACGGCGTGAGCATGACCGTCATCTTGCGGTCGTGCTCGGATGGGAGCGTACGGGTCGACATGATAGCCGGCACGGTGCAGCCAAAACCGACGAGCATAGGCACGAAGCTGCGGCCCGACAGGCCAAAGCGACGCAGCACTTTATCCATGACAAAGGCCACGCGCGCCATGTAGCCGGAGTCTTCCAGAATGGAGAGGAACAAAAAGAGCACGACGATAATCGGCAGGAAGGTCAGCACGCTGCCCACGCCCGTAAGCACGCCGTCGACAGCCAGCGAGCGCACCACGTCGTTGGTGCCGAACGCCTTGAGGCCCGCATCGGCCGAGGCGATGGTGGCAGCGATGCCGTCCTCCATAAGTCCCTGCAGCGCCGCGCCGATCACGCCAAACGTCAGCCAAAAGACGAGACCCATGATCACCAGGAACGCTGGAATGGCCGTGTAGCGACCCGTCAGGATGCGGTCGATCTTGACGGAACGCACGTGCTCGCGGCTCTCGTGCGGCTTGACGACGCAGCGCCCACACACGTCGCCGATAAAGCCGAAGCGCATGTCAGCCAGTGCAGATAGACGGTCGGTACCGGCCTCACCCTCCATCTGGGCAATGATGTGCTCGATGGCGTCAAGTTCGTTACGGTCCAGATGAAGCGCCTCGGTCACCAGCTCGTCGCCCTCAACCAGCTTGGTCGCCGCAAAACGCACCGGGATATGCGCCGTCGCGGCATGGTCCTCGATAAGGTTGGCGATGCCGTGAATGCAGCGATGCAGCGCGCCGCCGTCTGGACCATCGGGCGCGCAGAAGTCCAGGCGGCCGGGGCGCTCGCGGAACCGCGCCACGTGCAAGGCATGATCCACCAGCTCGCCGATACCCTCGTTGCGGGCAGCGCTAATGGGGACAACAGGCACGCCCAACAGGCTCTCGAGCAGGTTGACGTCTACGGCGCCACCGTTGGCGGTCACCTCGTCCATCATGTTGAGCGCGATGACCATGGGGCGATCGAGCTCCATAAGCTGCAGCGTCAGGTACAGATTGCGCTCGATGTTGGTGGCGTCGATGATATCGATGATGGCATCGGGATGCTCGTCAAGGATAAACTGGCGGCTCACAATCTCCTCGCCCGTGTACGGCGACAGGGAATAGATGCCGGGCAGGTCGGTAACGCTCGCCTCGGGGTGGTTACGGATAGTGCCGTCCTTGCGGTCGACCGTCACGCCGGGAAAGTTACCGACGTGCTGGTTGGAGCCCGTAAGCTGGTTGAACAGCGTGGTCTTACCGCAGTTTTGGTTGCCGGCGAGGGCAAAGTGCAGCGGTGCGTCCTCGGGCACGGCCGTTTTTGCCGCACGGGGCGAATACGTCCCCTCGCCGAGTGCCGGATGCTCCGTCGTGCCGATTGCAGCGTTAGCGCGCGGACCCATATCGGTATCGTGAATGCCCACGAGCTCAATGCGGGCGGCATCGTCCTTGCGCAGTGTCAACTCGTAGCCACGCAGACGGATCTCGAGCGGATCTCCCATAGGGGCGTATTTCATCATGGTGACTTCGGTGCCCGGCGTTAGGCCCATGTCCAAAATATGCTGTCGGAGCGCCTGATCATCGGATGTCACCGATGCGACAACGGCGTCCTTTCCAATCTCGAGTGTATCGAGCTTCACGCGCTCATCCTTTCGTTAGACGCGGTTAACCGTTTACCGGGGCTAACCAACTCGTAACGACAAATGATAGCGCTCTGAACTATTTTATAAAGTCAAATACCGATGTTTACCTGCGCAAACTTTATGCGGTGCGCCCCGAAAGCTCTTTGCGCATACCGCTCAGCGAGATCGAAACGGAACCCGACCGCGCGGTAGCAGTGAGTCGATCACCCTCGACTGACCCCGTGCATGTAAAGGGCGCCTTGCCCATCAAGACGTGGGAGATAGTACCCGAGAGCTCAAAGAAATCGCCCTCAGCGCGGGCACTCGAGAGAGCGATATTGAGACCCCTGACGTTTAGTACTGCCCTGAGCACGCCGTTCACCCCATGTGAAAACGTCACCTCGCCGCGTTTACTCCCCACCAGCGTCTGGGCCGAAACCACATACGTACCCTCAAGCATGGCTCCTCCTCTAAGCAGACTTTTTGAAACGGGCAAGTAGTCTACTTTTACATATGGCGCTCCAGGAAACGGAAGGCCAGGCGGATCCAAGGACGGACCGCCACCTGCTTGTCCTCGTTATCGACCGCGGTGTTGGCGTTGCCGAGCGAAAGCCCGTGACCACCTTGGTCAAAGACGTGCATCTCGCAAGCGACGCCCTCCTCGGCCATGCGCTGCGCAAACGGATAGACCTGCGCGATCGGCGCCGTCTTGTCGTCGGACACGCCCCACACAAAGGTCGGCGGCATCTGACGCGAAACATGCGTGGTGGGGCAGATGTCGGCCAGGTGCTCGTCGGTCGCCTCACCGCCCGTCACCATCGACAGATAGTCGTTGAGCAAATCGCGCCCCGTCTTGCCACCCGTCTTGGGAACGCGCAGGTCGATGCGCGGGTCGCGCGTCTGCATGTCGCGCACATAGGCAAAGTCGAGCAGCGGATAGCCCAGCACCACGGCATCGGGACGAATGTCGTCCGGACGCGACCCGGCAAGCGCCGCGAAGGGACCAGTCTTCCATTGCGTTGCCAGCGAAGCGCAGATCATGCCGCCTGCCGAGAAGCCCACGACACACACGCGCTTGGGATCGACATGCCACTCGTCGGCGTTGGCGCGAACCGTGGCGACCATCTTGGCAAGGTCTGCCTGCGGGTGAGGAAAGCTCACGTCACCCGTGCCGCTCGTCACATAGTTGAGCACAAAGGCCTGGTAACCGTGATCCAAAAACGCAAACGCCACGGGATCCTGCTCATGCGGAGCGATATGCGTAAACGCACCTCCGCCGCAGATAATCACGGCAGGGCGGCGGCCATTCGGTTTATCGGGCAGCGGTTCGGCACCCAAATACGTAAACGTCGCCGGATATTCCTCGGTCGGCTCCTCGCCCCACAGCGCATGGTTCTCGACAATCATATGTGCTCCCTTCGCGCAAATTAAGCGCCATTGTTTTTCGCCTTCAAGCGTACCCCACTTGAACCCGTGACGCAGAAACACGCCAGCAATAAGTTTCCCTTCAACTGATATATCACATAATCCCAGCTCAGAGGTATCGCTGAGCAGCGTAGAATAGGGGGTGTTGACCAAGCCGCGAAACAGATATGAAACGTTTCCGGCAAACCAAACGCGCGATATGCGCCTATTTAAGTTGGAGGCAACTATGGGTCTGCTCGATTCGCTTAAGTCCACCTTCACCTCGACCGGCGAGGCGTCCGTTCCGCCCGCAGCAAGCTTCGCCACCCGCGAAGGCGTCATCTATGCCCCCGTCAACGGCGTGCTCGTCAGCCTGGACGAGGTTCCCGACGAGACGATCGCCTCGGGCATGCTTGGCCAGGGCTATGGCATCGAGCCCATTACCGGCACCATCTATGCGCCCGCCAACGGCCGCATCGGCGCCACCACTGTCACCAACCACTCCATCGGCATGATTACCGAGGACGGTCTGCGCGTATTCATCCATGTTGGCCTGGGCACCGTGGAAATGAACGGCAAGGGTTTTGCCCGCTTTGTCGAGATGGGCGATGTGGTCAAGGCCGGCCAGCCGCTCATCAGCTTCGATCGCGAGGCCATCAAGGCCGCCGGCCACGAGGACATCGTGACCGTCATCGTCTCCGAGCTCGATCGTCTTAAGAGCATCGACCATGTCGGCGAGTCTGGAACGCTTATCGGCGGCAACCCGCTCGTCAAGCTTGGCGACCCGCTGCTGGTTGCCAAGACCAAGTAGCCAGGCCCCGCGCCACACAACCAAAAGGCACCTCGTCAAGCGCCCGCGACCATTTGGCCGCGGGCGCTTTTCGTTTGAAAAACCATCCCGCCAATGCCTTATCTGTATAGCCCAAATGAGCCGAGCTGCTAGAATATCGAACTGTATGGATAACTATCATTCAACCGTTATGGGAGGATACGTGAACCGCACCAAAATCGCGCAGCTCTATACGCACGCCGAGTCGCTCGGTGGCCAGACCGTCACCGTTGCCGGCTGGGTCAAGTCCGTCCGCGACATGAAGAACTTTGGCTTCGTTACACTCAACGACGGCAGCTGCTTCCGCGACCTGCAGGTCGTCATGAACCGCGAGACACTCGACAACTACGACGAGATCGCCCATCAAAACGTCTCGGCCGCCCTCATCTGCACCGGCACCGTCAAGCTGACCCCCGATGCGCCCCAGCCCTTCGAGCTTTCTGCCACCTCCATCGAGGTCGAGGGCGTAAGCGCCCCGGATTACCCGCTGCAGAAGAAGCGCGCAACCGTCGAGTTCCTGCGCACCCAGCAGCACCTGCGCCCGCGCACCAACCTGTTCCGCGCCGTGTTCCGCATCCGCTCTGTCGCGGCTGCCGCTATCCACCGCTTCTTCCAGGAGCAGGGCTTTGTCTACGTCAACACCCCCATCATCACCACGAGTGACTGCGAGGGCGCCGGCGAGATGTTCCGCGTGACCACGCTCGACCCCCAAAACCCGCCCCTCACCGAGTCCGGCGAGGTTGACTGGAGTCAGGACTTCTTTGGCAAGCATGCGAGCCTCACCGTTTCCGGCCAGCTCAATGCCGAGAACTTTGCCATGGCCTTTGGCGACGTGTACACCTTTGGCCCCACCTTCCGCGCCGAAAACTCCAACACCACGCGCCACGCCGCCGAGTTTTGGATGATCGAGCCCGAGATGGCCTTTGCCGACCTTAACGACTACATGGATAACGCCGAGGCCATGCTCAAGTACGTCCTTAAGGACGTTATGGCCACCTGCCCCGACGAGCTCAATATGCTCAACAAGTTTGTGGACAAGGGTCTGCTCGAGCGTCTGGACCACGTGGCAAACTCCGACTTTGCCCGCGTCACCTATACCGAGGCCGTCGAAATCCTGGAGCAGGCCGTCGCCGCCGGTCACAAGTTTGACTATCCCGTGAGCTGGGGCATCGACCTGCAAACCGAGCACGAGCGTTTCCTGACCGAGGAGCACTTTAAGCGCCCGACCTTCGTAACCGACTACCCGGCCGAGATCAAGGCGTTCTACATGCGCATGAACGAGGACGGCAAGACCGTCGCCGCCGCCGACTGCCTGGTGCCGGGTATCGGCGAGATTATCGGCGGCTCCCAGCGCGAGGAGCGCCTGGATCTGCTCGAGGCCCGCATCAAGGACCTGGGCATGAATCCCGAGCAGTACAAGTACTACCTTGACCTGCGCCGCTACGGTTCCTGCAAGCACGCCGGCTACGGTCTGGGCTTCGAGCGCTTGGTCATGTATCTGACCGGCGTGGGCAACATCCGCGACGTCCTGCCGCACCCGCGCACCGTGGGCAACGCCGACTTCTAATCGCCACAGCGCCACCAAACACGTTCCAGCGCATCACGCCAGCGCCTCTCGGCAAGCCGAGGGGCGCTTTTTTCAACAGCATCCGTCAAGCTTTTGGCAAGTTTTTGGTCAGTTGAGCAGGGCTGTTGAAAACTCGACCCGCCGTTTGCCGACGACTACCGACCGCCCAGAGCGCCCTGCGCCCCTGGGAAAGCCCCACGTCCTAGGCTCCATACCGTCGCCACCCAAAACGGAAAGGACGTGGGCACCATGACCGAAGCCGCTGTTGAAACCTACGACACCACGACGAGGGGCGCCGCCTCGATGGCAGCCTATCGCGCCGTTCGCATCCTGCAACTATTAAGCGAAAACACCGGCGAGGACAAGGCCATGCTTTCCGATGAGTTGATCCGGTGCCTCGCCCATCCCGACGACCCCGCCCGCATGCCCATCTCGGCGGCGCGGCGCAGCATCTACACCGCCATCTCCGCGCTTCGCCATGCCGGATACGAAATTGAGTACAAACGCGGCGTGGGCTACAAACTTCTTACCCGCCCGCTCACCGATGAAGAGATCATCCGGCTCCACGGTATGGTCATGCGCAACCGCTCCACGCCTATCGCTATCCGCAAGAGCATGGCGCAGCACTTGGTCGCCATGGCGAGCGCCGACGTTCGCGGCTACCTCGATGCACCCGAGCCTGCTCCAAGCGCAGGCGGCAAATCCACCAAGGCCACACGCACGCCCGTCAAGCGCATCGATGCCTGCGAGCTCATCGAGCAGGCCATCGACCACGGAACCACGGTGAGTTTTGATATTTCGAGTGTCACGGCACGCGGAGAGGTCGAAGTGGCACGGATGACACTCCGGCCCTTTGCCATCAAGCAACGAGACGGCATCTCGTATTTGCTGGGAACGGTCTATGACGCGCGAGGCGCCGACGACACGCTGCGTACCGTTGAGATCGGCCGCATGAGAAACGTCACCACACGTCTCCTCGACGGCAAGAAGCTCTTCGCCGCCCTGGACGAGGACGACGCCGCCTCCGCCGCATAAGACCCTCCGCCGTCCATTCGACTACCCGTACCGCCCATCCGGTTCTGTATTAAAAAACCCGCCGAGCTGTTGTAAAAATGGACATCAGCGCTACTATAGTTCCACTTGCACTTTGTCCCAGTGCAGTGTTTCCAGCCATTTTTATACTGGGGGTAATGATATGAAGGACATCACGATCAGCCGCAGGAGCCTTCTGGTCTCCGCCGGCCTGCTCGCGCTCGCCCCGCTTGCCGGATGCGGTGGCAACTCTGGTTCCGGCTCTGCAGCCGCCGGTTCCGACTACACCATCGGCGTTCTGCAGCTCACCGAGCACTCCGCACTCGACGCCGCCAACGACGGCTTTGTCAAGGCCATCAAGAAGAGCGGTCTTAAGGTCAAGATCGATCAGAAGAACGCCCAGAACGACCAGTCCACGTGTAAGTCCATCGCCGACAAGTTTGTGGGCGACAACGTCAACCTGATTTATGCTATCGCCACGCCCGCCGCGCAGGCTGCCGCCGGCGCCACGGCCGATATCCCCATCGTGGGCTGTGCCATCACCGACTACGCCGCCTCCGGCCTGGTCCAGGACAACGACAAGCCCGGCACCAACGTCACGGGCGCTTCCGACCTCACCCCGGTCGCCGAGCAGCTCGAGATGATGCAGAAGGTCCTGCCCGACGTTAAAAAAGTCGGCCTGCTCTACTGCACCGCCGAGTCCAACTCCGACGTCCAGATCAAGGCCGCCAAGAAGGAGCTCGACAAGCTGGGCTTGGAGTACACCGACTTCACCGTCTCGAGCTCCAACGAGATTCAGTCCGTCGTCGAGTCTGCCGTGGGCAAGGTCGACGCGCTGTACTCCCCCACTGACAACACCATCGCCGCGGGCGCTTCGCAGGTCGGCCAGATCTGCAAGGAGAATAAGCTCCCCTTCGTGACCGGCGAGGAGGGTATGTGCATGGCCGGCGGCCTGTTCACCCTCTCCATCAACTATAAGGACCTGGGCTACGCCGCGGGCGAGATGGCCGTTAAGATCCTGAAGGGCGAGTCCAAGCCCGAGGACATGCCGATCAAGCACCTCTCGAGCAAGGACCTGGTCGTCGTCAAGAACGACGAGATGGCCGAGGCTCTGGGCATCGACCTTTCCGCTCTGGACGAGTAGCGCCATGCGCGGTAACGCGTCTAGGGCCCGCACGTGCGCCACAGCCGCGTTATTCAATATCTGAGTCCTTGGGGCGAACGCTAAAGACCGGCGTTCGCCCTGCTTGTTTCGGATGAGACAAAACATCCGTCCGCAGCTCTTTTATGCATTGGTACCGCTATTATGGAAAATCACGTGTCCACCCTATCCTAGGAGGTATGAAGCATGCTCATTGCATTGCAGGGCGCCGTTTCGCAGGGCGTCCTCTGGGGCATTATGGTGCTTGGCGTGTTTATCACGTTCCGCCTGCTCGACATCCCCGATATGACCTGCGACGGCAGCTTTGCCCTCGGCGGCTGTGTCTGCGCCGTACTCATCGTCAACAATAACGTCGACCCCTTGCTCGCCGTGCTGGCCGGCATGTGCGCCGGCGCCATCGCGGGCGCCGTCACGGGCATCTTGACCACCGTCTTTGAGATTCCCGCAATCCTCGCCGGAATCCTTACGCAGATCAGTCTGTGGTCCATCAACCTGCGCATCATGGGCAAGTCCAACACGCCCATCCTTGCCAAGGGCACTATCTTCTCATCCGTCAGCAACATGACGGGCCTGCCGCAGTCCACTGTTGCCATTATCCTAGGCATTGTGCTGGCCGTGGCCATCGTCGCCATCCTGTACTGGTTCTTTGGCACCGAGATCGGCTCGGCGCTGCGTGCCACCGGCAACAACGAGTACATGATCCGCGCCCTGGGCGTTAACACCAACACCACCAAAATGATCGCCCTCGTGCTCTCCAACGCCCTCATTGGCCTTTCGGGCGCGCTCATCTGCCAGAGCCAGAAGTATGCCGACATTGGCATGGGCACCGGCGCCATCGTTATCGGTCTTGCCGCCATCGTCATCGGCGAGGTGCTCGGTCGCCTGCTGCCCGGCGGTCTGACGCAGTTTAGCGTCCGTCTTGCCTCTGCCGTCTTTGGCTCCGTGGTCTACTTCCTTATCCGTGCCATCGTGCTGCAGCTGGGCATGGACGCCAACGACATGAAGCTACTCTCTGCCGTGATCGTCGCCGTGGCCCTGTGCGTGCCCGTGGTTTGGGAGCGCTATAAGCTCCGCAGCTCCTACACGAAGGGAGATGAGGCAGATGCTTAAGCTCTCGCACGTCAAGAAGACCTTTAACAAGGGCACCGTCACCGAGAAGCACGCGCTCACCGGCGTCGACCTTACCCTCAACGACGGCGACTTTGTAACTGTGATCGGCGGCAACGGCGCCGGCAAATCCACGCTGCTCAACATGATTGCCGGCGTATATCCGCTCGATTCGGGCGTTATCGAGCTCGACGGCACCGACATCTCGCGCCTGAGCGAGTCGCAGCGCGCCAAGTACCTGGGCCGCGTGTTCCAGGATCCCATGCGCGGCACCGCAGCCGACATGCAGATTGCCGAGAACTTGGCCCTCGCCAAGCGTCGCGGCCAGCGTCGCGGCCTTTCGTGGGGCGTCACCAAGGCCGAGAAGGACGAGTACGTTGAGTTGCTCAAGCGCCTGGACCTTGGCCTGGACACGCGCCTCAACGCCAAGGTCGGCCTGCTTTCGGGTGGCCAGCGCCAGGCACTCACGCTGCTCATGGCCACGCTCACCAAGCCGCGCTTGCTGCTGCTCGACGAGCACACCGCGGCACTCGACCCCAAGACCGCCTCTAAGGTGCTCAATCTGACCGAGGAGATTGTCGACGAAAACCATCTGACCACGCTCATGGTTACGCACAACATGAATGACGCCATCCGTCTGGGCAACCGTCTGATCATGATGCACGAGGGCCATGTGATCTACGACGTGGCCGGCGACGAGAAGAAGTCGCTCACCGTAGCCGACCTGCTGCAGAAGTTCGAGGAGGTCTCGGGCGGCGAGCTCGCCAACGACCGCATGCTGCTGAGCTAAAACCTGCCAATAAGGGACAGGTTTATTTTGGCAGGTTTTATCTGCGCAAACGTCAAAACCGCCGCAAAGGAACAGATACCTTTGCGACGGTTTTCGCATATCATGTCGATAATCCAGCGTCAGCAGGAACCACTGGTTAAGAACTAAGGAAACTGCCATGAGAAGACTCCTTCCCCGTCTTGCTTGACCGCCGCACTCCTTGCCGGCGTGCTCGCCGGCGGCCCAGCTTACGCCACCGCGGCCACCCCATCTCAAGTTATCGGCCCGTCCGATGTGATCGGACGGGCTTTTTGGTGGGTATCATGGTTGAATGATCATTAGGAGGTTTTCCCTACATGGAATTGTTTGAACCGATTCTTCATTTCTTTGAGCAGCGCTGGGTCCACAACATCATCTGGGCCGTCATCTTGGTAATAGTCACCGCCATCGCCGCCAAGGTGGCATCCAAGACCCTGCGCCACCTACTCAACCGAGACGACAACCCGCTTCCCGCATCGAGCATCTTCATCAACATCGCGCGTGCCGTCATTTGGATGATCGGCGGCAGCTTTATCCTCGACAACTGCTTTGGCATTAACGCAAACGCGCTCGTCGCCGCTCTTGGCGTCGGCGGCATCGCCATCTCGCTCGGCTTTCAGGACACGCTATCAAACCTTATCGGCGGCATGCAAGTGACCTTTATGGGCATCATCAAGCCCGGCGACAATATCGAGGTCGGCGGCGTGTCGGGCGTGGTCCAGGACATCACTTGGCGCCACACGACCATCGAGGACGCCTGCGGACAGACCATCATCGTCCCCAACTCCAACATCTCCAAGAACACACTCGTGCACCTCATGCCCTTTGGACGCGTTGTCGTTCCCGTCGCGGTGAAGGACACGTCAAAGTGGGACTCGCTCGATGCGCTGGCAGACGAGCTCGCCTGTGCCACCAAGGTCGCCGTTTCACCCATCTCGGGTTTTGACAAGGAACCCTACGTGCTCTTTAGCGAGATCGGCGACTTTGGCATTAAGGGTAAGATCATCTTTATCGTCAGTGACGACAGCACCACCTTTACGGCAGCCGACGCCTGCATCCGCGCCATCGCCCCCATCATCGCCTAAAACCACCGCAAAGGGGACAGGCACCTTTGTGGTGGTTTCGCATCGTGGTACCATGGTTCATATCGTTGTTTAAACGACTAAGGGAGTAGACACCATGGAAGAGGCCTATCGTCAAGCGCGCAAGCGCGGCGAACAGGGACGCCGTCGCGCCATCAGCCAAAGCGAGCATCCATATCTTACGGACCTCGACAGCTTGGTCGCCCAGCTTCCCTGCGGGCAGCGCGAGAACATCGGCCTGCGGGACATTCCGCTCGAAATGGTCGTCGGCACGGTTACCAAAGGTCGCCAGTCCGCCTTTTCGTGTAACTTTATGCCGCTGCTCCCCTGGAATACCGAATTCGCCCGCAAATGGTCCAACCTCTACGATATCCAAATCTCCGAGGGCTACCGCGACCCCATCATCGTCACCGAGTTCATGCACCGCTTTTACGTCCAAGAGGGCAACAAGCGTGTCAGCGTCCTCAAATTCCTTGACGCTCCGACGGTTTCGGCCAAGGTGACGCGTCTGTACCCCGGTAAGTGGGATTCCGTCGAGAGCCGCCTGTACGGTGAGTTTTGCGCCTTTTGGTACGTATGCCCCCTGTACGAGATTGAGTTTTCGCGCGAGGGCAGCTACGAGATGCTTGCCAAAATGCTCGGCCAAGATCTTGTCGAAAAATGGCCTCAAAAGAAGGTCGACTACCTACGTCACACCTTCCTGCTCTTTAAGCGCGCCTATCTTCGCGCGGGCGGCGACCACTTGGACATTACGCCTGCCGATGCCATGCTCGTCTACCTCAACGTCTACAACCAGGACCGTCTGCTGGATACGCCGACGGATATCGTCGTCAACCGTCTGTGCAAGATTTGGCGCGAGCTTGTCATTGCCGGCAAAAGCGACGAGGACAAAGTCGATCTTGTCGAAGCGCCGCAGCCCAACGAGAAAGAGGGCGCACCGACAAAAGCTACCTCGGGCGTGCTCAACTTCTTTATGAGCAAGACCGTCTACTCCACTGCCAATCCCATGCGAATCGCCTTTATCCACGAGTTTCCCTGTGCCACGTCGAGCTGGGACAGCCTACACGACCAGGGCCGCCGGTATCTTGATGAGCACTTTGGCGGCATCGTGCGCACCGAGGCGTTCGAGGACTGCCACGATTCGGACGTGTTCTACGCCGCCGTCGAGACAGCCGTAAAGCACGGGGCGAACGTCATCTTCTCGACCTCACACCGGCTCATGGAATACACGCTCAGGGCGTCAGTCGAGTATCCCCAGGTGCGGTTCCTTAACTGCTCAATCGGCCTTCCCCACCAAAGCGTCCGCTCGTACTTTGGAAAGATGTACGAGGCCAAGTTCCTACTGGGCGCCCTTGCCGCCAGCATGGCCGACAACCACCGTATTGGCTACCATGCGTCGGTCTTCGCCTCGGGCGCGCTGAGCGAAATCAACGCCTTCGCTATCGGTGCCTCGCTGCTCGACCCTCGTGCGCAGATTATCCTCACTTGGGGAGATGTTCCCGCCGGCGGTCTTGCCGAAGCCATGTGTCGCGAGGGCGTGAGCGTCATGACCGGCGCCGATATGTCCAAGTCTCTCGAGGACCCCACCGCCTACGGGCTTCACCGTCTGGTAAACGGCAAGGAAGTTACCGGTATTGCTATGCCGGTATGGAACTGGGGCCGTTACTACGAACTCATCGTACGCAGCCTACTGCACGGCACATGGGACGAGACCGCCGATGACCAGCAGGTGCGCGCCGTCAACTACTGGTACGGTATGAGCTCCGGCGTCATCGATATTCGCTACGCTCCGGGCCTACCCTATCAGACGCGTAAACTTGTGCAGCTGCTTCGCAACGGCATTGTCGAGGGCTCCATCAACCCATTTGGCGGCGAGCTCCACAGCCAGGACGGCGTGGTTCAGATTGAGGGCTTCCCTCCCCTGCCGAGTGCGCAGATTGTCGAGATGAACTGGCTGGCTGACAACGTTATAGGCTCGATTCCGCAGCTCGATAACGAGCCGGAGGTCCGTGCCCTATGAATATCCTAGCCATTGCCGATGTAGAGGAGCGCTGCCTGTGGGAATGTTTTCGCAAGGAGCGCTTTGAGGACGTTGACCTGATTCTATCCGCAGGCGACCTGGATCCGGACTATCTTGAGTTTTTGGTCACTGTCATCAACAAACCGCTTGTGTACGTTCGTGGCAACCACGACGACCGCTACGCGCGCCATGCACCGGGCGGGTGCATTTGTGTTGAGGACAGCGTATATGTGTACCGAGGTATTCGCATTGCGGGTCTGGGCGGTTCCATGCGCTACCGCGACGGCGCGAACATGTATACCGAGCGCGAGATGGCAAAACGCATGCGCAAGCTATCGCGAAAAATCGCACTGGTAGACGGATGCGATATTCTACTTACCCATGCACCCGTCGCAGGCATGGGCGACCTGGACGACCTGCCGCATCGAGGATTCGAGTGCTTTAATGCGGCTCTTGAGTCTTGGGGTCCCGACTATATGATTCACGGGCATGTGCACCAAAGCTACGGCCCCAACTTTCAACGCGAGCGCCAACACCCATGCGGAACGAAGATTGTCAACGCCTGCGGCTATACCAAGATCGAAATTGACGAGGCGCGCTACCCCACGCGCGGTTGGAAGGCCGCTTGGCTCAACTCGCAAACCATGCGCCGCGAGCTCAAACGCCACGAAGCAATCGAGTCTTCAACCGCCAGAACCCCCTGGTAACTGCCAACAACCACCACGAAGGGGATAGGCACCTTTATGGTGGTTTTGCTGACTCGTCCGACCTGTCCATCACGGTGCTTGTGTAATTAACGAGAACACTCATTGTTTTGTAAGGACGGCGCTCACGTGCCGTCTTTTTTGTCAACTTATGCAGTCTCGACCGTGTTGTATGTAGAGGGACCTCGCGAGACGCCTTCCCTATATCCACCACGACCAATTGGAGGTGACACTATGCCTGCACGCCGTAACCGCAATAGCACGCTCCGATGCGATGCCGATCAGATCGAGCGGGAAGCAAAGCGCTTGGTCGACACGTATTCCGACCTCATCCTTCGATTGTGCTATTCGGCCCTTGGATCCGCTGACGACGCTCAAGACATCTGCCAGGACACGCTGATCAAGATTCTCCAACGCACTCAACCGTTCGACTCGCTCGAACACGAACGTGCTTGGGTGATCCGAGTCGCACTGAACGCATGTCGCGATATCGGCCGTACGCACGCGAATCACCCGGTTGTCGACCTCGATTCGCTCCCCGATTTCTGCGCACCCGTAACACATACCGAGCAAGAATTCGCGCAACGCGACTGCGCCATTCTTTCCGCTGTCACGGCCCTGCCTCAAGCACAGCGCATCGCCATCTTTTTGCACTACTACGCAGGCATGAGCATCAGGGAAATCGCAGACGCCGTTCACGCGACGCCAGCTGCAACCGCCCAGCACCTTAGCCGCGGACGTGCGTCACTTCGGCTTTCCTTGAAAGGAGACCATAATGACTACGAATTCGAATGACTATCGCCACGCCCTGGAGCACATTTCGTTTACCGATAATGCGAAGCAGCACATGGCAAACTCGATTGCTCAGTCCGTCGCCTCAAGCGATGCGGCGACCGCTCAAAGCAACTTTAATGGCACGCGACGCAAGCCGCGCATCGCCCGCCATCCCGTAAGAACAGTCGCTCGCATTGCCGCTGTAACGGCAGTCCTCGCTATCGTCATTGGAGGCGCTGGCACGGCTATGGCAACAGGCGTCCTGCCGCTTCCTTCTGACATGCTTTCCGACATCTTTGACGGACCTGCTTCTCAAACCGAGATCATCGACCGTATTGGCCGGCCCGTCGGTGCTAGCTGCTCCAACAACGGAGTCACCGTGACCGCCGACGCCATCATGGGCGACAAGGATATGGTTACCATCGCCTATACGCTTACGTTCGACGATCCCGCTGCCCTGAAAAAGCTTTCCGAGCCGGGCGAGAACGGAACTATCGCCGGAAGTGTCGATGGAAACGTATACGTTGATGGCGAGCATGGCGGCCAAGGCCAATCATGGCTCATTGACAAGAACCCCAATGACTCCAGCATTCAATACTTTGCACAGTTCAGCGTTGAATCACCCGGCCTTATGGGCAGGACCGTCCGCACGCATATCAACTCTCTCGTTGTGCCACGTGCTGGCAAAGAGCTTCCCGAGTATAAGAAAATACTTACGGGCCCATGGGATCTTAAGTTCCAGCTGAATTACGAAGATACATCCGTTACGATTCCCGCGCCCAAATCGGTCAACTTTAACGGCACCAAGGCGACGATTCAAGAGGCCACCGTATCCTGCGTTGGCGTTTCAGTCCGCTACAACATAGATCGTTCCATCGAACACGACAACAACAGCGGCAAGATGTCTCAAAACATGGAGGAGTCTATGGATGCCGTTGGCAACATACCCCTCATCGTGACGTTCAAAGACGGTCATGTTGAGGACGCAACCAGCCACAGCGGCTATTTCGCAAATAAACTGGATAACGGCACCACTGATGTCCACAAGACCTGGCCGTTCTCGCAAGTTTGTGACATAGACAAGATTGCAAGCGTACAAATTGGCGATACGGTCATTCCCATGAATTCGTAACGCTACGCGGCTCGTATATGCACCCGGTTCCGCACTTCGCGTCTAAAGATGCGCTGTCATCGAGCAGCGTGAGCGCAAGGCCGCCCGTATGGTCGGCTGGGAACACCTCGTTGCGCTAAAAACCACCACGAAGGGGACCGGCACCTTTGTGGTGGTTTTGCTGACTCGTCCGACCTGTCCCAACGGTTTGTCTCAATCTGTAACAGGTAGGGCCCAAATAATCGGTTAGCTGTTACAGATCGAGACAGACCACGGATGCTCAGCCGAAAATCTCAATCTGTAACAGGTAGGAACGATTTTGCCCCTTAGATGTTACAGATTGAGATATTTGACAGCTTGAATCGGCATCGCCTACAGCGCGGCGACGACCTTGTCGCCCATCGTCGTGGTGCCGAGGATCTTATCTGCCGGGGTGTTGACATCGGCGATGTCACGGGTGCGCCAGCCCTCGTCGAGCACGCGCGCCACGGCGCTCTCGATCCACGCGGCTTGCTCGCCCATGTCGAGCGCGTAGGTCAGCAGCATCGCCACCGACAAGATTTGAGCCAGCGGATTGGCCACGCCGAGCCCCGCGATGTCAGGAGCGCTGCCAGCGCTCGGCCCAAACAGCGATACGCCATCATCCAGCGAGGCAGAGGCAAGCATACCGAGCGATCCGGTAATCTGAGCCGCCTCATCGGACAGGATGTCGCCGAACATGTTCTCCGTCACCACGACGTCAAAGTCTGCCGGTCGACTGATGAGCTGCATGGCGGCGTTATCGACGAGCAGGTCCTCAAGCTCCACGTCGGAGTACTCCTCGTCTTGCACGCGATGCACGATCTCGCGCCACATGCGGCTCGTCTCCAGCACGTTGCGCTTATCAACGCTCGTCACCTTGCCGCGACGTTTGCGCGCCGCCTCAAATGCCTGGCGCGCAATGCGCTCAATCTCGTACTCGCGATACTCCATCACGTCGACCGCACGCTGACCGGCCGCACCCGCAGCGCCCGCGCAGGTCACGGATGCGGGCGCCAAAGTCCCACGGCATGTTGTAGCCCATCGTATCGGGGATGTTCACGACCGTGGCACCGGCCTTTACGGCCGCCTCGATAATGCGCACCAGAAACTCCTGATCGGAGCGGCCGGCATCCTCGGCATAAAACTCAACATCGTCAACGAACTTGCGAGTATGTTTGACGGCATGGATCGCTCACTCAATTGCCCTTTCCTCAGTCATATGGAGCTTGTCGCGCAGGTGACTGGTGCTCACACCCAGCCCTGTATGGATACGGGGCCTCTGGGCCGTTTTGAGCGCCTCTGCAGCCACTTCGATATCCCTGTCGACAGCGCGCGTCAGGCCGCATACCGTGCATCGGTCGCCCGCAATCTTGCCAATCTCCTGTACGGAGCGAAAGTCACCAGGACTCGAGATGGGAAAGCCCGCCTCGATAACGTCCACGTTCATGCGCACCAGCTGGCGGGCGATGAAGAGCTTTTCCTCGGTATTCATGCTGGCGCCCGGCGACTGCTCACCGTCGCACAGGGTGGCGTCAAAGATTGTGATTTTGCGGCTTATATGTTCCTCCTGATTGACCGTTTTATGACAGATGGCTTTCAGGAGAGAGAGAAGGCCTAGAGATAGAAAAATACCCGTGTCGCTCATCACGCCTGAAAGCGGCAGACGATAGCGCACCCGGGTACAACAAATCGTTATAGCGAGATTACAACCCTAGCGCGCTATCCAATCTAGTAGCGCTAGGCCTAGGAGCTGTTGCGTGTTCTTAAACATGTTGGGCTCCCTTCGGCCTCGGGTAGTACTACATCGCGCTAAAGTACAACACAAGTAAAACCACCACAAGGGTGCCTGTCCCCTTCGTGGTGGTTTCGTTGACTCAAAAGCAAGAGACCCGGTCCTGCACGAGGCAGAACCGGGTCTCTTTAGCAATGCTTGCTTTGCTCAGGCAGTAACTGTTAGTTACTCAGCCAGGAAGTCGCGCTGGATAGCGGGATCGACCTTGACGCCAGGGCCCATGGTGGAAGACACGGAGATGGACTTGACGTACTTGCCCTTAGCAGAAGAGGGCTTGACGCGCAGGATCTCGGTGTACAGGGCAGCGTAGTTCTCGACGAGCTGCTGCTCAGAGAAGGACTTCTTGCCCAGGGGCACGTGGCAGATGCCGTAGCGGTCGGCGCGGTACTCAACGCGGCCAGCCTTGAGCTCGGAGACCATCTTGGCGACGTCCATGGTCACGGTGCCGAGCTTGGGGTTCGGCATGAGGCCACGGGGACCAAGGATCTTACCGATGCGGCCAACCTTGGCCATCATGTTCGGCGTAGCGATAGCGGCGTCGAAGTTGATCTCGCCCTTCTGAATCTGGGCGACAAGCTCGTCGGAACCGATGATGTCGGCGCCGGCAGCCTCAGCCTCGCGGGCCTTCTCGCCCTCGGCGAAGACGGCAACACGAACGGTCTTGCCGGTGCCGTGGGGCAGGGAGATGGAACCACGGATGTTCTGGTCAGCCTTACGAGTATCGATGCCCAGACGGAAGTGGGCCTCGACGGTCTCGTCGAACTTGGCGGTGTCGAGCTCCTTAATGAGCTTGGCAGCCTGAAGGGGGGTGTAGAGCGTGGCGCGATCGATCTTCTCGGCAGCGGCGTTATAGCTCTTACCATGCTTAGCCATGTGCATTACCTCCTGTGGTTAAACGGGCGTGAGCCCTCCCACATCGTATCGTGTGCCCTATTGCACACATTTAACGGGCGCCCAGGTCGGAGCACCCGTCGTTACCATAAGAAATCGCTACTCAGCGATGGTGACGCCCATGGAACGGGCGGTACCGGCGATGATCTTCTTGGCGGCGTCAATGTCGTTGGCATTGAGGTCCGGCATCTTGATCTCGGCGATCTTGGTGAGCTGCTCCTGGGAGAGCTGACCAACCTTGTCGGCCTGGGGCTTAGCGGAACCAGACTTGAGGTTCAGCTCCTTCTTGATGAGGTGAGCCGCCGGCGGGGTCTTGGTGATGAAGGAGAAGGACTTATCCTCGTAGACAGAGATCTCAACGGGGATGATGTCGCCCTTCTTGTCCTGCGTCTCGGCGTTAAAGGCCTGGCAGAACTGCATGATGTTCACGCCAGCAGCGCCCAGAGCGGGGCCGACGGGAGGAGCGGGGTTAGCTGCACCAGCAGGAATCTGGAGCTTAATGACGTTGGCAACCTTCTTCTCAGCCATGGTCATTCCTTTCGAATCACGAGTGTGAAGTACTTGCTATATCGTAAGCACGCACGTGTTAGAAGCACTCCTGAGATGAGCAGTCACAGAAGAAGCACGCTCGCGCGAACGGACGAAAACTTAAGCGATGACAGCGACCTGGTTAAAGTCGAGCTCGACCGGCGTCTCGCGGCCAAAGATCATCAGCGTGACCTTGAGCTTGCCAGCCTCGGTGTTAACCTCGGAGACCTTGCCATCAAAGTCGGTAAGCGGGCCATCGGTGACGCGGACGGACGTGCCGACCTGAATATCAACCGAGGTGCGCTTGGGCGAATCGCCCTTACCGGGACGACGAGTCATCTTGTTGTACTCGTCGCGGGAAAGCGGAGCGGGCTTGCCGTTGCCGCCTAGGAAACCGGTGACGCCGGGCGTGTTGCGAACACACGTCCACGCATCGTCATCCATCTCCATGCGAACCAGGACATAACCCGGAAAGATCTTAGAATCCTTGGTCTCGCGCTTGCCACCCTCTTTGATCTCGGTGACGCGCTCCATAGGAATCTCGATATCAAAGATACGGTCCTGCATGCCCATGGTCTCGATACGATGCTCGAGATCGGACTTTACGCGGTTCTCGTATCCGGAGTAAGTGTGAACGACGTACCAACGCTTAGACATGGTTTAGCCCCTCAATCCAGAGAACAGAGCAAGAGCCTCGCCAAAGCCAGCATCGAGCAGAGCGATGACGACGCCGACGACGACCAGAGAAGCGCAAACGACGACCGAGTAGTTCACGAGCTCCTTCTTATCAGGCCACGTGACACGCTTCATCTCGGACTTGACCGAAGCGAAATACTTCTTGGTGCGGGCGAAGAAACCAGGCTTCTCGTTCTTCTTGGACTTCGCAGCCTTCTCGTTCTTCTTGGCAACGGCCTTCTTGGCCTCAACCTTGGAGTTGGCAGCAGCGTTGTTGGCAGGTGCCGGCTGCTGAGCCTTCTTCTTGTTCTTCTTGTTGGCCATTTGGGTTACCTCCGCGCAATGCGCTTATACATGAGTAAACCGTAAGCCCCCAAGTGGGAGCTTACGGAATAATGACTGGCACGCCAGGAAGGACTCGAACCCTCAACACTCGGTTTTGGAGACCGATGCTCTACCAATTGAACTACTGGCGTATGTGACTAGAGACTAGCGAGTCTCTTTGTGCAGCGTGTGGTGACGGCACCAGGGGCAATACTTCTTAATCTCCATACGATCAGGCATGGTCGACTTGTTCTTGGTGGTCGTATAGTTGCGGCGCTTGCACTCAGTGCACGCAAGAGTAACTAGAGTACGCATGTATCCTGAACCTTTCATTTCCGCCCCGTACGGGCACGAGTTGATACTTTATCAGCTCTACGTAAGTGCTGTCAACGAAAACCTCGAATCAATTGGTTCTCGGTGAACCCATTCATATTTGGAACACATCAATGGAGCCAACGAGATCTAATCGACGGTGCACCCAGGACCATTATCGATCCTCTCGACACCAGCAACGGCTCAATATCCATTGCAGAAAAGAACCCGGCACCCATATAAGTGCCGGGTTCTCTAAGTCAGCTATATCAAAGAGCTAATTTACTCAATGATCGTGGAGACGATGCCCGAACCGACGGTGTGGCCACCCTCGCGGATAGCGAAGCGCAGGCCCTCCTCCATGGCGATCGGGTGGATGAGGTCGCCCTCGATGGTGATGTGGTCACCAGGCATAGCCATCTCGGTGCCCTCGGGGAGCTTGACCGTACCGGTAACGTCGGTGGTACGGAAGTAGAACTGAGGACGATAACCATCGAAGAACGGGGTGTGACGGCCGCCCTCCTCCTTGGTCAGAACGTAGATCTCGCCGGTGAACTTGGTGTGCGGGGTAACCGAACCGGGCTTGCAGAGAACCTGGCCGCGCTCGATGTCCTCGCGCTTGATGCCGCGGAGCAGCAGACCGACGTTGTCGCCAGCCTCGCAGAAGTCCATGGACTTACGGAACATCTCGATACCGGTAACGACGGTGTTCTGGGTATCCTTGATGCCGACGATCTCGACGGGCTCGTTGAGCTTGAGCTCACCGCGCTCGACACGGCCGGTAGCAACGGTACCACGGCCGGAGATGGTCATAACGTCCTCAACGGCCATCAGGAAGGGGAGGTCGTTGTTACGAGCAGGCGTCGGGATGTACTCGTCGACGGCCTTCATGAGCTCGCGGATGGCGTCCATCCACTTGGCGTCGCCCTCGAGAGCGCCCAGAGCGGAACCACGGATGACGGGGATGTCGTCGCCGGGGAAATCGTACTCGGAGAGGAGCTCACGGGTCTCCATCTCGACGAGGTCGATGAGCTCGTCATCGTCGACCATGTCGCACTTGTTCAGGAAGACGACGATGTAAGGAACGCCGACCTGACGGGCGAGCAGGATGTGCTCGCGGGTCTGAGCCATGGGGCCGTCGGTAGCGGCGATGACCAGGATAGCGCCGTCCATCTGAGCAGCACCGGAGATCATGTTCTTGACGTAGTCAGCGTGGCCCGGGCAGTCAACGTGAGCGTAGTGACGGGCAGCGGTCTCGTACTCAACGTGGGAGACGGAAATCGTAATGCCGCGCTCGCGCTCCTCGGGAGCCTTGTCGATGTTCTCGAACGCAGTGAAGTCAGCCTTGCAGCCCTCGGTCTCGGAGAGAACCTTGGTGATGGCAGCGGTCAGCGTGGTCTTGCCGTGGTCGACGTGACCAATGGTGCCGATGTTAACATGCGGCTTAGTGCGCTCAAACTTCTCTTTGGCCATAAAGCCCTCCTCTAAACAGGTCGTCCCCGGACGGGACTTTGCCTTTATACCATAGTGGCCTCTCAACATACTATTGAGAAGCCACCGTGTTACCTATGGTAGCGGTGACTGGATTCGAACCAGTGACGCCACGGGTATGAACCGTGTGCTCTAACCAACTGAGCTACACCGCCGGATGGAGCCTGCAACCAGACTTGAACTGGTGACCTCTTCGTTACCAACGAAGTGCTCTACCGACTGAGCTATACAGGCACTTGACGGGTGGGAGCTATAGGATTCGAACCTATGTAGGCAGAGCCAACGGGTTTACAGCCCGTCCCCATTAACCACTCGGGCAAACTCCCAATCGTTCAAGTATCCGCAGGTCCTTTGGTCTTTTGGACCGCCGCCCCCGCGAACGAAGAAGATAATACGATGCCACCTTGGGGGCTGTCAACGAAAACCTCTAGATACACGGTGCCGGGCGTATCTATATAGCCGTGACCTGCGGTTTTGTTGAGTTTGGATGTGAAGGACAGTGGATTTCGCTGCACTGGTGACATTTCCCGAGGGAACACTTTGGCACGGTGGAGTACGCCTACAGCATCGACCTTCGATAACGGCCCTCTTGCACTATTACATAGGTCGCGATCGGGCTTCCCCGGCACGATCGAGCGTGGATATTCTCCCGCTCTTAGCGCGGCTCTAAGGCCAAAGTGGCAGATTATCCACGCTCATTCTCCAGGCGGGAGATTTTCCACACCCGTTCGTCCGAAAATCCTCGCTCGACCAGGATGACTGAGATCGATCCGGCCTTTGTCTCGATCTGTAACAGTAAGAGGGTTATTCCTCCCCCATCTGTTACAGATCGAGATATTACGCAGAGACCCCAGCTTACGTCTCATTCTGTAACAGTAAGAACGGTTTTCAGCTTCTTCGTGTTACAGATCGAGATGCTATCGGCCCCTTGGCATTGTCTCAATCTGTAACTATAAGGAGGGTTTTCAGCCTCTTCGTGTTACAGATTGAGACAAACCTGAAGCTTGGTTAGCGCCAAACCCGCTGACTTATCGACATAAACAGAAACGGGCTCTGTCCCATATAGAGACAGAGCCCGAAACTCTCATGGAGCCAGTGACAGGAATCGAACCTGCAACCCACTGATTACAAATCAGTTGCGCTACCGTTGCGCCACACTGGCACACTTGGCGCTTTCGCGCGAAGCCTGTTAAGAATAATGGAATTGCGGACGGGGCGCAACAGACCCTTTGACCGACCACATCTCAAAACCCTTCGTCAGAACGAATAGTTTTATCTGCTCGCCAGAACCAAAAACTATTCGTTTTGGCAAGGCCGACCTGCAACCCACTGATTACAAACCAGTTGGTTGGTCAATCGAGAAAGTAGCCCCCATTGAAGGTCTACCTACCTTCCGCGCAGGGCCTTGAGCTTGGCCAGGGCATCGGGGCTCAGGCGGCTGCCCAGGGTCATCTTGATCTGCGGAGCTTCCTCTGCCTCGTGAACGTCGTTATCGATCTGTTTGATCTCGTCCACCAGCATGCGGCTCGATATGCGCGTGACACCCTTGCCCATGACGACGGCCTGAATCGTGCCGTCGCTCGACACCACGGAGCACGCGCGGCCTTCCTCGCGTGCCTCGATGCAGAGCTTCTGCACCACGGTATCGGCCGATACGCCCGTCGGCGAAAACTCGATGCGTACGCCGCGGGCAGGCAGGTTGGGGCGCTCGCTGGAGATATTGCCCGCACCGTCGAAAACGATCACGGCCTCGTAGCGGCCCTGGGCAAACGCCGCAACATCGTTGATGAGCGCGGTGCGCGCCATATCGTGGACGTCGCTGGAATACGGATCGTCGGAATGGTCGTACACGAGCTTTTCGTAGCGCGGCGTGCAGTGGATCACGTTGTAGCCGTCGACCACCAGCAGCTCGGGCTTATTGGAGTGCACCGTCGAGACCGGATCGGCGATGGCCTGCGCAAACGCATTGCCGCCCACGCCATAGGTCGCGGCCGAAACAATCGGCTTGGCCGAGCCCTCGCCAAAGCGCTTGGCCTTGGACTTAGCGCGGTTCTTCTTGGACATGCGCTACTCCTCCCCCATGAGCTCGCCGGCATTGCGGCGCAGCCACTCAAAACACAGTGCGGTGGTCGCCTGGGCAACGTTGAGACTCTCGGTCATGCCGCGCTGGGGAAGCTTGGTCAAAAAGTCGCATTTCTCGAGCACCAGGCGCGAGACGCCATCGCCCTCGGACCCCATGACGAGCGCCACGCGACCCTCGAAGGGTGCATCCCAGCAACTGCCTTCGGCGTGCTCAGAGGCACCGCCCACCCAAAAGCCAGCGGCCTTGAGGTCATCGAGTGCACGGGCGATATTGGGAACCTGCGCGATAGGCAGATGCATGACGGCGCCGGCTGAGGTCTTGTAGCTGCCCACGGTCACGCCGGCGGCACGCTTGTTGGCGATGACGACGCCCGCAGCGCCCACGACCTCGGCAGAGCGCACAATGGCGCCAAAGTTGCCGTCGTCGGTCACGTGGTCGAGCACCACGACAAGTGCCGGGCCGTCACCCGCGCGATCGAGGATATCGGCGACATCGGCATAGGGGAAGTTGCCAACCTCGAGCGCGATGCCCTGGTGAGCGCCATGGCTCGACAGTGCGTCGAGTTGCGCGCGCGGCACATACTTAATGCGAACACCCGCGGCGTTGAGGTCGTCGACCAGGCGCGACAAGGCGGCATCGCGCTCCCCGCCCTCGGCAATGAGCGCGCACTTGATGGGAAAACCAGTGCGTAGCGCCTCGGCGGCAGCACGACGACCTTCGATAAACTCGCCCTTGGGAGCCTGGACTGCGTCGCGGTTGCGATCGCGCTGCGGACGCGCGGCCTGGTTGCGATCGCGCTGGCCCTTGGGAGCGGCAGCGCGGTCATTACGGCGAATCGGACGCGAGCCAGAAGCGGCCTGCTTGCCGCCACGAGGCGCACGCTTGCGATTGTCGGCCATAAAGCGGCCTCCTTAAATAGATAACGAACAAGAATCGACCGTCCGAGGTGCGGCAGATTGCCTTGAAAGAGGAGGGCATAGACCTTGAGGTCATGCCCGACGATTGAAAGGCAAGGTGCCGTGGCTCGGGCGGTCGGGTGCTTGGGAAACCCGCGGGGATTAGAGAGATTTGATACGAGTGCCCGCGGCCGTATCCTCGATCGTCAGGCCCAGGTCCTTGAGCTGGTCGCGGATGGCGTCGGCCAGATCCCAGTTCTTGGCGGCGCGGGCCTCGGCGCGGGCCTCGAGAATCTTGGCAGCGGCCTCGTCCACGTCGTCGCCCGTATAGGCGACCAGGCCGGCAGCAACGCCTAGCAGACCCAGCGGCAGCTCGACCTTGGGCTCGGGGAGCTCAACGCCAAGCGTATCGAGCAGCTCGGCCAGCGTGTCGGCGGCGGCAAGCGCGGCGGCCTTGTCGGCAGCGTCGCCCGCCTGCTCCAAGTACTGGTTGCACTCGGTCACAAAGCCAAAGACAGCACCCATGGCACCAGCGGTGTTAAAGTCGTCGTCCATGCACTCCTTAAAGGCAGCACGAGTCTCAGCGGCCTTGGCGGCAAATGCCTCGGCGGCAGCCACATCGGCATCGGCCGTCGCATGGTTCGCGGCCCAGCGCAGGTTCTCGACCGTACCGGCGATACGCGTGAGCGAGTTCTCGGCACCCTCCAGGCGCTCCCAAGAGAAGTCGAGCGGCGAGCGATAGCTCGTCTGCAGCATCAGCAGGCGCAGGGCGGCAGCGGAGTGCTGCTCGAGGACCTCGGCCAGCGTAAAGAAGTTGCCGAGCGACTTGGACATCTTCTCGCCGTCTACCAGCAGCATGCCCGTGTGCATCCAGGTGTTGGAGAAACCCTGGTGCCAGGCGCAGGTGGCCTGGGCGCACTCGTTCTCGTGATGCGGGAAGGCAAGGTCGGAGCCGCCGCCGTGAATGTCGATCGGGGTGCCCAGGTAGCGGTGCACCATGGCAGCGCACTCGGTGTGCCAACCGGGACGGCCCTCGCCCCAGGGGCTCGGCCAGCTGGGCTCGCCGGGCTTGGCAGCCTTCCACAGGGCAAAGTCGAGCGGGTCGTTCTTGTCCTCGTTCTCCTCGATGCGCGCACCCACCATTAGGTCGTCGATGTTGCGGCCCGAGACCTGACCATAGTTGGGATCGCTGCGCACGGCAAAGTACACATCGCCGTTATCGGCTGCGTAAGCGTGGCCCTGCTCGATAAGCGTCTTGATCATGGCGATCATGGGGCCGATCTCCTTGGTGGCGCGGGGGCGCACATCGGGATCGAGCACGTTGGCGGCGCGCATGACGCCGATGAACTTGTCGGAAAACTCCGTCGCGACCTCGGCAGCCGTACGGCCCTGCTCGTTGGCGCGCTTGATGATCTTGTCATCGACATCGGTGAGGTTCTGGGCGAACGTGACCTCGTAGCCGCTCGCGATGAGCCAGCGTCGAATCACATCGAAGCTGATGAACGTGCGGGCATTGCCGATGTGGATGTTGTCGTAGACCGTGGGGCCGCACACGTACATGCGGACCTTGCCGGACTCGATGGGCTGGAACTCTTCCTTTTTATGGGTAGCGCTGTTGTAGATACGCATTCGTTACTCCTTAACGGTTTTCTGTAGCAGGCAGACGGCCCAGGCGCCGATTCCCTCGCCCTGGCCTTCCCAACCGAGCTTTTCGGTCGTAGTGGCGGCGACGCCCACATTTTCGACGTCAACGCCCAAGGCATGGGCAAGGTTGGCGCGCATGGCATCGCGGTGCGGGGTGATCTTGGGTTGCTGACAGGCAATGGTGCAATCGGCATCGACAAACTCAAAGCCCAGCTCGCGCGCGTAGTCCATCACGCGAGCGAGCAGCACCATCGAATCAGCACCCTCGTAGGCAGGATCGGTGTCGGGGAATAGCTTGCCGATGTCTCCCCCGCGGCAGGCGCCCAGAATGGCATCGGCCAAGGCGTGCGCGAGCACATCGGCATCCGAGTGGCCCAGCAGGCCGCGCTCGTAGGGAATGTCGACCCCGCCGATGATACATCGACGCCCCTCCACCAAACGGTGGACGTCGTAGCCGTGGCCAATGCGCAGGTTACTGAACATGGGGAAGGTCCTCTCCCTCGGCCATGCGACCGAGCAGAATCGCGGTTACGGGACGCAGGTCCTCGGGCACCGTCACCTTAAGGTTGTCGCGTGGGCTCTGGACGCAGCGGACGCACCCACCCATGCGCTCGACCAGCGATGAATCGTCGGTACCGATAAAACCCTCGGCGATAGCAGCGGCGTGAGCGCGCTTCATGGCGTCGACGCTAAAAATCTGCGGCGTCTGCGCGGCCCAATAGAGCTCGCGCGGCGGCGTCTCGACGATATTATCGCCGTCGACGATCTTGAGCGTGTCGATCGCGGGCTGACCGCACACGACACCGTCGAGGGCACGGTCGCTCACGAGCACGTCGATAGCGTGGTCGATAGCCTCGGTCGTAATGAGCGGACGAGCACCATCGTGGATGGCGACATATTCGAAACCCGCCGGAACCGCATGCACGCCGGCACGGGTGGAATCCTGGCGGGTCGCGCCGGCATCGGCAAAGCTGATGGGCGTGTCATAGTCAAACGGGTCGATGGCCAGGCGGCGCATCTCGGCACGGCGCTCGGCAGGGCACACCACCACGATGTGGCCGACCTTGTCGCTACGATCGAACGCGCGGATGGACCAGCTCATGAGCGGACGGCCCGCCACGTTAACGAGCTGCTTGCCGCCGGGATTTCCAAAGCGCTGGCCGCTGCCACCGGCAACGACCACGGCGCACACGGGCGCCATTATGCGTTCCCCTGTTTGGTGCCCTTCATGCGGTACAACGAGTCCGCAAGAATGGCAGGGTTGTTGACGCCAAAGTCGCCTAGGCGCTCCGGATCCTCGCTGATGTCGTCCATGAGCTCCTGCAGCGAGCCGTACTCGTCGACGATCTTCTCGGCCACGCCGTCGCGCACGACGGACACACGCGAAAGCGTGCGCAGGCCCAGCGGCGTCATGACGGAGTCCTCGTCCAGGTCGTCATAGCCCAGAACTGCCGCCACGTGTTGCGGGTCGGACAGGTCCTTAGGCGTCATGCGAGCGAGCTCTGCACGAATCTTCTCGGCATTAGCCTCGGAAGAATCACTTGCATAGTCGCGAATCATCAGGTCGTACTCGGTATCCATGCTGGAGCCGGCGAGCTGCTCGAGCTGCATCTGCACGAGCTTGCCCTGGTTGCCCAGCTTGACGATGCAATCCTTAAGCTCGGTCTTTGCCTGCTGCATGATCTCGAAGCTCGAGAAGATGCCAGTGATGTCGGCGAGCGTGACGTAGTCGTCCAGCTCGAGTGCCGTCAGGCGCAGCAGGGAGCGGTCGAGCGACTGACGGGTGGTCTGGAGCGTGGCGACGAGCTGGTTGACCGAGCTCATGATGGTGGTGACGGGCTGGATCTCGTAGCTCTTGCCGTGAACGTACACGTTAACGACGGCACGACGAGCCGAGACCGAGATCACGATGGCATCGGTGAGCACCGACATGCGAGCGGCGGTGCGGTGACGCATGCCCGTCTCGCTCGTGGCAAGCGAGGGGTCGGGATTGAGGTGGAAGTTGGCGCGCAGGATCTGGGTGAGGTCGCCGTCGATGACGATGGCACCGTCCATCTTGGAGAGCTCGAACAGACGGTTCGAGGTGAACGAAATGTTGAGCGGGAAGCCGTCATTACCGGCAGCGAGCACGTTTTCGGTGTCGCCGACGCAGATAAGGGCGCCCAGGTGACCGGCGATGATCATGTCGAGGGCGGTGCGGATCGGCTGACCAGGTGCCGTCAGGCGGATGGCCTGTTCCATACGCTTTTGCAGCTCGTTCTTATCCAAGGCATCGCTCCCATCGTATACGCTCCATAAACGCTAAATAGTTTCTCACGGTTTGTCCCTGCGGCGCTTGCGAAATCCGATGCTTACAGAATGAGCGAACACAGCTGAGAGCCCCAATCCAAATGAGCTGCTTATGTGGTAGCATCGGGATTCGCATAAATGAGGGAGTAGTCGCGTGACCGGATTCGCCTCCGGCGGCGCGGTAAGTCAACACACTGGCCGATGCGGCCTGGCTTGCCTTAATGAACGAGACTCGTGGCTGTGCGCGCAACGCGTACGCCACGGGTCTTTTTTGTTGCTCCCCTGCCAGAAGTACACGCGGGTTCGCCCGCAGAGAGGGAGCCAGACTATGGGACTCGCCGAGCTCGTGCTGCTCGCCGTTGGCCTTTCGATGGACGCCTTTGCCGTTTCCATCTGCAAGGGTCTCGGCATGAAAAAGATCAACCTTAAGGTCGCCGTAGTGCTCGGCCTGTTCTTTGGCGGCTTTCAGGCCGGCATGCCCGTAATCGGATGGGCGCTTGGCAGTCAGTTTATGGGCATCATCGGCCCCATCGACCACTGGATCGCCTTTATCCTTTTGGCCTTTATCGGCGGCAAAATGCTGTGGGAGGCCTTTACCGAGGACGAGGATGAAGGTGACGGCAAGGATGCCGAAAAGATTGACCTGGTAGAATACCTGATTCTTGCCATTGCCACCTCGATTGACGCCCTAGCCGTAGGTATCTCGTTTGCGGCGCTCTCGGTTGACATCGTTCCCGCTGTATCGCTTATCGGCGTCACAACGTTTATCTTCTCCGTCGCCGGCGTAGCAATCGGCCACACCTTTGGCGCGCGCTACGAAAAACCCGCCACCATCGTGGGTGGCGTCGTGCTCATCCTCATCGGGCTTAAGATCTTGCTTGAGCATCTGGGGATTTTGGTGCTGTAACGCCAAACACAATCGCTCAAAACTCAACGCTCGTACAAGGCCTCATGCAGAGTTTTGCATGAGGCCTTTTCGTGCAGACTTTTGCATGTCATACTAATATGCAAAAGTCTGCACGTTAGGAGATCGCTATGGACACCCTTCCTATCACCACACCGCGCCAAGCTGGCATCTATGTGCGCCAGGCACGCGAGGCGCAGGGTCTCACCCGTGCGACCCTCGCTAAAAAGGCCGGTGTTTCGGAGCGCCTGCTCGCATCGCTCGAGCTGGGAGATGCCACGGGTATTCGGCTCGACAAGCTGCTGACCGTCTTTAACGCACTCGGCATAGGTCTCTTCGCGCAAAGCGATAACGACTCCATCGCATCGCCCTCCGAACATCCGACGACGATAGTGAACCCCCCTATCGCGAACTCGAATACCCTGCCAAAGCCAAGCGTAGGCAGACGACCCACTCGACAAGGAACGCCATCTTCCTATGGTGCCTTGCTGGCCCAAATCGCAGCCGAGCAAGGCCTTTCCGGCACTTCAAACCTCTCCTTTGGCTGCAAGGTTGTGAAATAAATGGCAGAGATGGAACTCGCGACCCTCATTTGTGGCGAAATCGCCGGCACTCTCCGGCAAGACGAGCATGGACTCTGCAGCTTTGCATACGTCCCAGCCTATCGCGGAGCACCGTTATCGCTAACAATGCCGCTTTCCAATCGCACGTATGGCCATAACATCGTCCGCCCGTTCCTATTTGGCCTTTTGCCCGACAGTCAAGAGCAGCGTCGCGCTATTGCCACCGAGCATGATGTTGCATCCAACAACCCCGTCGCCCTCTTGTGCCATATCGGTCTTGACTGCGCGGGGGCCGTTCAGTTTTGTCGAGCCGATCAATTAGACGCCGCCCGCGGCAGGGTCTCGGCATACCGCCCGCTTACCAATTCTCAAATCGCTCACAAGCTCAAAGCAATTCGCGATGACGAAAGAGAGACATGGATGGGCTCCAACGAAAGCTGGTCCCTGGGCGGCAATCAAGGCAAATTTGCACTAGCTTGGCATGATGGCCAATGGTGCGAATGTCTAGGGTCATCCCCCACTACCCATATCTTCAAAAATGGTGTCGTTGGGTTCAAACATCAGGCCTTAAACGAATTCGTCTGCATGAAAACGGCTCGGCGTGTTGGCATTCCAACTGCCAACGTCTCCTATTGCACATTTGAAGACGAAGCCGCGCTCGTCGTTGAACGGTACGACAGAATGGTCAATAGCAGCGGAAATATCGAAAGGCTGCATCAGGAGGACTTTTGCCAGGCGCTCGGTGTATTGCCAAGCCAGAAATACACCGCCGACGGAGGACCAACTACACGAGACATCCAAGAACGACTGATTAACACAGTCCCCCACCACATGAATCTTGTGCTTTTTACCTATATGTTGTTCTATAACGCCATTATCGGAGCGCCTGACGCACACGCTAAAAACTACTCGCTCATCCTTGGCAAAGGCACAAACGCGGCGCTCGCACCCATGTACGATGTCGCGTCGGGTTTGGCATATGAGCGCATGCGCCGCCGAGCGCGCCTTGCCATGAGCGTTGGCGGCGAAAATCGTGTGGGGCGCATCGGTCCAGGCGCTATCCGCCGATACCACGGTATGGGCGACCCCGCGCTGGAGGCGACGCTCGCCGATGCCGGGCTATCCGAGAAGTTTTGCTTTGCGACCATGATGGACCTCGCCTACGAGGTACCCATTTGTATGGAAGAGGTCATGGACGAATACGCCGACCTGCCCGGCATGGCGGACCTGCGCGAGCATATGCTCGGCCCCGTCCGCGAAAACTGCCAGCGCACCCTCGACCTCATCAAGGCGGATATGGGCTAGACGCCAATCAATTTCCCATTTCTTAAAAGCAGAGAGGGGGCACCCGTCGCAAAAGCTCGGATGCCCCCTCTCGTAATGTCATTTGCAATCCGCTAGCACGTGACTCGGACTACTGCTAGTGCGACCTTTATGCGGCAAGGCGCTTGAGGACGTCGATGAGCAGCTCGTAGAAGCGCTCGGCAGAAGCGAGCTCCATGCTCTCGTCCGGGGTGTGGACATCGGAGAGCGTCGGGCCCACGGCGATGGCGTCCAGACCGTGCAGGGCCTCGGCAAACAGTCCGCACTCAAGGCCGGCGTGAATGGACTCGATGCGCAGCTCGGAGCCAAAGAGCTCGCGATAGCTCTCGACAAAGACGTCGCGGACCGGCGAATGCTCGGCATAGCTCCAGCCGGGATACTCGAACTCGAACTTGGCGTCGAAGCCCAGGACATCGGCTAGCGTCTGCAGGCGGTCCTTGAACTCGTTCTGCAGCGAGGTGATCGAAGAGCGCGGGGACAGCATGATCTTGACCTCGTCGTCAGAAGTGGCAACCACACCGATGTTGGAGGAAACCTCGACGGAGCCGTCGGTGGCGACGTTGCGGCGGATCACACCGTTGGGGGCAAGACGCAGGGCGCGGATGAGGGCAAGCGCGGACTTCTGGTCCATGGCCTCGACCTCGGCGTTGTCGGCAATCTCGACGGTGCAGGTAAAGCCGGGGTCGAAGACCTCGAGCTCGGCAGTGACGTCGGCGATGATGCCCTTTGCGATCTGGGCCGCGGCCTCGGCGGCAGCGTGGTCGGCGTAGACCAGAACAGCCTTGCACTCACGGTTGATGGCGTTGTCCTTGGTGCCGCCGTTAAAGCTAACGATGGCGGGCTCGCCGGCGACCATCAGGCGGTCGATGATGCGGGCCATGATGAGGTTGCCGTTACCGCGCTCCAGGTGGATATCGCTGCCGGAGTGACCGCCCAGCAGGCCGGAGATGTCGAGCGTGAGGGTGCTACCAGTCTTGTGCTCGCGCGCAATCGGGCAGGTGTAGGTAACGACGACGCCGCCGGCGCAGCTGACGGTGGCAACGCCCTCTTCCTCGGAGTCAAGGTTAATCATGGTGCGGGCGCTAATCTGGGACTTGTCGAGAGTCTCGGCACCGACCAGGCCAGTCTCCTCGTCGGTGGTGAATACGCACTCGAGGGCCGGATGGGCAATCGAATCGTCGTTGAGCACGGTAAGCATAAGCGCGACGGCGATACCGTTGTCGGCGCCCAGAGTGGTGCCGTTAGCGGTGAGGACGCCGTCCTTGACGACCAGGTCGATACCGTCAGTCGTAAAGTCGTGCTCGACGGAACCCAGCTTGTCGCACACCATGTCGATGTGACCCTGCAGCATGACGGTCGGGGCATTCTCGGCGCCGGCAGATGCGGGCTTGCGAATGATGACGTTGTAGACCTCGTCCTGATACACATCGAGACCGCGCTCCTTGGCAAACGCGACCAGGAAATCGCTGATGCCCTTCTCGTTGCCAGACCCACGGGGGATCGCGCTGACCTCCTCAAAGAAATGGAACAGCTGGGCGGGCTCGTAGCCGGTAATCTTGTAGTCCATGGTGCCTCCTTGGCGCAACTGGTTAGACAGTAAGACATGCGACTTGTATATTCCCAGACTTTGCGTGCATAAACCAGTCGAAAACGCCGAGCGCCCTCGCATCATCGGCTAACGGCGAGGAAACGCCACTTTATCAAGATAAAGCATGTTAGACGGGCCGTGCCGAAGGGACGTTGGACCCTTCAACCAACTTCAACGCCTGTTGAACATTAATGCATACACCATTGGTATGTTTGATGAGATTTTTGTCCTCTGTCACGACGTAATCGGCATCAATGCGATTGGCGACGCCCAGCATCAGGTCGTCCTCAAAGTCGCTGTGATGATACTTGAACACAAAGGAGTCGAAGACCTCGTCTGCACCGACCGAGGCAATAATCGACTTTTGCCGAATCAGGCGAACACACGCCCACGCTGTCTCGTCGGCACCGGCGATGGCTTCGGGAGTGAGAGCCCCCTCACGGCGGGCGTCGGCCTTCATCGTCCTTCCCAGAATGTAATAAACGTCTTTGACAGACAGGGAGGACGAGAAGAGGACGATATCCTCCGCTTCCGCCGCGCGAGAAAGGAGCTCGACTATCGGCCTGGTCGCATTCGTACGAGCGAGAAAGTAATCTAGCCAGACGTTCGTGTCGATCAACAGCTTGAGCACACGTTTCGTTCCAACGCCGCTCATAATTCGATCCAATCGCTGAATCTCTCGCTCATCATTTGATCGTATAACTCGTCGTAATCAAAGGCTTCATCGGGGCTCGGCCTCTGAATCGAGAACCGCTCATAAAAATTCGAAATTAACGCAGCCCCTTCCGAGACGCGGGACGAACTCGCCTTCGATCGTATGTCGTCAGGCGGGACTTCGTCATCATTCTTTTTTGCGACGGGCATATGACCGTTCTCGGTCAAGTACTGCCACAGCTCCCTCACAGCTTGTGACGGCGTCATGCCAATATGAGTCAGTACGGCGTCTCCTGCCTCTTTGAGCTGGCGATCTATACGCACGTTCATCTGAACTGGCCGCGTGTCGAGTATTGATGTAGGCATATCAACTCCTTTGCTATACTGAATCTCAATTTCAGTATAGCACGGCAGATTGAAGAACATTTCAATAGAAACGGGGGCGCCTCCTTATCGGAAACGCCCCCGTTATACAAGGTATGTTTAATCCCTAAAGCGCGCCGGAACCGGCTTGCATCATGCCGCCGGGGCCCGAGGTCACGCCGCCGCTCACGGGCGCGGCGTTGCCGGTGTGCGGTGCCGCCGGGGCGGTATCGCCACCGAGCGTGCCCGCCGGACGCGGTGCCGGGATCTCGCCCGTGCCGTGGCTAAAGACAAACTTGCCATCGGCCACGTCGCACAGGACGGTATCGCCCTCGCCCCACTCGCCGGCCAGAAGCTCCTCGGACAGCGGGTCCTCGATGAGCTTTTGGATGGCACGGCGCAGCGGACGCGCACCGTTGGTGAGGTCGGTGCCCTCGGCCACGATCTTGTCATAGGCCGCATCGGTGAGCTTGATGTTCATGCCGTTGGCAATCAAACGCTGACGTAGGTCGTCCACCAGCAGGTGCGCGATCTTGGTGAGATTCTCGCCCGAGAGCTTCTGGAACACCACAATGTCGTCGATACGGTTGAGCAGCTCGGGGCGGAACAGGCGCTTGAGCTCGCCCATCGCGCGGCCGCGGATCTCACTCGACGTGAGGCCCTGCTCGCCGGTGGTGCCAAAGCCCACGCTCGCATCCTGCGCAATCTCGCGAGCGCCCACGTTGGACGTCATGATGATCACGGTGTTGCGGAAATCGACCGTCTTGCCCTGGCTATCGGTCAGGCGGCCCTCCTCCAGCACCTGCAGCAAGATGTTGAAGATATCGGGGTGCGCCTTCTCGATCTCGTCGAACAGCACGACCGAGTACGGGTGGCGACGAACGGCCTTGGTGAGCTGGCCGCCCTCGTCGTGACCGACGTAGCCCGGAGGGCTACCGATGAGCTTGGAGACCTCGAACTCGCTACCGAACTCGGACATGTCGAAGCTGATGAGTGCATCCTTGCTGCCAAAGAGGTACTCGGCGAGCGTCTTGGCGAGCTCGGTCTTGCCCGTGCCGGTGGGACCAAGGAAGATAAAGCTGCCGCCGGGGCGACGCGGATCCTTGAGCGGCGAGCGGCTGCGGCGCACGGCCTTGGCAACGGCCTCGACAGCCTCATCCTGACCGATGATGCGCGTCTTGAGCACGCTTTCGGCTTGCAGCAGGCGACGGCTCTCGCTCTCGGTAAGCGAGGACACCGGCACGCCCGAAGTCACGGACACGATATCGGCGATCTGGCTCACGTCGATGGTGAGCGGGCTGGCGTCGAGCTCGGCCGTCCAGGCGGCCTTGGCCTCGGCGAGCTCAATCTCGGCAGCTTTCTGCTGCTCGGTGATCTCGGCGGCCTTGTTCATATCGTCGCTCTCGGTGGCCTCCTGCGCGGCGGCCTTGAGCTCCTCTATGCGATGCTCGGCCTCACGCACCGGCTCGGGCGCGCGATTCGCGGCGATGCGAGCGCGGGCACCGGCCTCGTCGATGAGGTCGATGGCCTTATCGGGCAGGAAGCGATCCTGTATGTAGCGGTTGGAAAGGTTCGCGGCAGCCTCGATAGCACCCTGCGTATAGCGCACATGGTGGTGCTCCTCGTAGCGCGGCTTGAGCGCGGTCAGGATCTTGACCGTGTCCTCGACGCTCGGCTCCTCGACATCGATGGTCTGGAAGCGACGCTCAAAGGCCGGGTCCTTGGTGAGGTACTTGCGGAATTCCTCGGCCGTGGTGGCGCCGATAATCTGGAAGGCACCGCGCGCGAGCACCGGCTTGAGCATGGAGCTCGCGTCGATGGAGCCCTCGGCAGAACCGGCACCGATGATAGTGTGCATCTCATCGATAAACAGGATGACGTCGTCGGCTTCGGTGGCCTCCTGGATCACGTTCTTGAGGCGCTCCTCAAACTCGCCGCGATACTTGGCACCCGCCACGAGGCCCGGCAGGTCGAGCGTCCAGATATTCTGGTTCATGAGGTTCTCGGGCACGTTGCCGGCTGCAATCTGCTGAGCCAGGCCCTCGACGATGGCCGTCTTGCCCACGCCGGGGTCGCCCAGAATGAGCGGGTTGTTCTTGGTGCGGCGCGAAAGAATTTCCATCATGCGCTGGACTTCCTTTTCGCGACCGATCACGGGGTCGAGCTCGCCATCGCGCGCCTTCTGCGTGAGGTTGGTCGCGAACTGCTTAAGCGTATCGGTGCCACTCCCCTTTTGCTGAGAGGCGTCCGAGCCGCTAAAGAACGGCAGGCCCGCACCGGGACGACCAGCACCGGCGCCGGCGAGCGGACGCTTCTTGTCCTGGTCCTTGGCGGTGAGTTTCTCGATAGCCTTTTTGATGGAGGCGGACGATACACCCAGGCGCATGAGGATGTCCATGGCCATGCCGTTGCCCTCTTCGACGATGCCGATCAGCAAGTGCTCGGTCGACACGTAGGTCTGGTTGTTCTCACGCGCCACGCGGAATGAACGCTCCATCACGCTAATGACGAGCGGCGTAAAGGCGAGCTTGGCCGCCTCGGTCTCCTCACTGGGCTCGGGAACCGTGGTCTGGACCTCTTTGAGAGTATCCATGATGTCATCGTAGGAGATGTCGAGCGAACGCAGCGCCTCGGCGGCAATGCCCTCGTCCTCCTTGGCAAGCGCGAGCAGCAGGTGCTCGGTGCCCACCTTATTTGAATGAAGATCGAGCGCCTCCTGTTTGGCCATCGACATGACCTTGCGCGCTCGATCGGTAAATCTATCTAACATGCTCGTTTCCTTACATGAGTTCATCGAAATCAAAACGCCCGCCCGTCGGCGGCGCTTTTGTCTCTTTACCCACAGGTTGTCTATGTTAACAGCTGGAGGAATATCTATAAACCCGGCTCACATGAATGCAGGTTATGACCGC
Organism: uncultured Collinsella sp.; assembly: GCA_902497075.1. GTDB lineage: Bacteria > Actinomycetota > Coriobacteriia > Coriobacteriales > Coriobacteriaceae > Collinsella. The sequence goes on from CABVDG010000009.1 coordinate 55,695, forward strand.
ATCGCGGGACTCACCGCGCGATGCGCGACAGGCGCCCCGCAAGAGAAACCCTAGGCGTCTTTCACCACGTCGGGACTCGTCGCACGCGATGCGCGATAGGCATCGGCCTCCTTGGAGACGCGTTCGAGCAGCTCGGATGTATCGACGCCCTCGACTTGCGCGACCGTTTCCACCGTCTGCATGGCGACCGCCCTCAGGTACGCGCACGCGCTGTCCCCCAGCTGCTCGAGGTCTATCTCCTCGCCGCCCTCCCGGGCAAAGCCGACCGCCATCACAAAGCCCATGATGCCCGAGACCAGAAAGCCCACCGCAAAGCTCGAATCTGCCTTGAGCTCTTCTCCGTCGGGGTGGACGATCTCTCTCACGCGGTCGATGATGATCGTATGGATGCCCTGCACGACCTGCTCGGCGGCACCCGCCCTCATGGTGATGACGATGCGCCGCAGCAGGCAGCGGACGTCGCGCCGGTCGAACGCCGAAAGGTCGCCCTCGCTCGAAAAATGCCAGAGGACATCGGTGATGAGCTCGTTATCCTGCAGCAGCTGGGCTATGGCGATGGCGACGAGTTCATCGAAATCGTGAAAATAGTAGCAAAACGTTCCGCGATTGCACTGGGCGGCGCGGGTCACCTCGCCAACCGACAGCTCGAAGATGCTGTTGTTCTCGATGAGCTCCCAAAACGCCTCGATGATACGGGTGCGTGCATCGGGCGCATCGGCGTCCTTACGCGGTCTCGCCATGCGCCTCACCGCACCCCTGCGCCTTGGCGTTCATGATGAGCATCTGAAGACGGTTCTCCACGTTGGCGAAGCTCACGTCGGGATCGTAGTCGAGCGGCAGGAACTGCGCCGTGGGATACTGCTCCTTGAGCGCATGGATGAGCCCGCGCCCCACGACATGGTTGGGCAGACACCCGAACGGCTGCAGGATCACGAAGTTGCGGCAGCCGCGCTTGGCGTGCTCGAGGATCTCCGCCGGAATCAGCACGCCCTCGCCCGCATCGAACGTATGGTGCAGGATCTTATCGCTCGCGCGCACGAGCTCGGGCATGCGCGTCGGCGGCTCGTAGAGCGGGCTCGCCGCGCCCAGGCGGTCGCAACGGTCGTGCGCGAGCTCGAACAGGTTGTCCGCCGTGGCGTACCAGGCCTTTTCGGGCAGCGACAGGTCGACGTGGAACTCGCGCGACTGCGCATGCTTGTAGAAATAGGTCTTGCGGATCACGTCGGTCATGCGCGCCTCGATGACCTCGAGCCCGTTGTCCTCGAGGTAGCGCTCGATCTCGTGGTTGGCGCCGAGATGGAAATTGAGCAGGTACTCGCCCACGATGAGAACGGTCGGATGCGGGTTCGAGCGGTCGTACGGAACGGCGTCCATGATCGCAAGCGCGCGTTTGAAGCCCGTCGCCTGGCCTCTCAGCCCGGAGCGCTCCATGCCCTCGATAACCTCATCGAGCGCGCGGTCGAACGCAGCGTCCGCCGCGCCCTTCTCGAGCTCGTAGGGACGGATGCGCCTAAGCATGGCCTCGAGGGCATCGATCATGGGAAGACCGTAGGCGATCTGGATGCTCGGGCCAAGGCCGAGCTTGAAGCCCGGATGCGCATTGTGGGCATCGACGTCGTCGTTGGTGAGCACCGGAACATAGTCGTATCCCGCGTCGTCGAGCGCGCGGCGCAGCAGGGGCATGTAGTGCGTCAGGCGGCAGTCGCCGATATACTTGCCAGTCACCACGGCGACGTCGTGCGGGTCGTACTTACCGCTCTCGAGTGCCGCGAGCGCCTCGCCGATCACGATTTGCGCGGGGAAGCAGATGTCGTTGTGCACATAGCGTTTGCCCAGGCGGATGGCATCCTCGCGCCCGATATCAAGGGCCTCGGCGCGCACGCCCTGATTGCGCATCGCCGCGGTCATGAGCCTGCAGAACGCATGGGAGGTGTTGGGGACCAGCGCGATCTTGTCGTGCCGGTCGCGCTTGGTGTACTTGACCTTATACGGGTCGTCGAGCGGATGGACCGCGTGCACCCGGGCGCCCTCGGCACGCTCCTCCGCGCGACGACGGTTGACCGACTCGATAAACGAACGCACGCGAATGCCCATGGGACCGGCGACGTCGCTCTCATCGAGCTTGATCATCATCGGAACCTTGGAGCCCATCTCGCCCATCATGCGCGCGATCTCGTCGGTGAGATACGCATCGTGGCCGCAGCCGAAGCTGCCCATCTGCACGAGCTCGAGCTCGGGCGTCGATGCGACGATGACCGCGCACGACAGCATGCGCGCATGGTAGTTGTTCACGATGTCGATGCGGCTGTTGGAAAGGTCGACGTTGCAGACCCCCGGCACCGCATCGGGCGTCAGCACGGGGATGCCGCGCTCAGAGAAGAGCTTGGGCAGCCCGTGGTTGACCAGCGGGTCGTTGTGGTACGGGCGCGAAGCGATCACCACCGCGTAGCCGCCGTCCTCGCGCAGGTTCTCGAGCACCTGCCTGCCGCGCAGCTGCAGCTGGTTCTCAAACGTCTGCTGCGCGCGGTCCGCCTGCTCGGTCGCCTTGGCAACCAGGTCGGCATCGATATCGAAGGTCTCCTTGCACCACGCCTTGAGCTGGCGGTTTCGGTCGCCCTCGTCGTACCAGTGGAACAGCGGCGTATCGAACGGAACGCCGAAACGCTCCTCCGGGTTATCGGAATTGCGCATCACGTAGGGGTATCCCTTTACGACGGCGCACATCCACTCGCTGGTAGAGGCGGTGTTTTCGGTGGGCACCGTCGTGATGATGGGCATGAAGATGCGGTCGACGCCGGCGTCGACGAGATTGCGGATGTGCCCGTGGACGAGCTTGGCCGGGAAGCACACGGTGTCGGATGTGACGTGCGCCAGACCGCGCTCGTACATCGCCTTGGTGCTGCGTCCCGAGACGCGCACCTTAAAGCCGAGCGTGCTGAAGAACGTCGACCAGAACGGCATGGTGTCCCAGAACTCAAGCACACGGGGAATGCCGATCGTGACATCGCGCCCCCCGCAGACGAGAACCGTGGGGTACGACTCGAACAGCAGCTTCTCGCGGTCGACAAAGAGATTGGGGGCAGCCGCGGTCCGGTCGCGCCCCGTGCCGGGCGCCTGTGCCTCGCAAGCACCCTGCGGACGCAGCTCCTCCGCCGCGGGAACCTTGCGCACGAGCTCATCCCATGAGATGGCGCCGCCGCGCGGGCAGCGATTGCCCGTGACGTAAAGCGAGCCGTCGCCAAACGCCACGACCGCGCGCTGGCAGCGGTTGTTGCACCGACGGCAGGTAACGCCGCCGAACTCGCGATGCTCGAAGCGCTCCACGGCATCGAGCCCGATAAACGACGTGCCGGCGTCGCCCTTGCGGCATTCCTCGCGCGCGAGCAGGGCGATACCGATAGCGCCCATCAGCCCCGGGTGGGGCGCACGCGTGACGGGTTTGCCCAAGATACTGCTCGAATGCGCGCAGCACCGCGTCGTTTCGGAACGTGCCGCCCTGGACGACGACTTTGTCGCCCAGACGGTTGAGATTTGAAACGCGAATGACCTTGGTGAACACGTTCTCGATAATCGAACGGCAGAGACCGGCCATGATGTCGCCCGGACCCTTACCGCGCCGCTGCTCGGAAACGACGCTGCTGTTCATGAACACCGTGCAGCGGCTGCCGAGAACGGCGGGGGCTTTGGACGAAAATGCCTCGGTCGCGATATCCTCAACGGCTATTCCGAGGTTTTTGGCAAAACCCTCGAGGAACGAGCCGCAGCCCGCAGAGCACGCCTCGTTGACGACGATATCGGTCAGCACGCCGTGGTTGAGCCAGATGGCCTTCATATCCTGTCCGCCGATGTCGAGCACGAAGGTCGCATCGGGAACGCATGTGCACGCGGCGCGGGCGTGCGCGACCGTCTCGACCGTATGGTAGTCGGCGTGGAACGCGCGCGCGAAAAGCTCCTCGCCGTATCCCGTGGTGCCCACGGCATCGATCGCAAGCGTGACTCCCGCTGTCTCCCAGCGGTTCTTCAAGCTGACAAGACCCTGTTGGGCGACGTCGAGCGGTCTGCCGTTATTAGACGCGTAGAACGAATCGACAAGCTCACCCGCCTCATCGACCAGGGCGAACTTGGTCGTCGTGCTCCCCGAATCGATACCGAGCGCCACACGCACCGTCTCTCCGGGCGCATACGCATCCGGACCCTTTGCCGGCGTCTCTTTGCCATGGCGTGCCGTAAAATCCGCCTGCTCGGCAGGTGTGGCAAAAAAGGGCTGGGCAAGACGTCCCTCCCCGCTTGCGGGCGCGACCGTCTCGAGCTTATCCAGCCGGACAAAAGCGTCGGGAAGGTCGATCGGTTGGGACGATGCGAACATGTCGGTCAGCGACAGGGCGGCACCGCGCGCGACCATGATCTGCGGATCGCGCGGGACGATAACCTGATCGTCCGATAGATTCAGTTGCTCCCGGAACACGCGGACCAGCGTGGGGTTGTAGGCGAGCGTACCGCCCTCGAAGATTACCGGCGGCTCGATGTCGATACCCTGGGCCAGACCGCCGATCGTTTGGCGGGCGACCGCGTGAAGCGCCGAAAGCGCCAGGTCGGTGGTAGGAATGCCCTCGTTGAGCAGCGGCTGGATATCGGTCTTTGCGTACACGCCGCAGCGGCCCGAGACCTCGTGGACGGTCGTTCCCCGGCTTGCGAGCTGCTCGAACTCGCCCGATTCGGTGCCGACCCCCATGAGCTTTGCCATCTCGTCGATAAATGCACCGGTACCGCCTGCGCACGAGCCGTTCATGCGCATGTCGGCAACCTCGATGTCTCCCTTATCGTTGGTGCGGAAGAAGATCATCTTGGCGTCTTGGCCGCCCAGCTCGATGGCGCAGCGCGTCTGCGGATAGAACCTGCTGATCGCGAGCGCGTTGGCGACCACCTCCTGAACGTACGAGGCGCCCAGCGCGGTCGCGATATCGCGCGCACCCGAGCCGGTCACCGCAACGCGCAGCGACTCATGGGGAAAGCGCTCGGCGAGCTCGCCGAGCATGGCGCGCACGCTCGCTGTCTGACACGCCCCGTGGCGGCGATATCCCCACCACGCCTCGGTCATATCCTCGTGCATCGCGTAAACTTTGGTCGTCGTCGACCCTACGTCCAGTCCTACTAGCAACGCCATAATGCTCCGTCTCTCGCATTTTTCCTGCTAGAGATATACCACTCTACGTAATACAACAGACTGTTGTATTTAACCTCCGTATAAAAAGCGGCTGCCGAAACGCTTCAGCAGCCGCCGAATGCACCAACAGATTGTTCTGCGCGCTAGCACGTCGGGCAACGGAGCAGCACGGGCCCTCCGGTCATGCGCACCGCTCACGCCCGCGATGTCGCCGAGAGAGCTATCCACGCTTAGGGCTCCAACCAAGCAAGTCGCCCGCGCTCAGCAGATCCCTAAGCGAGCTACTCGCACTCAGGAGCCATAGCCTGCTCCAAGAGCTCGGCATGCTCCTCCTCGAAAACCGTCCCCACAGGGAAGGCGCGACGGAAGACGAAGTGGGAAATCGGACCGGCTACCAAAAGGTTCCACGGCAGCGCCATCACAAAATTATGCGGGATGTTGATCATCCAGATCGCGGGCACGGAATACAGGTTCGCAAGGATGCCGCCGGGCATGTGCGTCAGACCCTCGCAGGCACCGTACAGCGACATGATGATGACCATGGGAACGACCATGCAGGAGCTGACGGCGAGCGTCATGGCAAGCGGCGAGCTCTTGCCCGGCGTGACCAAGTACTTAAAGGCGAAACCCTTGGCGAGCGGGCTGGCGACGAACCAGTCGCAGCACATGGCAAAAATGTAGGCAACGGGGAAGCCGAGCCACGCGGCGGCAACGACCTCGCCGTTGATGGCCCCGTGCTGCAGGGCAACGTTGTAGATGCTCATCCAGAGCACCATGCAAAAGCACATGATAAAGGTGAACAGCAGGCTCTCTCGTTTGTTGATAGGCATGAAGGGCAGATTCCTCTCTGTGTTGTGCCGCGGCACCACGCAACAAAAACGGGCGGGCAAGATGGAGCTGTTGGGACTTCATCTCGCCCGCCCGTGATACGCGCGTCTGCGACTACTTATGTGGTGGAACCAGCCTAGCACGAAAACCCTGCGCTTCGTAAGCGTTGAGTTTATGAAGATGCAGGGCACCGATAATCCCCCGACCCCATAAGTTGCGGTGGAATACGGACTGTTTTGACCCTTTAAGCAGCAATTCAGTCCCTATTTCACCGCAACTCATTTGGTGCAAAGTAACCTGTCCCCCTTGCACCAATTAGCTGGTGTGGCGCCAGCGAGGGTCGGTGAGCGTACGCGCCACACCCAGCCCAACGGGCAGAAACGCTACGATGAGCACTGCGCGCACAAACCAGCCGAGCATATTGACTGTGTCGAAGGTGCACATGTAATACATAGAGCGATAGAGATACAGACCGGGCACCATAATGACAATCGAAGGCACCGTGAGGGCGATGCGCGGGTAGGTGAGCTTGACTTCGGCCAAGCTTGCCAGCAGACCCGATACCAGCGCGCCGATAAACGCTGCTGCCTCGGGAGGCATTCCCGTGCTGAGGCCCAGGAAGGGAATCATCGTCGGCGCATCGACAAGGGTCAGACGCAGGGTATTGGACACGGCGCCGATCAGCCCAGCTGCCGCGGCCATCTTTACCGGGCTGTTGAACATCACCGAGAAGCCGAATACGCCAACGAAGCTCATCACCACGCGCAGGAGCGTAAGAGCAAGCGGCGAAAGGCCGAGCGGCGCAAAGTCGTCCGGCGCCAGGCCAACACACTCGGCAACCATCCAACCTACGAGCGTCGCCATCACAATAATCGATACGGCATATGACAGACGTTCGATACCGCTTCGCATGTCGAGCTTAGCGATGTCGAGGCCTGCCGTAATGAGCGGAAAGCCGGGAATCACAAAGAGCATGGCACCGATATAGCCTTCTTGGTGCGACATTGCCCCCGGTATGACCTGGCCAAGGCCGAGCAATGCCAGCAGATACGAAACGCAAGCGAGCGCAACGCCGGTCGTCAGCGCGCTGAACTGACCAAGGCCTTGCTTGAGAATATGGGAGCGGGCAAAGTTGCCGACACCCGCGCCCACGAACGCGCAGGCCATCTCGATAGGGCCGCCGCCGAGCAAAAAAACGAAGGCGCCACAGGCGCAGGCCGCCGCAAGGCCCTGTTGCCAAGGCACGTAATCAGGTTTTGAGCTCTCAACGGTCTTGAGCATCTCGTGATACTCATGCACCGTAAAACGGCGACCATATGTCTCGATTTCCTTTAGGAAGCTCTCCATCATCCAAATGCGATGGGTATTGACGCCCGTTGTGGGCAAGCTGACAACCTCATTAAAGCAGTGACCATCTTCGATGCAAGTACATTCAAACGACAGGAGACTTAAGTCAACGTGGATGGTCACACCGAGTACGGCGGCGACGCGATTCATGGTATCGCGAACACGCCAGGCACCCGTTCCGCTCGCGAGCATAAGCATACCGGTTCGGCAGATGATGGATGATTTATCGGTTAGCGGCGCATCGACGGCAAGCTCATCGCCTGCCGTCACGATCTGGTGCCAGTCAGTTTTCATATGGAGCGCGCCGGCACGAACACCGTGGTGCATGGGGGCTCTCGAAAGCAGCGAGTTAAGGCGCGAAGACTGTGGGGGCTCCGTTGATTCGTCCTCAACCTCATCAGCCTCTTCATCGACCAGATCAAAGGAATCAAGCGGCGCTGGCTCGCGACGGTCAATCAGCTCCTCGTCCTCATCATCAAAGTAGTTGAACTGATCGAGCATGTCCTCTTCGATTGCGCGCTCGCTCGCGTCGTCCATACAGATGCTCCCTTCCTACCGACTAACCCCCATCCTAGGCAGCGACGGCTAAAGGAAACATAAAAGAGACAACTGTCATGCGAACCACGTCCCCAATGACTACATCGATGTTTTGGCAACGCCAGCGAGCGGGTCGCATTTGAGACAAGGTGACGTGAAACGAAAGGGCGCTGACCTTCTGGTCGCGCCCTTGAAGTCGAACGTCAGATTGTCCAAATGCGGCCCGCGCAGCGTCGAGCCGTTACGCGGTTCGTAGAACCGCGTAACTAGTTAGTACATCTTTGCGCCGGCAGGGATGGAAGCGTCGAGCTGAATCAGGTTGAGGCGCTCCTCGCCCTCCTCCTCGTGGATGGCGCTGATGAGCATGCCGCAGCTGGGGATACCCATCATCTTGCGCGGAGGCAGGTTGGTGATGGCGAGCAGGGTCTTGCCGACCAGGTCCTCGGGCTCGTAATAATCGTGAATACCGGAGAGGATGGTGCGGTCGGTACCGGTGCCGTCGTCGAGCGTAAAGTTCAGCAGCTTCTTGGACTTCTTGACGGCCTCGCATGCCTTGACCTTCACGGCGCGGAAGTCGCTCTTGGAGAAGGTATCAAAGTCGACGAACTCCTCAAACAGCGGCTCGACGGCAATCTTGGAGTAGTCGAGCGTGGGTTTGAGCGGCTTGACGAAGGGGCTCGCGGTGTTGCCGGCCTCGGCAGCCTTGGCAGCGGCGGCACCGGACTGGAAACCCTTCTCGGGCTTCATGTGCGGGAACAGCAGGACGTCGCGGATGGAAGCCTGGTTGGTGAGCAGCATGACCACGCGGTCGATACCGATGCCGATGCCGCCTGCAGGAGGCATACCGTACTCGAGGGCGCGCACGTAATCCTCGTCGTACTCCATGGCCTCGTCGTCGCCGCCGGCCTTCTCGGCCATCTGGGCAGCGAAGCGCTCGGCCTGGTCGACCGGGTCGTTGAGCTCGGAGAACGCGTTCGCGTACTCGTGGCCGGCGATGACCAGCTCAAAGCGATGGGTCAGGCGCGGGTCATCCTCAAAGCGTTTGGCAAGTGGGCTAACCTCGATGGGGTAATCGCACACGAAGGTGGGGTTGACGATGGTGTCCTCGCCCAGCTCATCGTAAATCTCGGCGATGATCTTGCCAGCGGTCCACTCGGGCTTAATCTCCAGGCCCTTCTCACGCGCGGCAGCAGCAAGCTCCTCAACCGGCGTGTCGATGGTGACCTTCTTGCCGAGCACGTCAGAGACAATATCAGTCATGGGGCGGCTGGCCCACTCACCGGACAGGTCGATAGTCTGGCCCTGATACTCGATGACCTCGGGGTTGCCGATAGCCTTGTTAGCGGCCTTAATGACACCCTGGGCGAGCGCCTTCATGCCCTCGAGATCGGAGAAGGCACGGTAGGCCTCCATCGTGGTGAACTCGGGGTTGTGGGTAAGGTCCATGCCCTCGTTACGGAAGATGCGGCCGATCTCGAACACGCGCTCAAAACCACCGACAATGCAGCGCTTGAGGTGCAGCTCGGTAGCAATGCGCAGGTAGCACTCCTGATCGAGCGCGTTGAAGTGGGTAATGAACGGCTTGGCAGTAGCGCCGCCCTGGATGGTCTGCAGGATGGGGGTCTCAACCTCCATGTAGCCGTCGGACTCCATAAAGCGGCGGAACGTGGAGAGGATCTGCGAGCGCTTGCGGAAGGTCTCGCGAACGTCGTCGTTGGCGATCAGGTCGACATAGCGCTGACGATAGCGGGTCTCCTTGTCGGAAAGACCGTGGAACTTCTCGGGCAGCGGGCGAACGGCCTTGGAGAGCAGCGTCGCGCTCTTGGGGGCAACGGAAAGCTGGCCACGCTTGGTGCGCACGACTACGCCGGTCACGCCCAGGATATCGCCCAGGTCGAGTGCCTTGAGCGTGTTCCAGGCGGCCTCGTCCATATCGTTGATGCGGCAGAACAGCTGGATCTCGGCGGTCGCGTCGCGCACGACGATAAACATGATCTTGCCCTGACCGCGCTTGGCAACCACACGGCCGCCGATCTTCACGACGTCCTCGGTGTCCTCGCCATCGGTGAGCTCGGCGTACTTAGTCTCGATGTCGACGACGTAGTCCTCAATCTCGGAGTGCTCGGGATAGGGGTTCTGGCCCGCCTCGAACAGGGCGGCGCGCTTGGCCAGGCGGGTGGCGCGCTCGTCGTTGAGCGTCGATGCCTGATCGGCGGCGTTCTGGTTCTCTGCCATAGTTAGCTCCTCAAACTAAAACGCTCCCCAGGATTCGGTCCCAGGGAGCGAAAACATACCTTTACGCGGGACCGTGGTCTAGCGTGCGATCTTGGCGATGGTGTAGACGCGAGTCTTGCCGGAAGGCGTAACGACCTCGACGGAGTCGCCCTCGCCATGACCAATGATGGCGTGGCCGACCGGAGACTCGTTGGAGATCTTGTGCTCGAGCGAGTTGGTCTCGGTGGTACCGACAAGCGTGACCTCGATGAGCTCACCGTTGGGGTCGACCAGGGTAACAGTCGAGCCAATGGAGACGGTCAGGTCGCCCGTGCTGGCAGCGATCTGAGCGTTGGCGAGGATGGCCTGGATCTCGGCGATACGAGCGGCGTTCTGGGCCTGCTTGTCCTTAGCGGCGTCGTACTCGGAGTTCTCCGAAAGGTCGCCGAACGCGCGGGCTTCCTTGATGTCCTCGACGATCTCCTTGGCGTAATCGCCCTCACGCCAAGCGAGCTCCTCGACGAGCTTCTGGCGGCCCTCAGCGGTCAGTACGATCTGGCTTGCGTCCATACGGATATCTCCCCAACTATGATGTAACAATCAACTGTCAACAAAAACGAAAAAGACCGGCTAGCCTGCGGGCAAGCCGGTCAGGTGCTCACCCCAAAGGGATGGGACTACTCTGCGTCCGCGTCGCTGTCCTCTGCCTTCTTTTGCTTGGCAGCAGCGAGCTTGGCCTCGAGCTCTGCGATCTCCTTGTCCTCCTTGGACTCCTCGACCACAACCTCCTCGGCCTGCTTGGTTTCGCCCTTATCGTCGCCCTCCATACCCTCGCGGATATTCTTGACGGTAGAGCCGAGGGACTTACCGAGCTTCGGCAGGTTCTTGGGCCCAAAGATAATCAGGACAACGACGAGAATAATGATGAGCTCAGGAGCCCTCAGTCCAAACATGTAGACCTCCACAATACAGCGAGACAAGCTCGAATGAGTATACCGCGGGTATCGCGGTATCACAACAATAGCTAAAAAAAGGGACCGCAAGAAGCGGTCCCTCCTCATGCTCTGGTCGGGTTGACTGGATTTGAACCAGCGACCCCTGCGTCCCGAACGCAGTGCTCTACCAAACTGAGCCACAACCCGTTAGCTCGACTATAGTAACAAAGATTTCCGTCGTGTGCCAGAGAAATTTTTACTTCTTTGGCGCTTCAATGCGAACCGTGTCGGAAACGAGCTCCGTTGCATAAGCCCACCAGCCGTTTTGTTGAGCGGCTGCCGCAAGATTGACTGCCGTGGCGGCAGTATCGCAGAGAGCAAACGAGCAGGCACCCGAACCGCACACGTTTGCGGTAATGGTACCGTCCTGTGAACGAAGCCAGTCGAGCACCGTTTGAATCCGCGGCTGCATCTGCGCGGAAATGACACCCAGATTGTTGTGGACGAGCGCGTAGGCCGCCTCTGCATCTCCCGAGCGAAGGGCAGATGCGATCGCTCCGGGCTTGTCCGCAGGCGCTGGGGTCTCGTCAAAACGTCGATAGGCTTCAATTGTTGAAACGCTTGCCTCGCGCGGCTTGACCAGCACGACGGGTGTCGCGGGTAGTGCGGGGTACTCGGTTGCCAGCACGTCTCCCCCACCCACATAAAATGCAGGGCTGGCATGCAAAAAGAAGGGAGCGTCGGCGCCAATGCCGCGCGCGATGTTGTCCAGCGCGGGATCGGCACGGTCGATACCCCAACTCTCTGCCAAGGCGACAATGACCGCCGCGGCATCCGTCGAAGGACCGCCCAGGCCGGCACACAACGGGATGCGCTTTTCGATCGTGATGCAGACATTGGCTTCGCGACCATAATGCTCGGCCATAGCAGTGGCCGCACGATACGCCGTATTCTTTTGCATGGGAAAGTCGGATGCCGGAATCGTCTGGACGGTCAGCTCCTGCGCCGGAGCGACCGTCACGATATCGGCAAGACCGACGGCTGCCATCAGGGAATCGACCTTGTGGTAGCCGCGGTCATCACGCTCGGTATGAACCCCCAGGTAGAGGTTTATCTTTGCCGGCGCAGAAAGGGTCAGGGACCAATCGGTCACCGTTAGTGCTCCTCGAGCTGATTGCCGAGCGGGGTAAAGATGTGCTCGCCGCTCTCGGGGTCGAACAGCTCGACCTGGCCGGTAAGGACGTCGATATACTGGTAGGACTGGCGCGACTTGCGGCCACGGCGCTCGTCAACCTCGACGATAAAGACGGCGGGGTGAACACTCTTGATGGTGCCCATGCGCTCGACGACGCGGGTGCGGCCCATGTTGGCCTTCACCTTGACGCGATCGCCCACCATATCGGTCAGCTTCTCGTGGATGTCGTCGACGTGATTGACTTCCATCTCTTCCATGAACAGGGCCTCCAGAAGGTGCAATTCAAAAAGGGGATAATACCCCTAAGATAGACAAAACTCTAATACTATAGCACCCTGCTGTCGCCATACGCAAGTAGCTAAATAAGCCCTGTCCCAAATTGACTACTTACAGATTGTCTGTGTCAAGAACGATGGTGAAGGGGCCGTCGTTGACGAGGCTGACCTTCATGTCGGCGCCGAAGATGCCGTGCGCCACATGCTCGACGTCATCGCGCACCAGCGTCAGGAAGTACTCATAGAGCTCGTTGGCCACATCGGGCGCGCCGGCATCCGTAAAGGACGGACGGCGACCATGACGGCAATCGGCAAACAGCGTGAACTGCGACACCACGAGCACCTCACCGTCGACATCGGCAAGCGCCAGATTGGTCTTGCCGTTCTCGTCCTCGTTAATGCGCAAGCCCCGGAGCTTGCGCCACAGTTTATCGGCCTCGGTGCGTGTATCGCCATGGCCCACGCCCAGCAGCACCAGATAGCCGCGCCCAATTTTGCCCACGCACTCGCCGTCAACCGTCACGCCGGCGTTGAGCACGCGCTGCACCACCGCACGCACGGCCTACTCCTCGCCCGTCAGTTTGGCGGATAGGTGCTCGAGCGCATGGAATCGATGGCTGATGGCGTTCTTCTCGTCCGCCGTCAGCTCGGCCATGGTCTTGCCCGGCGTGTCGACCGGCAGGAACAGCGGGTCGTAGCCAAAGCCGTGATCGCCGCGGCCCTCGTGTGTGATAACGCCCTCGCAGGCGCCCTCACCATAGGTGACCAAACCGTCCGTGTCGATGAGCGCGACGACGCTCATAAAGCGCGCAGTGCGGTCCTCGTCGGCCACGCCCTCCAGATTCACGAGCAGCTTGGCATTGTTGGCGGCATCGTCGCCGTGAACGCCCGCGTAGCGCGCGCTATACACACCGGGCTCACCGTCCAGCGCGTCGACGACCAGGCCCGAATCGTCGGCAATGGCCATGAGCCCCGTCTCCTCGACCGCAGCCTGCGCCTTGATGATGGCGTTCTCCAAAAACGTCGTGCCGTTTTCCTCGGGGTCCTCAAAATCGCCCAGCTGGCCGAGCGCCACAAAGCGCACCTCGGGCATAACCTTGCCCAAAATGGCCTCGATCTCGGTGAGCTTATGGGCGTTGCCCGTTGCCACGACGATGGTCGCCGCCGGGTCGAGGGTGTCGATGTCGATCTTCTCAAGTGCCATGAGTGGTCTCCTTGTCCGTATAGCAAAGTCACGTAAAAGGGACCGGTCCGTCGTCGTCTCCCCTTTCATGTGGCATCAACCTTATCTATCGGCGTTTCCGCAGATAAAACCTGCCAAAATAAACCTGTCCCTTTTTGGTAGGTTAGGCGAGGGCTTGGCGCTGGAGCTCGATGAGCTCGGCAATGCCCTTGTCGCCCAAATCGAGCAGAGCATTGAGGCGCTTGCGGTCGAAGGGCGCCTGCTCGCCAGTGCCCTGGAGCTCGATCATCTCACCGGTATCGGTGGCGACAAGGTTCATGTCGACCTCGGCATGACTGTCCTCGGAATAATCTAGGTCGAGCAGGGTGTTGCCGTCGACAACGCCCATGGAAATCGCGGCGACCTGGCCCGTGAGCGGGATGTGCTCGAGCTTACCCGCCTCGACCCACATGGCAAGGGCGTCGTGCAACGCCACCCAGGCGCCGGTAATGCTCGCCGTTCGCGTGCCGCCGTCTGCCTGAATCACGTCACAGTCGACGGTGACGGTGTACTCTCCAAGCGCCTTCATGTTGACGACGGTGCGCAGGCTACGGCCGATGAGGCGCTCGATCTCCATGGAGCGGCCCTTGCGGTTGGCGTACTCGCGCTTGCAACGCTTACCGGTCGATGCCGGCAGCATGGCATACTCTGCGGTTACCCAACCGGCCTTGGCACCCTTGCGCCAGCCCGGCACGCCCTCCTCGATGGTGGCGGCACAAAGCACGCGCGTGTCGCCGAACTCAGCCAGGCACGAGCCGTGGGCATGTTTCATAACACCACGGGTGAGCTTGACGGGGCGCAGCTCATTGGCGGCACGGCCGTTGGCACGGTTGACCTGCATGTACTCCATAGAAATATCCTTTCGGCAGAAGAAGAGGGCAAGTCTTTGGACGGTAACCCTACATCTATTTCAGTTCGTCGATATCGACATGCTCGATGCTTTTGAGCGGCTGGCCAAAGATAAAGCTACCCGCCACCGCAAACTCGGCAATGTTGTCAGACGTAGTGGCAAAGCGATGCTGCGGCTCGGCGGCGTCGCCCGCCAGCTGCTCGCGGCGCGTGAGGATATCGGTCAGCTCGCGCGTGGTCTCCTCGGCGGAACTCACGACGCGCACCCCAGGCCCCAGCGCATGGCGGATAGGTCCCACCAACAGCGGAAAATGCGTACAGCCGAGCACCACGGTATCGATACCGTGGTCGCGCAGCGGCTCAACCGTGGCACCCACCAACGCACGCACGGCAGGCGTATCGAAGATGTCCTCGTTCTCAAGCCACTGCTCTTGCAGATGTGCACCCGAGGCGAGCTCGTGTTCGACAACCTCGACAAAGCTCGAGGCAGGACAGCCGTATACATCGACGCCGGCATCTAGATCCTGAATGGCGCGCGTGTAGGCGCCCGAGCGAATGGTGAGGTTGGTGGCGAGCACGCCCACCCGGCGCGTGCGGGTGCTATTGATTGCCGCGCGTGCGCCCGGTGCAATCACACCGATCACGGGAACGTCGAGCACCTGCTGGGCCAGACGCAAGGCTGCGGCGGTCGCCGTGTTGCAGGCGATGACCATAATCTTGACGTCGTGCTTCGAAAGCCAACGACCCGCCTGCAACGCAAATGAGCGCACCTCATCCTCGGTGCGCGTGCCGTAGGGACAGCGTTTGGTGTCGCCGAAGTAGTAGACGGACTCGTGCGGCAGCGCCGTCGCGATGGCGCGCGCAACCGTCAGACCGCCCAAACCAGAATCGAACACGCCAATCGGGCGCGTGTCGCCTGCCAGATTCTCGATATCGGACATTACCTCACCAGTCTCTCTCGAAAAGACATGTCCAAGTGCGGCGACGCCGCGCTACGAACGCGCCGCGACCAGCAGCTCTGCCGTCGCCGCCCAACCGTCGACAATTTTGCCGCGCGTAACGAAAGCGTTCTCGCAAGCAGCCAAGAACTCGGGCGCGCCGGCGCTCGTCAGGCCATTCTCGACCAGGCAGAACGTGCCCACGTGATCGGCCATGTAGAAGTCGGACTCGGAATCGCCGAGCGCCAACGTCTCCTCGCGCTCGATCCCTAGATGCTCGCAGAAGCGCGCAATGGCGACGCCTTTGTTGAGGCCCGCGGGGTTGATGTTGAAGGCGCGACCGCCCTCGACGCGATCGAGCTCGAGCGTCGTCGGCTTGGACAGATGCGTCAGGTGACCGTTACAGGCCCACACCAGGCCGCAGCCGGCCTCGTCGAGAATGGCCTGCGCTTCGTCATCGGGAATGTCGCCGCGCATGCCGACGGTGACCTCGCGGTACTTGTAGCCGGTCGACATGTCGTTGTGATACTCGATCTTGTGCGGCCAGCGGGCGAGGATCTTCTCGCACACGCCGGTCTGCTCGATCACCTGGTGCGGCGTGAGACCGCAAGAGGGGTCGTAGGGCATGTCGCCGGTCAGATACTCCCAATCGTTGGCTTTGAGGTCGTACATGACCAGGCCGCCCATCTCACCAATGTAGGAGTTGAGGCCGAGCACGCGCGCATCCTCGTGGATCATGGTGCGGTTGCGGCCCGAGGTGGGAACCACCTGAATACCAGCGCGAGCGAGCGCCACGACGGCCTCGACGAGTTTGGTCGAGGGGTTGCCGTCGTTGTCGCGCAGCACGCACGAGCCGGGTGCGAGCATCGTGGCATCCAGGTCGGTAAAGACGTACTTGACCTTGGCCAAGCGCTCGCGCATCTCGCCCGAAAGCTCGGCAACGGTCGGCAGGGTGTTGTGGGACATGGTTACTCCGTTTACGTAGAAGGGTTTGGGCTTGGACGGCATGTTTTGATTGAGGGAACACGTTTATGGCGACAGCGCACTCAGGGCGCCTTCGCCATCATGGTTCATTAGTCAAACTGGGTAACATCGATCAGGCGATTGGCCAACGAAAGGTCGCTCTCGATGGGCACGAACTCGTCGCCCACGTGCATGAGCTCCTCGTCACCCTTTGCCAGCAGCAAGACAATGGTGGGAGCATTGGGGTTGACGTACTCCTCGCGCGCCGCCTTGAACGCCGCATGCACAGCGGCTTCACGGTCGAGGATGATCTCGTTCGGCGTATCGTCGGGAACATGCTCGGCAAGCTCGCGACAGACCTTCATCGGGTCCTCGTGAGCCGGGTCCTCGTTGGCAAAAATCATCAGGTCGGAATATGGTGCGGCCTCGCGCGGAAGCTGCTCGCGGCGCTCCTGCGCCTTGCCGCCGGCAGCGCCAAACACTGCAATGACTGGACTAGTGGGAAACGCGCGCTTGACCGACGAGAAAAGCGAACGGAACGAAAGCTGGTTGTGCGCATAGTCAACGACGCAGATCACGCGGCCGTCCTTCGACTCCACGACCTCCATACGGCCCGGCACACGCAGTTTGGAGAGGCCCTTCTTGATAGCTTCGATACCGATGCCGATCTCGTGCGCAGCGGCGATAGCGACCAGCGCGTTTTCCACGTTAAAGTCGCCCGCGATGCCCAGCAGGACCTTCTCCCCCGCCTCGGACTCGTCGGCACACAGGCCATGCAGGTTAAACTCGATGTTAAAGCCGACCACGCGGACATCGCTTGCCCACAGGCTTGCCTCGGGATGCTCGACGCCAACGGTCACCAAGCGCTCGGCGGTCGACGCTGCCTCCAGCACACGGTCAACCTCTTCGGTGCCCAGATTCACCACGGCGGTCTTTGCCTGGTCAAAGATCCTGAGTTTGCTCTCAAAATAATCCTCAAACGTGGGGTGTTCGATCGGCGAGATGTGGTCACGCCCGATGTTGAGGAAGCACGCCACGTCAAACGGCAGATTCTCGACGCGTTGGTACTTGAGCGCCTGGCTCGAGACCTCCATGACCATGGACTGGCGACCGGACTCACGGCAGTTGGCGATATGGCGCCAGACCTCGGGGGCCTCTGGCGTGGTATTAGTGCTCTCGTAGCACTCGATGCCATCGTCGGTACTCACCGAGCCGATCATGCCGCAGGACTCGCCCGCCGCTTTGATAATCGACTGGAGCATAAAAGCGGCCGTGGTCTTTCCCTTGGTACCGGTGATGCCCACGATCTTGACGTCGTGGTCGGGACGGTCGTAGACCTCCGGCGGCAACAGGGCCATGGCCGTGCGGACGCTGTCCACGACCAGCATCGCCGCGCCGTTCTCCTTCGCCAGCGGCTCCAGAGACTCGACCAGCGACTCCTCGCACACAAATGCGACGGCGCCCGCATCGAGCGCCATACTCAAAAACGCGGGCTTAAAGGCAGCGCCTTTGCAAAAGAACACGTCACCTGCCGAGACCGCGCGCGAATCAAACGAGCAGCCGGTCACGGCACGCTCGTCAACCTGCTCTGATGCGCGCAGCTCGCCGCACACATCGAGAAGCTTGGCAAGCGTATCGACCGTGGTCACGGTCGCGGAATCCGAATGGTGCATCTTTCGCCTTTCTCAGCCATTTGGCAGGGACGGTTTTTATAGTAACTGAAACGCACCCACGCAAAAACGGCTCCCGGAGGAGCCGTTACGCGCAGGCGTTCGTAAGCCGAGGCTAGGCAGCCTGAACAGCGGGCTGGTCCTCGTCGATAAAGAAGCGCTTGTACCACACCAGGAACACGAGCGGCGTATAGATCTTGCGCTGGAAATCGCCCTTGCCCGCAAAGTGCAGATCGAGCAGGTGCATGAGCTCGTCGGTATCGAAGAACTCACTTGCCCACGGCGCGGTGAAGTACTCCTTGACATAGTCGTACCACTTTTGCTCGCGCAGCCAGTAGACAATCGGCACCGGGAAGCCCACCTTGGGACGGGTGGCCCACTCATCGGGCAGCGACTTGTTGGCAGCGTGGCGGAGTACCTGTTTGTTGCCGTTCTCGTTGATGCGGTAGCGGTCGGGAATATGCTCGGCGAACTCCATGACTTTGCGGTCCAGGAAGGGCACGCGCAGCTCCAGCGAGTGCGCCATGCACATCTTGTCGGCCTTGAGCAGAATGTCGCCCGGGAGCCACATGTTCATGTCCAGGTACTGCTTCTTGACCAGCTCGGGCTGACCTTTCACGCGCGCATAGATGGGAGCGGCAAGCTCGAAGGCGCCATCGCCGGTGTTGTACTCGGGCTTGAGCACGCCGTCGACCTCGCGCTCCGGCCAAACCAGAGCCTGTCCCAGGAACGACTTCTCAGGGATCTCGGCACCCTTGACCAGGAAGTTATGTCCCTTGAAGTACGGCATATGCAACGCCAGGTTACCGAGCGCGCGACGGATGGGCAGCGGCACCATCTTTTTGTACTTGCGGACCGGAACCGTGTCCTCGTAGTAGGCGTAGCCGCCAAAGAGCTCGTCGGCGCCTTCGCCCGAAAGCACGACGGTGACGTCCTTGCGGGCCATCTCGGCCAAGAACCACAGCGGCACGGAAGACAGGTTGGACTGCGGCTCGTCCATATGATACTGGATGTCCTCGAGCGCACCGAAGAACTCGTCGGCGGTAATCATCTTGCGAACGTTCTCGACGCCGAGCTTATCGGAAAGCTCCTTGGCGTAGTTGGTCTCGTTGAAGTTCTTGTAGTCAAAGCCCACCGAGAAGGTCTTGTCGGGCATGAGGCAAGCGGCGATGTAGCTGGAGTCGACGCCGCCGGAGAGGAACGACGCGACCTTGACGTCGGCGATGCGATGGGCCTCGACGCTCTCGTGCACGACCTCGTCCAGCTCGTCGACGTACTCCTCGAACGGCTTCTCGACGGCAGAGTAATCGCAATCCCAGTAGCGCTCGATGTTCATCTTGCCGGTCGGGATGTCTACGGTAAAGTAATGCGCCGGCGGCAGCTTGTAGACACCCTCGAAGAAGGTCTCCTCGGTTGCCGAATACTGCAGCGTCATGTACGGACGCAGGGCCTTTTTGTTGACCGCCTTGTGGAAGTGCGGGTAGTCTAGGAAGCTCTTGATCTCAGAACCAAAGAGCACGCCCGGGGCGCCGTCGCCCGCATCGGCCATGGGATAGTAGTAGAGCGGCTTGATGCCAAAGATATCGCGGGCGCCAAAAAGCTTGTTCTTCTTCTTGTCCCAGATGACGAAGGCGTACATACCGCGCAGGCGATCGAGTACGGCCTCGCCCCACTCCTCGTAGCCGTGCAGGAGGCTCTCGGTGTCGGCGCCGCAGTGGAACTTATAGCCCTTGGCCTCGAGCTCGGAGCGAAGCTCCTGGAAGTTGTAGATCTCGCCGTTGAAGACGATAACGACGCTGCCGTCCTCATTGGCCATGGGCTGAGCGCCGGCCTCGGTCAGGTCGAGGATCGACAGGCGGCGGAAGCCGAGGGCAACGCGGCCGTCGATAAACTGACCGCCCATGTCGGGACCGCGATGGACGATGCGGTCCATCATCTTGGTGAGCACCTCGGATTGGTTATCCGTCCCACCGACAAAACCGACAAAACCGCACATATACTATCCCCTCTGCTGTTGCTGGGCATCAAATCGAATCAGTAGCTTTTGAGTATACCCGAGGGCGTAAAGAGGGGCGGAATGTTCAGGCAATCTCAACTGAATCAGCTCCGCGCCGACACGCGCCGGTTACCTTTAATGGATATGAGGTGAATGAGGCGATTGTTTTGCTATACTCTCTCCGCACGGGCGATTGGCGCAACGGTTAGCGCAGGTGCTTTACACGCACAAGGCTGGGGGTTCGAATCCCTCATCGCCCACCACTGATTTGGAAACGGTCCTCGAAAGGGGACCGTTTTTTGTTTGGGCCCATTTCATGGGATTCGAACCCGCAAGGGTGCGGAGCTGAGGAAACGCGAAGCGTTTTCCAGCGCAGCACGCGAGGAGCGGAGCGACGAAGCGGGGCGCGGGCGGCGCCAGCCGCACGCGGACATCCCTCATCGCCCACCACTGATTTGATAGGCTCCCAGCTATGGGGGCCTTTCTTTTTTGGGCCCAGCGCAGAGGGATTCGAACCCGCCAGCACGTCCGTCACAAAGGCCGTGGCCAAAAAATGGCAAAAATGAGTACTGTTACTAATTTTGTAGCAGCGATTTTTGGGTTTCGCTGGGTAAATCTAGCCCTGAATCAGCGATTTGAAGCCTTTGCTAGCTGTTTCCCCATTAACATAACTGAACATGTGTGGTCTAACTAATCCTAGATAGTCGGTTTCATATGAGATTCAGCTGGTAACAGTACTCATATTTGATGTTTTTTGACCAGCAGGTCTCCCCGCCTTAGCAAATCTAAGGCAAAACGGGCTCCAGACCGCTGAATCATGCCACATAGGGCACGTCCGCGGTGGCGCGCGCAGACGTGGTGTAAGAGCGTCCTGAGGTCCGTCGCTGCAAGCCCCGATGTTACTCCTTCTTGAGGCCGCGCCTCTCGACTATCTCGTCCACTATCTC
>CABVDG010000010.1:0-71203 GCA_902497075.1 uncultured Collinsella sp.
CTCCCTTTTCTCGAACCTTAATTTCAAAGTCCAAGAAATGGGATGCAGTTCATTTGTGGTGGTTTTGGGCAAGCGCACCAGCACACGACACAAAAAGGCGGGCCATCTCCCGCAAGAGATGACCCGCCTCTCCAATCAGTCCCGCGGCAACCGTGGCCGCCGCGGGCCTCAAGCATGTCCCGGACTAGGAGAACATGCCGGTGAGGTAATCATTCAGCCGCTTATCCTTGGGCCGTTGGAAAATCTCGTCAGTCTCGTCGTACTCGACCATATCGCCCATGTAGAAGAACGCCGTGCGGTTGGACACGCGCGACGCCTGCTCCATGTTGTGCGTCACGATAACGATGGCGCGGTCGGCCACGATCGATGACATGAGGTCCTCGATCGCCAGCGTCGAGATGGGGTCGAGCGCCGAGCAGGGCTCGTCGAACAGAATCACGTCGGGGTTGAGCGCCAGCGTGCGCGCGATGCACAGACGCTGCTGCTGGCCGCCCGAAAGCGCGTAGGCGCTCTTGTCGAGCTTGTCTTTGACCTCGTCCCAAAGCGCCGCGCCGCGCAGGCTTTCCTCGACCATGCGGTCGAGCTCGTCGCGGTCGGTGATGCCGTGGCGCTTAGGCGCAAACGTGATGTTGTCGCGAATGGACTTGCGGAACGGGTTGGGCTGCTGGAACACCATGCCAATGGAACGGCGCAGCTCGTAGGTGTTTTCGGTCTTGGTGTTCACGTTGCGCCCGCGATAGTTGATCTCGCCCTCCACGCGGCAGCCGCGAATCTCGCGATTCATGAGGTTGAGGCTACGCAAGAAGGTCGACTTACCGCAGCCCGAAGGCCCGATGAGCGCCGTGATCTCGCCCTTGTGAAAGTCGAGCGACGTATTGTGCAGTGCATGGTGGTCGCCATAGTACACGTTGACGTCCTTGGTGGAGAGCACGACCTCGTCGCTCACGGCCTTGCCGCTCGCGCGCACGCGCTTCTCGCTCTCCCCCACGCTCGACAAAAAGTCCTGGGTCTCGGACGATGCCGCCTCAGTTGCGGGCGTTGCATTTATCTCGCTCATTCGGCCGTCATCTTCCTTGCCAGTTGTTTGCCCACGATACGGGCGACTACGTTAAACAGCAGCACGCAAATCATCAGCAGCGCCGCGGTGCCCCAAACGATCTGCTGGGCCTCGGGGCTGCCCTCGCCATAGATCTTGTAGATGTGCACGGCGAGCGACTCACCGGGGCGGAACACGTTCCAGGCGCAGGTGGGGCTCGACAGGTTAAAGCTCAAGAAGTTCAGACGCACCGGCGAGCTCATGCCCGAGGTAAAGAGCAGCGCCGCGGCCTCGCCAAAGACGCGGCCGGCCGAAAGCACGATGCCGGTCACGATGGCGGGCATGGCCTCGGGAATCAGGATGTGCAGCGTGGCCTCCCAGCGGGTAAGGCCCATGGCCAGGCATGCATCGCGCTGGGCCTGTGGCACGTCCTCGAGCGCCTGCTGAATCACGCGCACCAGAATGGGGATATTGAACATGGTGAGCGCGACGGCGCCGGAGATGATGGAGTACTTCCAGCCCAGCTGCACCGAGAACACCAGGAAGCCAAACATGCCGACGACGATGGAAGGCAGCGAGGACAGCGTCTCGATGGCGGTAGAGGCGATGTCGCGGATAGGGCCGTTCGGCGCGTACTCAACCAGGAAGACCGCTCCGCCTAGGCTGATGGGCACCGAGATGATCAGAGTGATCAGCAGCAGGTAGAACGAGTCGAACAGCTGGTAGAGCACGCCGCCCTGCGTTCCGTTGGCGCGCGACGGCTCTGTGAGAAAGCCCGGCTGGAACAGCGTCGAGATGCCCTCGAACAGGATATAGGCCACCATGGAGATGACGATGAGCATGACGATGGCGACGATCGCCGTCAGCACGCCCGTGGCGATGCGATCCTGCTTTTGGACACGCCCGAGCCTCGCCTCGTCGATGTGGATGCGCGTGCTAGCCACGAGCCTTCGCCCCCTTGCGGCCAATGAGATGGATGATCAGGATGAAGATGAGGCTCATGCCCATCAGCAGCAGACCGAGTGCCCACAGGACGTCGTCCTGGGCCGAGCCCTCGGCGTAGACCGCCATGGACGTGGTGAGCGTGGTGGTGATGGTCGAAGCCGGCGACAGCAGCGACGTCGGCATGGCCTCGATGCCGCCGATGACCATGCGCACGGCGAGCGTCTCGCCAAAGGCGCGGGTCATGCCCAAGATAACCGCGGTCATGAGCGACGGCATGGCGGACTTGAGCACCACGTGCCAGATGGTCTGCCAGCGGGTGTAGCCCAGCGCGAGCGAGCCCTGTCGGTAGCCGTCGGGCACGGCGCGCAGGCCATCGACCGAAAGCGTGGTCATCGTCGGCAGAATCATGACCGCCAGCACGATGGCGCCGGGCAAGATGCCCAGGCCCGTGCTCACATGGAAAACACTCTTCATAAGGCCGACAACCACGTGAAAGCCGATCAAGCCAAAGACGACCGAGGGAATGCCGGTCAAAAGCTCAATAAGCGGCTGAAAGATCTTGGAACCAAACTTAGGCTGGATCTCGACCGCAAAGATGGCAGAGCCGATGGCGATGGGCAGCGCGATGAGCGTGGAGAGCACCATGACTGCAAACGAGGTGACGATCAGGGGCAGGGCGCCGGTATAAGGCAGGCCGTTTTCGGCCGTGTTGGCCAGGTCCCACTTGGTGCCGGTAAAGAACTCGACGACCGAGACGCCGTCCTTGATAAAAGCCGAGAGGCCCTTTTGGGCGACCATAAAGATGAGCGCGGCAACGACAAGCGTCACGAGCGCTACGCACGCGCCCGTGACGCTCAGGCCCACGTTCTCAAGGTCGCGCTTTGGCAGCTGTTTTGCCATTGCAAACCTTTCCGGGGGCGATTACTTATTTAGCAGAGACCTTGCCGCTGGCGTCCTTGACGACCTTCATGGCAGAGACGGGGATAAAGCCCTGCTCCTCGACGAGCTTGCCCTGGACGTCGTCGGAAAGCATGAACTCCAGGAAGGCCGTGGTGGCCTCGTCGGCGTCCTTGGAGCAGTACATGTGCTCGGTAGCCCAGATCTTGAAGGAGTCGTCGGTGACGTTTGCGCTCTTGGGCTCGACGCCCTCGACCTTGATGGCGTTGAACTTGGAGTCATCGAAGTGCGAGAAGTCGAGGTAGGAGATGGCGTTGTCGGTACTGCCCATCTGAGTCTGGACGTCGCCGGACTTGTCGAGCTCGGCGTCGCCCTTAAAGTCGACTGCCTCGTCGCCAAAGACGGCAGCCTCGAAGGTGGCGCGGGTACCGGAACCGGCCTTGCGGTTGAGAACGACGATCTTGGCGTCGTCGCCGCCGACCTCCTTCCAGTTGGTGATCTGGCCGGAGAAGATGCCCTTGAGCTGCTCGAGGGACAGGTCGTCGACCTTCACGTTCTTAGAGACGACGGGACCCATGCCCACGACGGCGACCTCGTGGTCGACGAGGTTCTTGACCTGGTCGGCCTCGAGCTTGGTCTCGGCGAAGACGTCGGAGTTACCGATGGTGACGGTGCCGGCGGCAACAGCGGTCAGACCTTTGCCCGAACCGTTGCCCGAGCCGGAGACGGAGACGTCGGGGTTGGCATCCATGAACTTCTCGGCAGCGGCCTCGACGAGAGCCTGGAACGAGGAGGCACCGTCGTAGGTCACCTCGCCGGAGACGGACTCGGCAGCAGCGGCGCTACCCTTGTCGGCGGCGTCGGATGCGCCTGCGCCGCCGCAGCCAACGAGACCGAGACCGACGATGCTGGCAAGACCACCAGCGAGGCCGAGGAACTGACGACGAGAATAAGCCTGATCGAGCATGATCTTCCTTTCGTACATGCGAATCGCGGGCACCCTGCCCGCTTTGCTGTTTGGAAAGATACGACCCCGACCGGGCAGCACCCGCGCCAACTGCGGTTTCTTACGGGCATTTGATAAACCCTTACCGCAAGCGCGGCAGGGCTTTACAAACGAATAACAATCCAGCGCCAAATATGGCGCACCTTTTACACCAATAAAAGCAAAGTTGCGGTGAAATAGTTCCTGTTTGGCTGTTAGGCAGCCGATTCTAGGAACTATTCCACCGCAACTTAGATTGGCAAAACGCCGCAACCTTAAAGCTCGAGCTCGTTGAGCCTTAAGATCGCAACAATATAGATCTTGAGCGCTTGCTTGAGCTGTTCCTCGTTGGCGCACTCGTTGGGGCCATGCATCTGGCCGCCCCATGCGGGCAACTCCAGGCCGGTCTCCTCGGGGCCAAATGACACGGCGCGGGCAAAGTTGCGCGCGTACGTGCCGCCGCCCATGGCAAAGGGCTCGGCATGCTTACCCGTAAACTCGTTATAGGTATCAATAAGCGCCTTCACGGCCGGATCGTCGGCAGAGACCGAGAACGGCACCTTCGCGCGACCCAGCTGGCACGTCACGCCAAAACGGCCCACGAGCGGGTCGAGCTGCTCGCGGATGGTATCGGCACTCGTGCTGTCGGGGAAGCGCACGTCGATGACCTGCTCAATATGGCCATCCGCCACGCGGATGACGCCAGCGTTGCAGGTAAGCGGGCCAAACGCCGAGCTCGTCGCATCGATACCCAAGCCGCGGCCATAGGCGTCTGCATGTACAAAGGCCAGGAACTTGACGAACTCGTGCTCGGCAGGCGTCAGCAGGCGCTCGTCACGGGCACCAAACGCGTCCTCGGCCTCGCGCAGGTACGTCACGATCAGGCCGACGGCGTTGATCGTCCCCTCGGGCATCGAAGCATGGCCACCGATACCGTGCGCGAAAATCTGGGCATGGCCGTTCTCGAGCGCCGTGATCTCCAGGCGGTCGGCGTTCTCAATGGGCGCCGGCAGTTCATCGGCGGCAATCGCAAGCTCGCAGA
The DNA here is from genome assembly GCA_902497075.1 of uncultured Collinsella sp. Taxonomy (GTDB): domain Bacteria; phylum Actinomycetota; class Coriobacteriia; order Coriobacteriales; family Coriobacteriaceae; genus Collinsella. The sequence continues at coordinate 4,906 of CABVDG010000010.1, forward strand.
TAGACTGCGACGGAATGGCGTTGCTCGCCTCGGCACCGCTCCACGATACGATGCGCCCTCCATCGATCTTGGGGCTCACAAACGTCGCCCCAAACTGGCCCTTCTCGGCATTGCAGACCGGGAACTCGGCATCGGGCGTAAACAAAAAGTCGGGGTCTGCGTGGTTCTCCAGATAATGGTGAACGTCGGACATGCCCACTTCCTCATCGCAGCCCAGCAGCGCGCGGAAGGTATAGCGCGGCACAATGCCGTGCTTGAGCAGGTAGGCACCGGCGTAGAGCGACAACACCGCCGGACCCTTGTCATCAATCACGCCACGGCCGAGCAGCCATCCCTCGCGACGCTCCATCGCAAACGGGTCGGTGTTCCAGCCGGGGCCGGCGGGCACCACGTCCACGTGGCAGATGGTCGCGAGCTGCTTGTCGCCGCGACCCGGGATATCGGCAATGCCCACATAGCCCTCGTCGTCGCTCGTCTGGTAGCCGAGCTTTTGCGCAATGCCGAGCGCGCAATCGAGCGCATCACGAACCGGGCGGCCAAACGGCGCGCTAGGCTCCGCATCGGCAGCAACGGCCACGGACGGATAGCTCACCAGTTGTTCGATATCGGCGACGACATCTTCCCAGACCTCGTCGACATACTCAGCGACGCTCTGCTCCACCTGATTCATGGACTGCCTCCTTACCAATGAGCGACGGGTACGCCCGCCCCTCACATCAAGTACTTATATAGCGAAAAGTTTAGCAAGCTCGGCCACCGAGTGCACCACTGCATCGGCACCCGCCGCCTCGTGCTCGCCCGGCGCCGCCGCGCCCGAATAGATGCCAATGCACGGCACGCCCATCGCGTGCGCGCCCTCCACATCGTTAAAGCGATCGCCGATCATCACGGCAACGTCGGCCGTCGCGCCGAGCGCCGCCAGAGCATCGCGGACCGAATCGGCCTTGGTCTCGCGACCCTGCGGCGGATTCATGCCAACCACCGCCTCAAACTGAGAAAGCCCGAGCTCACGCACCATGTCGATGCACTTTGCCTCCATGCGCGACGTCGCCACGGCCATACGCTTGCCCCGGGCGGCTAACCCATCCAGCAGCTCGGGGATCCCGTCAAACACGGGATACTCCTCCGGTCCCAGCTCATCAAAAAAGACGCGATACTCATCGGCCACCACAAGCGACTCCTCGCGGGAAAAGCCGTAAAAGTCGTGAAAGCTCTTCCACAGGGGCGGCCCGATCATGCGGCGCAGATCACCCATCTGCGCCTCCGAAAACCCGCGCGTAGCCAGCGTCTTGCGCGTCGAGGTCATCACCGCCCGACCCGTATCGGCCACCGTGCCATCGAAATCAAACAGCACGACCGGCCGCCTGCATATCTCCAGTGCCTCCATCGGCATCCCTCTTCCCCAGTTGACGATTTCCACACCGACACTTCAAACTGTTGACTATTCAACAATTGAACCTAGAAATGTGGAACGACTCCACTATACTTGTCGCACTTTGCTCTCAGAAGGCGGCGCCGTCGCGCCCCAACGAAAGGTGCAATTATGTCTTTTGCCATCATAACCGACTCCACGTCGGACATCTCCCCCGCCCGTGCTCAAGAGCTCGGCATTTACGTGATTCCGCTGCATGTGATTATCGAGGGCGAGGACCTGCTCGACCAGGTGCAGATTACCGCCCAGGAGTACGTCGCCCGCATGGCCGGCTCCGAGCAGCTGCCGCACACCTCGCAGCCGAGCGCCGGCGAGTTCAAGGCGCTGTTTGACCGCGTACGCGCCGATGGCCACGACAGCGCGATCTTTATCTCGCTGTGCAGCGAGTGGTCCGCCTGCTATTCCAACGCATGCCTGGTCGCCGAGACCCACGAGCTCGACGTGCGCTGCATCGATTCGCGCACCGGCTCGGGCGCCGAGGGCCTGCTGGTGGAGTACGCGCTTGCCATGCGCGAGGACGGCCGCAGCTTGGACGAGACCGAGGCGCAGATCCGCGCGACGCTGCCCGACGCCCACCTGCTGCTGATTCCCCGCACGCTCGAGAACCTGGTCAAAAACGGCCGCGCCCCCAAGCTCGCCGGCCAGCTGACGCAGATGCTCAACATTCGCCTGGCCGTTTCGCCGGAGTGGAAATCGGGCGAGATCAAGGCAATCAAAAAGGGCCGCGGCGCCAAGCGCATCGTCGCCAACACCATGGCAGATTGCCTCGCGTTTTTGGACGAGCACCCGGGCTCAAGCGTGCGCGTGCTCACGACCGGCGCCGCCGAGGAGCAGGAACTTGTCAACGAGGCGCTCGCGGGCCAGGACTACGTAGACGCCGGCACTGGCCCCATCGGCTGCACCATCGCCACCCACGTAGGCGTCGATGCCATCGCCATCAGCTACTGCCCCCGCTACCAGCCCATCCACTAGGGGCACCTTTACCTCTTGCGGTGGAATAGGGACTGTTTTTGGCTTATTAGCCGCCAATCAATCCCTATTCCACCGCAACTTAGAAATCGGCGATCAGCCCAGCGGACCCTGAAACAGTTCCTGATGAGTGCCCATTCTCACCAGCCTAATCACTGGGTTAGTCTTATGGGGAAGATAAAGAACGACCACATCGACCAAGCCATCGGATAGGTGGAAATCGATGTGGCCGTTGTAGTTTCCGCCCGGGTTTGAGAGCTCGTGGGCGCCATACTCCGCCGGAAGTGACCCATGAGCCACAAGCTCTGCAACCGCCGCTTTAAACTCACTTTTTAGCTGCGGATGCATGCGCATCGTTCGTTTGTAGTCCACCTTAAATTGAGCCTCGACTTTAATCTCGAACATCGCTATTCCTCATCGAGGAATGACATAAGCTCATCAGCGTTATTGAATGACAGGCTATCGTCCGGCAAAATCCCCAGCTCATGAGCCTCGGCGATCACCATGGCGCGCCTCGTCACCTCGTTGGGCACCTCCGCCCTTCCTACAATCTCAAAAGGAATCTTTCGCTGATTTACCAGCTGCCGAACGGCAAGATTGAGATAGGAATTGAGGCTGAGGCCGACCGAATCCAAGAACTCAGTCGCCTGCTCCTTGAGCCCCTCTTCGATTCGAACCGTCGTAGGCTTAACTGTTGCTGTAGACATTTGCGACCTCCTCGCCCTCGTCTTTTACACCAGTATACCCAATATAAATGGCAATCTGATGTTAGATAACATCAGATTGCCATGCGTATTCATGTCGCGTGGGCACGATTGATCTACATCAGCCCGCTGAGCGCAATGTCAACGGCCTCGTTGAGGTCGTCGGTAATGTGTACCAGATCCGGATCGAGCGGGCTAATCATACCGGTGCTCATCACCGGGCCGTTGAGCCAGTCGAATAGGCCCTGCCAGTACTCGCTGCCCACCAACACGAGCGGCATGCGCTTGACCTTGTGCGTTTGCACCAGCGTGAGAACCTCGAACATCTCGTCGAGCGTGCCAAAGCCGCCGGGAAATACGATGGCGCCCGAGCTGTACTTAACGAACATGGTTTTGCGCACAAAGAAGTAGCGGAAGTCCATGCCGAGGTTCACGTATTTGTTGAGCCCGTGCTCGTGCGGCAATTCAATGCCTAGGCCAACTGACTTGCCGTTGACACTCGCTGCTCCCCTGTTGCCCGCTTCCATGATGCCGGGGCCGCCACCGGTGATGACCGCCACGCCACGTTGCGCGATCTTGCGCCCGACGGTGCGCGCCGCCTTGTAGAGCGGATCGGTCTTGGGCGTGCGGGCGCTACCGAAGATGGTCACCGCAGGTCCAAGCTCGGCAAGTGCGCCAAAGCCATCGACAAACTCTGCCTGAATGCGCAACACGCGCCAGGGGTCGGTGTGCAACCAGTCGGTCGAGTCCTCGGGCGCCAGCAGGTTGGCGTAGGTGTTGTCCTTGGGAATCATGGGGCCGCGCATGACCACGGGGCCGCGGCGGTACGTCTCGTCGTAGGCAGGCTCGCCCTCGACGTTCTCATTCTTAATCATGGGTACTCCTATCGAGAAAAAGAAAAGCGGGCGGGGTCGACGCCATGCGTCAAACACCCGCCCGAACATCAACTATTCGGTATGGTACCCACGATGCATCAAGCACTTGCAAGCTATCGGTCAGCGTTCGCGCAACCGGTGTCAGCGAATGTGACGACCGGCTGGCGCTCGACCATTGCCGTGCCCACGCTCTGCAAGCGTGTCTGTCGCTCTTAGTAGTCCACCGCCGCAGGGCTGTTCATCCAGTCGCTCACAAACGCGCCGTAGCGGCCCTCGATAATGGCCTGGCGGGCCCGCTGCATAAGGTTGAGCAGGTAGTAGATGTTGTGCATCGACAGCAGAATGCCGCCGAGCATCTCCTTCTGCGTGACCATGTGACGGATGAGCGCACGGCTGTAACCGCCCGTGCACACCGGGCAGGTGCAGGTGGGATCGATGGGACCGTCGTCGTGCGCAAAGCGAGCGTTGCGGAAGTTGAGGCGACCCTCGCTGGAGAATGCCGTGCCCATACGGCCGGTGCGCGTCGGCAGCACGCAGTCAAACATGTCGATGCCCACGCCAACGCCGCGCACGAGCGTGGTCGGGTTGCCGACACCCATCAGGTAGCGCGGCTTATGCTTGGGCATGTACTCGCTCACGAGCGGCGCCAGGGTCTCGAACATGGTCTCGTGATCCTCGCCCACCGAATAGCCACCGATACCATAGCCCGGGAAGTCGCCGCACTCCTCCAGATGGCGCAGCGAACGCAGGCGCAGATCCAGGTGCATGCCGCCCTGAACGATGCCAAAGAGCGCCTGGTCATCGCGGGTATGCGCCTTATAGCAGCGCTCGGCCCACATGCTCGACAGCTCAACGGCGCGCTCAACGTAGGCGCGCGTGGCGGGATAGCCCGGGCACTGGTCGAGCTGCATGCAGATATCGGAGCCGAGTTTCATGGCGATTTCCATGTTGTCCTCGGGCGTCCAAAACACGTGGCGGCCGTCGTAATCGTTGACGATAAAGCGCACGCCCTCATCGGTGAGCTTGACGGCATCGTTGTGGCTGAAGACCTGGAAACCGCCCGAGTCGGTGAGGATGGGGCCGTGCCAGTTCATGAACTTGTGCAGGCCGCCCAGCTCGGCGATGGTATCCTCGCCGGGACGCATGGACAGATGATAGGTATTGGCGAGCACGATCTGGGCGCCGAGCTTCTTGACAGTCTCGGTAGGAATGCCCTTGACGTTTGCCTTGGTGCCCACGGGCATAAAGATCGGCGTCTCGATGTCGCCGTGCGGGGTGTGCAGTACGCCGGCGCGCGCGTGCGTCGTCGGATCCTCGGCAATCAGGTCGAATTTAAAAAGGTTCTGGTCCATAAACTGGAACTCCTTGGTTGCGGTTCATACGCAAACCATTATACGGGCAACCCGCAAGAAGCACCGACTCGACAGAAACTGGTGCGAGGAGGATACGGCAGGGACACGGCAAATGAGCGTGGATTTTTGGACGCTTACCGGATGAGCGTGGATAATCTCCCACTTTTGCCCAAAGCACAGCCCAAAAACGGGAGATTATCCACTTTCATTCTGCGGGCACTCATTTAAGTACGTCCCCGATGAGTGGAGCTATTTACTAGCCACGGCAACGCCGATATTTTGGCAACGTCAGCGAGCGGGTCGCATTTGAGACAAGGTGCCGTGAAATGAAAGGGCGCTGACCTTCTGGTCGCGCCCTTGAAATTGAACGGCAGATTGTCCAAATGCGGCCCGCGCAGCGTCGACCCGTTACGGCGTTTGGTAAAACGCCGTAACCCCTAAGGACGCTGGCCCATGCCACCCTCGAGGGTGACGGTCTCGCCGTTCATATACTTAAAGTCGGGACCGCAGAGCTGAACGACAACGCGGCCGATTTCCTTCTCGACGTCGCCGTAGTGGCCAGCCGGCGGCATGTGGACGTTGGCCTTGAACGCCTCGGGATAGGCATCCTGGAAGTTCTCGAGCGCAGCGGTCCAAGCAAGCGGGCAAACGATATTGACGTTGATGCCGTCCTTGCCCCACTCGTTGGCAGCGACGCGGGTCAAACCGCGGATGCCTTCCTTGGCGGCGGCATAGCTGCACTGGCCGTAGTTGCCAAACAGGCCGGCGCCCGAAGCAAAGTTGACCACGGAGCCCTTGGTCTCCTTCAGGTGCGGATAGGCCTTCTGCATGTACAGGTAGGTGGCATACAGGCCAGAGTAAATGGCCAGGTTAAACTGATCCATGGTGTGGTCGGCGATGGTCACACCCGAGGCGCTGGCCTGAGCATTGTTGACGACGGCGTCGATGCGGCCGAACTCCTCAATGGCCTTGTCGATGACGTTCTGGACGACAGCTTCGTTGTCCTGACCAGCCGAAACATCGGCCTGAACAGGCAGAACCTTGACGCCGTACTCAGCCTCGAGAGACTCCTTGGCGGCCTCGAGCTTGGCGACGTTGCGGCCGGTGATGACGAGGTTCGCGCCCTCCTTGGCAAAAGCGATATCGATGCCGTAACCGATGGAGCCAGCGGAGCCGTCCTTGAGCGTGGCCTTGCCGCCGCCGGTAACGATCACGGTCTTACCAGTGAAAAGTCCCATACAAAGTCCTTTCAAATCGCGACGGGCCCGCCCGTCGACTGCGCGCATCCAACTTCACGCGCCAAAAGCTGAAATGCAACTTTAGCGGGTTCAAGTGAAAAATAAAGCCCATGGCAGGCGAACGGCGCAACGTCTTTCGGCGAAGGGAATGTCAAGCACGAACTGGATAAAGTGGCCGAGTTTTTGCTATCGACGCGAGCCATCGAACACGTTTTGAAACTTTGCTGCAGCGCGCGGGATGTCGGCGCGAGACTTTATCATAGGGTGACGAACAACGATGAGGAGCACATGCCTATGACAGACGAGCTGGACCCCCAGACTCAACAGCATATTGATGATTCCGCAGACGTCACCGCAGATGCCAACGCTGTGACCTGCGATGATATTGACCTCGACGACCCATTCTTGGACGAAAGCGCTACGGTGGAAACCCCTGGCGCCGAAGATGCAGACGAGCAAAACGACGATGCGCCCGCTCAGGACGACCACCCCGTACAGGATGCTGCTCCGCAAGCTGCGGGCCCTATCGAGGTTTCTTCGGAAGAAGAGCTCGACGCCGTCATGGACTCCATGATGGATGCCGTCAAAGCGATGAAAGATGCCGTGGCCGACGCTGACGTTGACGCCGAGGAAGAGGAGGCCGCCGAGGCAGCCTCGACCTTCGTACCCGGCGAGACTCCGGTTGCCGACCAGGGCAGCACCATGCCCTCGTTTCTGCAGCTCGAGCATCCCACGATTGGCGCCGATGCGGTCGACCCGCACGCAGCAGGCTTTTCTGTGATCGAAGGCGGTACCGGCAATATCGCCGTGCCGCAGGCTGCCGATGCGGACACTGCCGACACCGCTCGCCCGACTGCCCCGCACTCCCCCGCCGCGAGCCGCGATCTGGGGACCGCTGTCTCGAACACTGCGAACGCCGTGGGCACCTTTATCGCCCAGGGCGCCTCGGCCATGCGCGAGATGAACGCCGCGAAAAAGGCACTTGCCGATGCCCGCGCCCACCTGGCCGAACTTGAGCAGCGCATTGCTGACCAGACCGAGGAACTCGAGACGCGCCAGGATATCGCAGGCCGCTACGACCAGATCGTCGCCGACCAGCGCCAAGCGATTGCCACGGCCCAAAAGACTGCAGCGGCCGCCGAGATTGACCGTGATGCCCACGCCTCCAAAGCGACAGAGCTCAAGGGTCAGCTCGAACAAATGAAGACAGAGGATGACGCGACTGAGCTCCGTCTGAAGGCCGCGCTCGATGCCGTGGAGGCCCGCGAGACGAGCTCGCGCGAGACCGGCAACCGCCTCGTTCGGCGTCTTGAGGATTCCAAGCGCATCCGCGACAAGGTGAAGGCAGAGCGAGACGCCGGCATTGCCGCCGCACAACAAACCGTCGACGCCACGCGCGCCCAGCTCGAGACGCTGCGTCATGAGTATGCCGAGCTGCAACGCAATCCCTCGGCAAATCCCGCCAACTATACGGTGCGCACCAGCGAGCTCTCGATGCAGATTTCCGACACGGCAGATGCCCTGCGTAAAGCCGAAGAAGATGTCCCGCGCATCACCGCCGACCTTGAGCATTCACTTGCCGCAGCCGAGCAGGCCGTCGAGCAGGCTCAAGCCCCTATCGCCGACGCAAAACGCGCGCACCAAGCCGTGACGACCGAAGCCGATGCCGCGCGCGACGAGTTGCAGACGGCGAAGACTGCCGCCGCGACTCGTCAGCGCGAACTGCGCGAGAAGATCGCCGCGGAGGACAAGGCACGCCGCGAGCAGGAGCAGACCATCGCCAACGCCCAAGCAGATGCCGCGCATGCGCAGTCGATTATCGAACAGGTGACCGAGGTGCACGACCACCCAGAGATCACTGAGTCGCTTGCAGGATCCTTGGCCCGAGACAAAGCCGAACACGCCGAGACCGAGCGAGAAGTCGCCCAGCTCGAGGCCACCGAGGACGCGGTGCGCGAGCGTACCCGCGACTCACGCATCAAATTCACCGGCGCCATCGTCTGCATCGTCGCCGCAATCCTGGTGATCATCCTAGTCTGGCTGTTCGCAAGCAAGTAAACCAGCCGCCAAGCAAGTAGTCATTGGGGACGTTCTTAAACGACTAGTCAAACAAGAACGTCCCCAAAGACTAGTCCAATGACGAGAGTGGATAATCTCCCACTTTGAGCCCCCAAGCAGGCCAAAAACGGGAGATTATCCACTCTCATTCTGCAGGCACTCATTTAAGTACGTCCCCAATGAGTACCTGCCGATGCATTGGCGAAGTCAGCGAAAACGCCCCTAAGCGAGCAAGGTGACGTGAAAGAGGAGGGCATTGACCTTCTGGTCATGCCCGACGATTGAACGTCAGATTGTCCAAATGCGGCCCGCGCAGCGTCGGCCGGTTACGGCGTTTGGAAAACGCCGTAACCTACTGAATGAGCATCGCGTCACCAAAGCTGAAGAAGCGGTAGCGCTCCTCGATGGCGGCGGCGTAGGCATCCATGATCTGGTCGCGGGTGGCAAGTGCGCTCACAAGCATCATGAGCGTGGAGCGCGGCACGTGGAAGTTCGTGATCAGAGCGTCGACCACGTGATAGGTCGAGCCGGGCATGAGGTAGAGCTGCGTCGTCGCGTTCTCGCGCACCACGATGTCGCCGCGGCCGAGCGTGTCAGCGCCGTCCTCGCGGCCCTCAAAATAGCGCGCCGTCACAGCCGGATCGGACACCGGAGCATCGGCGTCAAACGCGCTCTCGAGCGAGCGCACCGCCGTGGTACCGACAGCAATCACACGATGGCCCTCGGCCTTCGCCTTATGCACGGCGTCGACAACCTCCTGCGACACGTGGTAGCGCTCGGTGTGCATCACATGCTGCGTGGGATCGTCCTCCTCCACCAGACGGAAGGTATCGATGCCCACCTCGAGTTCGACGGCGGCAAACTTGGCACCCTTGGCCTCGATGGCAGCCATAAGCTCGGGCGTAAAGTGCAGACCCGCCGTGGGAGCGGCAGCCGAGTGCTCTTCCTTCATGGCGTAGACGGTCTGGTACTTCTCGGGGTCGCCCTCGTAATCGGTAATGTAGGGCGGCAGCGGCACGTGGCCGGCAGCATGGATGGCCTCGTCGAGCGTGCGCGGGTCGCCGGCGGCATTGCAACCGGCCGGCTCAAAGCGCACCAGACGGCCACCGCGGCTATCGGTAACAAAGTCGATGACCTCGGCCGTCAGCACCACGGGAGCCCCCTCGGGCGCATGGGCGCCACCGGCGCGATACTCAATCTGAGCACCGGGCTTCAGGCGCTTGCCCGGCTTGACCAGGCACTCCCACACATGGCCGAGCGGATCCACATCCTCACGGCGCTTGAGCAGCAGCGTCTCGACCACGCCACCCGAGCCGGCTTTGCGACCGATCAGGCGGGCCGGCATCACGCGCGTCTGGTTGATGACGAGCACGTCGCCCGGCTCGATATAGTCGATGATGTCGCGGAAGATGCGGTGCTCAACAGTACCGCCGTGCTCCAGCGGCTTCCCCGCCTGGGAGCCTTTGCGATCCACCACCAGCAGGCGGCAGGAGTCGCGCGGCTCGGCAGGAGCCTGGGCAATCAGTTCCTCAGGAAGGTTGTAGTCAAAATCATCGGTACGCATAGACACGTCTGATACTCCTTATATAGCTAAAGTCCGCTCTACATCCTAGCAGGCTGACGTCCCAAACGAACTACTTTTTGGCGGCTTTGCGCTCGTCGCGGATGCGGGCGCGGTCCATGGCCGCCTCGACAGCAGAAAAGCGGCAGCCGCAGTAGTTCTGTCGATACATGCCCAGTTCGCGCGAACGGCGCGTAGCCTCGGGATAATACGGGCGAAAATCGCGAATGACCGGGGTGAGCCCACGTGCCGCCGCCAGGCGCTCGAGTACGTCATTGCAGGTGTCGAACAGCTGGTACGGCGAGACGGCGAGCGTCGTACCCACATATTCAAACCCGCGCTCCTGGGCAACGCGGCATGCCTCGGCCAAGCGCAAGGCATAGCACGCGCGACAGCGACGGGGACGATCGGCACCCAGCGGGGCCACGCCGGTCTCCCAGCGTTCGCGGTCCTCCCCGGCCTCGATGAGCTCGATGTCGCCATCGGCACACCACCGGCGCAGCTCGTCCAAACGCCGCCGCCATTCATCGTGAGGTTGAATATTAGGGTTGGTCCAGCAAATCGTGGGCTCAAACCCCTCCTCGCGCAGCAGGCGAACCGGCTCAAGCGAGCATGGTGCGCAGCACGCATGCAGCAACAACGACTTCATCGACATCTCCTCACCCAAAAAAGCTCACGCCAAAGGACGTATCCTCGCAGGCGACAATGCGGCGGTCGCGCAGGATGGTCCGCACGTAATACCAATCGCCCACGCAGCCCGACAAGTGCAGACCAGCCGCCAGGTAGCACAGCAGCGGATAGTCCGAGAACGCAAACCCCAGGGCAAATGCTGTCGTCACAACAACCGTCGGCGCCAGGCAAACCGCCATGTACCGCCGGCGCGAATACACAACGCCCTCGGCGCAGGCATAGATCATCGCCGTCTCGAGGTTCGCCCCAAAGGTCACGCGCGCGCCCGCAGGAGCCAGCAGCTTAAAAAACACCGCATGTACCAGCTCGTGCACGGCAAACGACGCCATTGAGACCGCAGTCAAGCCGACTATCCAGCCCACGACAGCCATCCAGCCGCCCGCCTCAGCCGCGTCCAAGTCCGCAGGCCCGCCCAGCAGCATAAACATCGGCACCAGGCACACGGCAAACACCGCGATCACGGCCATCCCCCACACAAAGCAGGCGTGTAGAAAATCCTCGTCCTCAAACGCATGTATGTTGGAAATCTCATTCATAGCATCTTAGGATAGCGCCCCTGCCACGTACCCGTCCGCATGTGCGATAATGTCGAACGATATGCACGAATTGACCACCGCGTCGCCAGGCCTTGCGCCCGGCCGCGCTCTCACCATATGCGAAGGAGTCCCATGGCATCCAAATACTCCATGAACGACCGTCCCAGCTGGCCTCGCCGCGCCATCGTTACCGCCGGCGAGCCCTACGGCAACAAGGGCCTTCACTTTGGCCACGTCGGCGGCGTCTTTGTCCCGGCCGACTTCTTCGCCCGCTTCCTTCGCGACCGCCTGGGCCGCGAGAACGTCATCTTCACCTCGGGCACTGACTGCTACGGCTCGCCCATCATGGAGAGCTACCGCAAGCTCAAGGAGAACGAAGGCTACGATAAGTCCATCGGCGAGTATGTCGAGTCCAATCACTCCCGCCAGGCCGCGACCCTCAACAACTACAACATCAGCTGCGATATCTACGGCGGCTCGGGCCTTGAGCCGGCCGCGCAGATTCACAACGAGGTAACCGCCGAGATTATCAAGCGCCTGCACGAGCAGGGCACCATCTCCAAGCGCTCCACGCTGCAGTTCTACGATGCCAAGGCCGGCACGTTCCTCAACGGCCGCCAGGTGATCGGCCGCTGCCCCATCCAGGGCTGCAAGTCCGAGAAAGCCTACGCCGACGAGTGCGATCTGGGTCACCAGTTTGAGCCCGAGGAGCTCATCGCGCCCAAGAGCCAGCTCACCGGCGAGGTGCCCGAGCTGCGCCCGGTCGACAATCTCTACTTTGACCTGCCGGCCTACCTCGACTTTATGAAGACCTACACCGCCAAGCTCGCCCAGAACCCGCAGGTTCGCTCCGTGGTCTCCAAGACCATGGAAGAGTGGCTGCTGCCGGCTCAGCTCTACATCCAGAACAAGTTCCGCGAGGCCTTCGATGCCGTCGAGGACCAACTTCCCGAGCACGCCGTGTTGGAGCCCGAGGGCAACAAGAGCAGCTTTACCGTCACCTTCCCCAGCTGGAAGGAGCGCGACGATGCCCACGCCGTGCTCGCCAACGGTGGCGTGCGCTTCCGCAGCGGCAAGGCACTCGTGCCCTTCCGCATCACCGGCAACATCGACTGGGGCGTTCCGGTGCCCGAGGTCGATGGCGTGACCGACGTCACCTGCTGGTGCTGGCCCGAGAGCTTGTGGGCGCCCATCAGCTATACGCGTACCGTACTCGCCCGCGACGCCCGCGCCGCCGGCGTGACCGAGGGCGTCGCCGCCCAGGACGCCGCCCTCATGGGCGAGCCCGCTGCCGACTCCACGCAGGTGCCCGCGCCCACCTACCAGCACAGCTCGCTCGACTGGCGCGACTGGTGGTGCTCGGACGACGCACAGATCTACCAGTTCATCGGTCAGGACAACATCTATTTCTACTGCATCGCGCAGACCGCCATGTGGGAGGCCCTGGGCTGGGACCTCACGCAGAGCACCGTCAGCGCCTGCTACCACCTGCTCTACATGGGCAAAAAGGCCAGCTCGTCCTCGCAGACGCCTCCCCCGCCGGCAGACGACCTGCTCAACCACTACACCTGCGAGCAGATGCGCGCGCACTGGCTGTCGCTCGGCCTGTCCGAGAAGCCGGTAAGCTTTAGCCCTAAGGCATACGACACGCGTGTGACCGGCAAGGACAAGGACGGCAACGAGGTACGCGCCTGCGACGACAAGCGCGTTATCGACCCGGCCCTTAAGGAGAGCGCCCTTTTGACCGGCGTGTTCAACCGCCTGGCCCGCAGCTGCTTCTACGGCGTCGCCGTCAAGGAAGGCGACGAGAGCCCCTACCGCAACGGCTGCATCCCCGCCGGTGCGGCTTCTGACACCGTGGTCGAAGCCGCCGAGCAGGCAGCCCTCGCCTTTGAGCAGGCCATGTACAAGTTCGAGACGCACCGCGCGCTCGCCGTGTGCGACGACTACCTGCGTGCCGCCAACAAGCGCTGGAGCGATGCCTCCAAGGCCGCCAACAAGCTCGAGGGCGAGCCGGCCAATGCCGCGATGACGCAGGCGCTCGTCGACGCCTTTACCGAGCTGCGCGTGGCGACCGTCCTGATGCACGGTATTGTGCCGGCCGGCTGCGAGCTCATCTGCAAGTACTTCGACGTTGACCCGGTCGCCTTCTTTAGCTGGGATAACATCTTCGCCTCCACGGACGAATTTGTGGAGAGTCTGGGCGAGAAGCCCGGCGAGCACCGCGTAAAGCCACTGCCCCCGCGCTTCGACTTCTTCAGCAAGCACGAGAGCCAGTACTAAACACTCGACATGTAATGGAATGGGAAGGAAAGACGGATGTCCAAGCCGCGTCGTCGTAAGCAGAAAAAGCAGGTTAAACCCGAGCTCAAGCTCAGGCAGTTTGCCGCTACCGAGCTTTCCGACCAGCTTGCCGCCCAACACTCCGCCGCCGGCCTGCCGCGCTTTATGGTCGACACGGTCGCCGGCGCCTATGCGCCCGCCGATGCCGAGCTCATGATCGAAGGCTTCGGCGCCGCGGCCACACGCCCGGTCACGCTGCGCGCCAACACGCTCAAGGCAACCGCCGAGGACATCGCTGCGGCGCTCGATGCCGCCGGCATCGCTCACAACCCCGTCACCTGGTACCCAGACGCCTTCATCCTGCCCGAGGCCCAGGTTTCCGATCTGTGGGATCTCGACATCTACCGCGACGGCAAAATCTACCTGCAGAGCCTGTCGTCCATGATGCCGCCGCTGGTCCTGGGCGCTCAGGCAGGCGAGGACATCCTGGACATGTGCGCAGCCCCTGGCGGCAAGACGACGCAGATCGCCGCCCTCACGCAGGGGCAGGCGCACCTTACCGCCTGCGAGATGAGCATTCCCCGCGCCGAGAAGCTCGAAGCCAACCTCCACCGCCAAGGCGTAAAAAACGTGCCCGTCATGCGCACCGACGCACGCGAGCTCGACGAGTTCTTCCGCTTTGACCGCATCCTGCTCGACGCTCCCTGCACCGGCACGGGCACCGTCATCAGCGGCAACGAGAAAAGCCTGCGCGGCCTGACCGAGCAGCTGCTCGTCAAATGCGCCCGCTCGCAGCGTGCGCTTCTGGACCGCGCCATAGGAGCCCTCAAACCGGGCGGCACGCTCGTCTATTCGACTTGTTCGATCTTGCCGCAGGAAAACGAGGACGCCCTGCAAGAGGCCCTCGACAAGCATATGGACTGCGAGCTCATCCCCCTCGACGGCACGCCAAGCGAAAGTGAGGCACGCCGCGCCCAGGAAGCTGGCGAGGAGCCGCGCATCGAGTCCAACGCCCTGACCGAGGCCATTGCCACGGGTCAGGTATCGGCCATCGCCAACGGCCTGCCCGGCACGCTCACCATTCCGCCCAGCCGCGAATTTGAGGGCTTCTACATTGCCCTGATCCGAAAACGCAGCTAGCGCACGGATCCAAAACTCAACAAGCTATCTCCGTGCGCGTTTGCCCTGCTGGTCGCGATGCTGTTTAAGCATCGCGCGCTCCTTGCGTTCGGCCCTTTTGCCCTTAATGGCCGTGACCACAAAGTAGATGACCGCGGCGGCAACGATTGCGCCCACACACAGGCCAATCGAGCCAAACATTGCTGTCAAGTCCATACCGCGTCACCTCTCTTTTAAACGGGACATTCAAGATAGCACCTCAATACCCGCCACCACAGCTCCTTCACGTTCGCCGGCCCTTCGGTCTAACGGATGGCGCGGCGGGGAAAAATCAACTCGTCAAACGATTTAGCATTCGCAATTCCGGCTGCATCGCGCCGGCCGTCATCACATAGAATCGAGCTTCCATGGATACCCTCAACGATCTAAATGAGCGCGTCGACGCCTTCGTCGGCACCAGCTCCTTCGACACGCCTGCCGCGGCAAACGACCAAGCCCCCATCGATGTGCCCGCCGAGGTTCACGAAGACATCGTCGCCTCGGTCGATTTCTCCGAGGTCGAGCTCGCAGACGAGTTCACCGAGCCCCAGGTAGCCGTCACGCCCAACGGCCTGCTCCCTATGGAGCCCCTGCCCATCGACGGACGTCTGCGCAAGGCTGCCCTTCGCATGCCCGACGAGATCGAGGAGGCCAGCGGCTTCACGCTCTTCGGCCGCCGCATCAAGTCGCTCATTTACACCACCGATGTTGCGGTCATCCGCAACTCCAACGCCGATGCCGTCTTTGCCGTTTACCCCTTCACGCCGCAGCCGGCCATTACGCAGGCACTGTTGACCGTCGCCGAGTGCCCGGTCTTTGTAGGCGTGGGCGGCGGAACTACGACCGGTAAGCGCTCCGTGCAGATGGCAGCCGTCTCCGAGATGCAGGGCGCGGCGGGCTGCGTGGTCAACTCCCCCGCCACCGCCGAGATGGTCGAGCACATCACCAACATCGCCGACATCCCCGTCATCGCCACGGTCGTACGTTGCGACGATGATGCACATGCCAAAGTGCGCGCCGGCGCCAAGATCCTTAACATCGCCGCTGGCAAAAACACGCCCCAGGTCCTACGCGAGCTGCGCAAGCACTATCCCAACCTGCCGCTCATCGCGCCGGGCGGCAAGACGCCAGAGAGCATCCGTGAAACCATCGCCGCCGGCGCCAACGCCATCATCTGGACGCCGCCTTCGGCCCAGCAGCTACAGACCGACATGATGCAGCGTTATCGCAAGATGAAGGAAGACGCCACACCTGTCATCTCGCACGACAATGTGCCCATTATCGACCAGGTCTCCGCCGCCGAGGTCAGCCAGGTCGAGAACATGAATCCCGACGTGCCGATTCCCGACGAAGTCATCGAGCGCGTCGCTTCGATCCACGAGCGCGTCGAGGAGCATCGCGCCAACCGCGGCCTCAAGCCGTCACTGCACGGCTTCTTCTTCCGCGGAAAGAAACGCTAACCCCAACAGCAAGGCCCGCCCCACAAACGTGAGGCGGGCCGTTTTCGTTTGAGCAATCATGCAGCGATGTGATGGGGCAAACTAATCCACGCGCTTGTCGCCCATAAAGAAGAGCGCCACCGTACCAGGTCCGGTATGCGAGCCAATCAGAGTACCGATGTTATTGATCTCAATCTTGCCTTTAAGCTGCGGAATCTGTTCCTCGATCAGCGCCGCAACTGCCTCGGCATCCTCGCGGCACGCCGAGTGCGACATGACGCACTTACCCGAATAATCCGCACCGTCCTGCACGTGTGCCATCATGGTCTTGGCCATCTCGGAAATCGCGCGCTTCTTAGTGCGAATCTTCTCACGTGGCGACAGCTTGCCGTCGCAATCGACCGTCATAAGCGGGCAAATCTTAAGCGCCGTGCCGATGATCGCACTCGCAGCCGAAATGCGACCGCCGCGCAGGTAGCTCGACAGATCGGTCGAGAAGAACCAGTGGTGAAGGTTGAGCTTGTGCTCCTCGATCCAGGCAGCCGTCTCGTCGAGCGAAGCGCCGCTATCGCGAACGTCGGCGACACATTCCGCCAGCAGGCCAAAGCCCGAAGACGCCGCCAGCGAATCGATGACGCGCACCTTGCCGCCCTGGGGATAGCGATCTGCGAGCATCTGCGCCGCAACGCAGGCCGATCCATACGTGCCCGAAATACCCGACGACAACGTCAGGTGCAGCACGTCTTTACCCTCGGCAACAAACGGCTCCCAAAACTCCTCGTACTCGCCCACGCTCACCTGAGACGTCTTGGGCATGGCGCCTGCGGCAATCTGGGCAAAAAACTCGTCCGGCGTAATCGACTGATACAGATCGTCCGTATAGACAACATCGTCGATCTCGTAATGAAAACACACGACAGGATATTGCGCGACGCAAAGAACTCACGGGTTCGGTCGGCGGCGGATTCACAGGTCAGGACAAAATCACTCATATGAGGCTCCTTACTCATTGCTGCGCAAATTATCGCACAGTGAGCCTACATACGGTACATATGTCCACTATTTACCAAATCGAACCAATAATAGCGAACATCTTTACCACCATCGTCTCCACCGACCCCACGCATAAATATCTGAGAAAACACCCTCTGTCGTCTCCACTCAACCGCCATATCTACCTCCACTAAATCGATTTACCAAACCGTTCGGCTAACAATTCGGCTGCCCATCCCCAATCGAAACAAAAGCGGCGCATACTGATAAACGTTTGACGCTGTTTATCAGTTTTACCAGCCCTATCGGAAGGTGTTTCATGGTCGCATTCGATCGCAATCCGCAAGACTTCAAGTATCTGCGCCTGCTGTCGAGACAGTTTCCCACCGAGCAATCCGCGTTTACCGAGATCATCAACCTCTCGGCCATCCTCAACCTGCCCAAAGGCACTGAGCATTTTAT
This sequence comes from uncultured Collinsella sp., assembly GCA_902497075.1. Classification (GTDB taxonomy): domain Bacteria; phylum Actinomycetota; class Coriobacteriia; order Coriobacteriales; family Coriobacteriaceae; genus Collinsella. The sequence continues at coordinate 22,656 of CABVDG010000010.1, forward strand.
GAGCGACGTGCATGGCGAGTACGAAGCCTTTATGCACATCCTCAACAACTGCTCGGGCGTCGTGCGCGAGCATGTCGACGAAATCTTTGGCGAAACGCTCTCCTTTGACGAGAAGGGCGAGCTGTGCACGCTCATCTACTACCCGCGCGAGAAGATCGAGCTGGTCCGCAGCCAGCGCGAGGACTCGCCCACCTGGTACAAGACGATGCTTGACCAGCTCATCATGGTCGCTCGTTCGCTTTCAAGCCGCTACACGCGCTCCAAAGTGCGTAAGGCCATCCCGCGCGATTACGCCTACATCATCGACGAGCTGCTACACACGCATCCGGACGAGAACAACTATCGCGTGCGCTATCACGAGCGCATCGTGGAGTCCATCCTGGAGACCGCCAGCGCCGACGACTTTATCGAGTCGCTCGCCTCGCTCATCAAGCGCCTGGCCGTCGACCACCTGCACCTGGTGGGCGATATCTTCGACCGCGGCGGCGGCGCGGCCAAGATTATGGACCGCCTGCTCACCTACCATTCACTCGACATCCAGTGGGGCAACCACGACCTGCTGTGGATGGGCGCTGCGGCCGGTGAACCTGCCTGCATCGCCACGGTGCTGCGCAACAACCTACGCTACGACAACTACGAGATCCTCGAGAACGACTACGGCATCTCGCTGCGCGAGCTTGTCGCCTTTGCCGATGCCACCTACACCGCCGGTGAGTCCATCACCCCGCTGATCAAGGCCATCAACGTCCTACTCTTTAAGCTCGAGGGCCAGATTATCCAGCGCCATCCCGAGTTCGACATGACCGACCGCCTGTTACTCGACAAGATCGATCACGACACCGGCACGGTCACGCTCGCCGACGGCAGCGTGTGGCCGCTCACGACCAACGACTTCCCCACCGTCGACCCGACGGACCCCTATACGCTCACGTCTCAGGAGCAGCACATCATCGACAAGCTCGTGTCCGAGTTTGTCACCGCCGATCACCTGCATCGCCATATCGATTTCCTCTATTCCCACGGCTCGATGTACAAGGTCGCCAACGGCAACCTGCTGTTCCATGGCTGCGTGCCGCTCAACGAAGACGGCACCTTTAGCAGCATGAACTGCCTGGGCACCTGGCACGCTGGCCGCGATTATCTCGATTTTTGCGACCACATCGCCCGCCGCGCCTGGCGCGTGGGCGACCGCGACGCTCTCGACTGGATGTGGTACCTGTGGATTGGCTTTAACTCACCCGCCAGCGGACGCCTGGTGCGCACCTTTGAGCGCGCCTATATCGCCGATAAGAGCACCTGGGTCGAGCCGATGGACCCGTACTTTACGCTTACCAAGTCGCCCTCGGTCTGCGATGACATCATGCGCGAGTTTGGCGTCGCGCCCATGGCATGCTCACCGACCGGTCACATCATCAACGGCCACACGCCCGTTAAAACCACCAAGGGCGAGCAGCCCATCCGCGCCGAGGGCAAGCTGCTGGTCATCGATGGCGGCTTCTGCCGCGCTTACCATCCCAAGACGGGTATCGCCGGCTATACGCTCATCTCGAGCTCGCGCGGCTGCCGCCTCAAGTCGCACCGGGCCTTTACGACGGTTGCCGAGGCACTCACGCGCAACGTGGACATCGAAAGCGAGACCAACCGTTTTGACCAAGCAGACCGTCGCCGCATGGTGAGCGACACCGATACTGGCGCCAAGATTCGCAGCCAGATCCAGGATCTGCGCCAGCTGCTCGATGCATATAGAAACGGTGCTATCGAGGAGCGCGTCTAGCCCCACCCGCGGGGATTGGCTAAACTTGCTGAGTTTGTCATCCCCACGGCGTCCCGGCGCCACCCTAAGGCAGGTACCATGCAAAAGCTCCTTGCGCAGATCATGAAATTTGGCGTCGTCGGTGTCATTGCCACGGTTATCGACTTTGGCATTATGAATCTGCTCCACTACGGTCTGGGCCTTAACATCCTAATCGCCAACACCAGCGGCTTTATCATCTCACTCATCTTTAACTACCTCGCAAGCATGAAATACGTGTTTGCGCACAAGGAAGGCATAAGCCGCCGCCGCGAGTTCATTATCTTTGTCGTGCTGTCCGTGATCGGCCTGGCACTCAACGACGGTATCGTGTTGACACTCAACGCCGGCCTGGGACTCGAGGCCAATATCGCCAAGATCTGCGCCACCGCGCTTGTCATGGTCTACAACTTTGTGACCCGAAAGATCTTCCTGGAAGGCGACGAGACCAAGTAACTCGCAACCTTACAGCTTTACGATGCCCACGGATGACGCGCGTCGAGCGCTGTGTTGTTCGTGGGTTTTGCTCGTTTACGGGCAAATTTTCAACGTTTGCGGATTAGCTCTTGAAAATTTGGCGAGTTCGTATAGTTCTTGGCAAAGACCTTACGTTTCCCTTGCAAAAGCTCTAAAGTATCCTCTGCTCGATTTATCAACGCATTGGATGTGATTACGTGCGCAAGGCACTGGCACAACCTCATACCAAGCAGTTCCTCAAGTTCGCTGTCGTGGGCCTTATCTCCTTTGGCATCGACTGGGGTATGCTCATTGCGCTCGTCGAGCTGTTTCACCTCGACTTTTTGATGAGCACCACGGTCTCGTTTACCACCTCCGTTGTGGTCAACTACTGGCTCAGCATGAAGTACGTGTTCGACCATCGCGAGGGCATGAGCCGCAAGCGCGAGTTCACGATCTTCACTATCCTGTCGGTGATCGGCCTGGGCCTCAACGACCTGTACATGTTTGTGGGCGTCACGTTTTTGAGCATCGGCTACCAGGCCATGAAGGCCATCGCCACGTTCCTCGTCACCTGGTACAACTACTTCAGCCGCCGCTTCTTTCTCGAGGGCGCACGGTCGTAGTCGATTCGCTATTTGCTTGAATGTATAACCGGTTGGAATTCCCATTCCAACCGGTTTTTTGTTTGCCGAGAGACCCGGCGACCCAATCCCATTCGCATGAAAAACGGGCGGCCCGGATGTTTGTCCGAACCGCCCGTCTGGCACGCTATGTCGAGGCCTCTAGCCTGTAACGTAATACCAGACCACGTTGTCGCCATTGGAGAGAACGTAGTTACTGCAGGCCGTCATGGGCGTTGTGCCGTTGACGGAGTACATCCAGCCGCTCGTGCCACCGTACTGCTTCTCGGCCAAACCACCAATCGCGGAGACATACGTGCCGTACGACGAGCCATGTGCGTTAACGGAAAGGCCCAGCGCGCACAGGGCATCATAGACGGTAGCGCCTTCGTTAAAGGTAAAGGTGCCACCAGAAGACACAGGATTGCCCACAGCGCTCGATGTGACCGAAACCGTCACTGTTACGTAGCTGGACTCCTGCGAGCCGCTCTGGCCGCCCGAGGAGGCGTTTCCACCATTAGAGGATGAGGCTCCATCAGACGACTGGCCACCGCCAGACGCATTGGAAGTATCACCGGCTCCCGTATTTTGGGCAGCGGATTTATCGCCAGACTTCTTGCCGTCCTGGTCCTCGGACTTCTTGTTATCCGAGTTCTTGTCCGATTCCTTGTTTGAAGACTCGGAATCGTCCTTGGACTTGGACTCATCAGAATACTTGGACTCATCTTTTGCGTCATTCGATGACTTGGAATCCTTGGAACTGGCCTCGTCCGAAGTCGTAGTCGAGCCAGACACCTTGGTGTCCTTGGTGACGACGCTCTCCCCCGTCACGGTCTGAATGATCCAGTCGACGGACCAGGCACCGCTCTCGGAAGGATGGACGAAACCCAGCGAGACGACGATCAGAATGGTGCACGCGGCAGTCAGGACGCCGAGGAGCGTCTTGCGACGAGGGGCGGACGCCGCCGAAGCGGCGCCCTGTTGCTTTGCTTCGTCGAACTGAATGAACGAGGAATCTGGTTGCTTGGGGTCAGCGTCCTTGGATTTATTGGACATAGCCCTCACCTACCGACGTTTGGTGAACACGAACACGCCGACGATGGCGAGACCGATGACGCCGGCGGCAACGCCAACAATGGCGAGCGGGTTGGTGCCAGTCTCCTGCTCGGAAGCACCAGAGGACTTCTTAGCAGTGGTCGTGGAAGCAGCACCCGTATCGGACTTGGAATCGGACTTCTTGTCGGACTTGTTGTCCTTCTTGTCAGACTTCTTCTCGTCCTTCTTATCGGACTTATCGGTGTCCTTCTTGTCGGACTTGTTGTCCTTGGTCTCGGTCTTGGTCGACACCGTCGTCTTGGTCGTCGGCTTATGACCCGGGGCGATAGCGCCGCCGGCCTTCTGGCCCTTCGTGCCGAAGCCGGAACCCATGCCCGTGCCAGCACCAGCACCAGAACCGTTGCCAGCGCCACCGTTGCCACCATTAGTGCCAGAACCGCCATTGCCGCCAGGGTTAACAGCATTCTTGGTCCACTTGGCATACAGCGTCAGATCGGCCGTCACCGGCGTACTGAAGTCATACGCCTGCGTGCAAGCCTCATCGGTGAACCAACCGCCGAAAGTGTAGCCATCGCGCGTCGGATCGGCCGGCTTGACCAGCTTGCCGTCGGCCGTAGCCACAAACTTAGTGTCGCAAGCAGACCCGCCGTTGGAATTAAAGGCAACCGTCCAAGACTCAACAGCCCCGAGCTTGAACAGCGTGCCCGAATCATTGATGTAGTAGAGGTTGCCAGAAGCATCGGCAATGACCGGAGAGTCACAGTATTGGTAATGGCCAGCCGCATCATAAATCTGCGTCGCCTCTGCGTCGCCGAGCGTATAGCGATACACGCCACCACCAGCAGAGTAGCTGACGTAATCCTTGCTATCCGCGCTGTTAACGGTGAAGTACACATAGGTCTTGCCGCCCTGAACACTCACCAGCGGAGTAGCAGCAATACCGTTGAGGCCAGCCGGCAGCGCCTTGCCGTCGGCAGCAGCGACCATCGTGGTCTTACCCGTCTTCAGGTTATAGAGAACCAGAGCAGAGCCAGTAGCCGTCTGTCCGCCGACAATCAAGTTTTCGCCAGCCACCGCCGGTGCGCTCATGTTATTAGTAAGACCCAGGTCGACCGTCTTCTGCTCGCTTAGTACGCCCTTCGCCGAAAGCGAAATCACATGGAGCTTTCCATCGTGCGTCATCTGATAGAAGGTCGAACCATTGGACGGATCGGCGACACAGTCGGCGTTCGCGAGAGCACCGAGCTTCATAGTCGAAACGACATCGCCCGTCGTCTTATCAATGCACTTAAGCGTGCCCGCGCTCGTAGGAACAATGGCGTACTTATCCGTCAGCGCAGCACCAGTCCAATAATAGCCCTCGGAAGGGTCAATGTTCTGCCAAGAGACTTCGCCCGTGGCAATCTTGATACGCTTCAGGGAGCCGTTGCCGTAGGTCGCGTTGTAGTTCTCGTCATACGAAATATCGACCGTACCAACATAGACATACTCGCCGTCCGAAACGACGGTGCAGGAGCTCTGCGTCAAGTCCGTCAAACCAGGCGTCAGCCACTTGCAGATCAGCTTGTCTGCAGTAATCGCCTGGACCGCACCGCCGTTGAGCGGAACGATGATAAGGCCGTTGGTATAGATCGGACGAGAGGTATAGCTCACCTTGGAGGCAAGCGGCGCAGAGGCAACCTTTTTGCCCGTGGACGAATCGATCTTAATGAGCTCGTTCTCGGTCGCGATGTACACAAAGCCGTTAGCGATGACAGGTTCGCTGCAGTTGGCATACTGCTGACCAGACTCGGCCTTCCAATCGAAGGCCCACTTAAGACCGGCGGCCTGCGCAGGTGTCTTGGCATCCGTTACGGTCGAACCGTTGCCACCGTTGCCGTAGCCGGCCCACTCGGCATCCCAATCAGGAGTCGTTGCACTCGGGTCCACGACAATCTTGTCGGGATCGGGCATGGGCGATTTATCGGTGGTGTAGGCAAACGTAGCCTTGTCGCCGCTCTTGAGCGTGACCTGGTTGGCGCAGAGAGATGAGGGCTCTCCGTTGATAAACAGACGCCAATATTTCTTGGTCGCACCATCCCAGCCATACGGCTTGTGATCGAACGGCGAAGTAATGGAATTCAGGAACCAGTACTCACCACTCTGGGAGCCGTTGTACGTAACGCCCTTCGCCTTCAGAACCGTCTCAATAAGGTCCTGGGCCGTAGAGCCTTCGGGCAGGGAAACATTGCTTGCCGAGCCCCAGCGAGTATTGTTGCCGTTGACATCGGGACCGATAACATCGACGGACCCAAGAACCTGACCGGGGAGGGCATCGGCGTCAGCACCATACATAAAGGTGACGGCGTCACCCTCCTGGAGCTTGTAGGCACCGGCGCCAACGTCGGCGAACTTGCCATTTACGTAGAAGCGCCAATAGCTATTGGTCGCAGCATCCCAGCCATAGGACTTACCATCGAACGGCGAAGTAATGCCGTTGAGGAACCAGCCCCAAGACGATTCGCCAGCATCGAGAGTAAGGCCGGTCTGCTCAAGGAGATCCTTGGCAGTAGAACCCGCCTTGAGACTCGTCTGGCCCGTCGAAGCCCAAACCTGCTGCTTGCCGTCCTTGTCCTTACCGAGGACCTGAACGGAAGCATGGACGGAATCGGACGGCAACTGGTCGCCCCAGCCACCGTAGAACCACGTAACGGTATCGCCAGCATGAATGGTGACATTGTCTGCCGTGTAGTCGCTCGACTTGCCGTTAATGAACAGCTGCCAATGGGTCGAATAATCGAGCGGCGTACCCAGCTCAACGCCGTTGTACTTAAGGCTCAGAATGAAGGAGCCCGCAGCAACGGCGTCGATGTCATTCGCCTCGAGCGCGACCTTCGTAAGGTCAAGTGCGCTCGAGCCGGACGTCACCACATACTGCGCGTTATCGACCCAAGTCTGAGTCTTGCCCTGGGCATCGCGACCAATGACGGTCACATTCGCAGCAAGCTGGTCCTTAACGACAGGGGACGAGCTACCAGCCGTATAGGCAAACTCAATCTTCTGCCCCTGGGTGAGCTTGACGCTGCTCGCGCCAACCGAGGAAGACGCGCCATCAACAAAGAGCTGCCAGAAGGCACCAGTTGTCGCGTCGTAGGCAAGCGTGCGGCTATCCGTCGGGGACGTAATGCTCTTGAGGTAGAACCCGTATGCCGTGTTTGCATCGTAGTCCGCCTTGAAGCCCGTCTTCTGCTGCAGCTTAACGAAGGCGTCCGCAGCCGTCGCGCCCTCGTCGAGCTTGAGTTGCGTAGGTGCCACCCAGGTCTGAGCCTTGCCGTCGGCATCGGTGCCGACAATCGAGAACGAGACCTCGACTTGCTTCTTGGCGACATCGCCGGTTTCTGTCGGGTTCTCTGTCTGGACGGCAGTCGCGGCGGCAGATCCTGCTTGGCCAGCGGATGCCGTCGAAGACTGCACGCTCGTGGCAGGGCTCTCCCCCGTCGCCGAGCCTTCGTCGCCAGTTGCCGCCTCTGTAGTGGCGGCACTAGCTGCAGGCGCGCCCTCGGCGCCCTCGGCCCACAGCTGAGCCGGCGTGGTGCCAAAGGCCATCGCGAAGGCCAGGAATGCCACCAGGCCGCGCTTGGCTACGCCGCGCGCAATTGCGCCACGGCGATGCGAGACGCGCTGACGCTCGTCCACAAACATATCCATTTGTCTCCCATTGTCTGTACTTGGAGCGTTGCCTTGAGGCTGCCCCACGTCATCGCGCATGTTGCGCTCGAGTTCCCCCATCGGGGTCCCCCTTCCCTCCAGAGCCCTATGCACACCGGCGGCATACGCCGCAGCCGCATGCAAGATGGGAGGCGATCCGACTTAACCTTAACGACTCGGGCACGTCGTCCGATCTGCGACGCGAACATCCCGAGCCAAGAGGAATTACGGTTACTGGTACAGCCGGGGACTTGCACCCCAATTCTCCCAAACGCGCAGGTAAACCGCGCATTCATGCGTCTCCGCACCACCATCTAGGCCATCGATTATTACCGTCAAAATGGTATCACGCAAAAGAGCCTCGCACGCAGGCGAAGCCCAAGGTAAAAGCTATTGTTTGCGATAGGAAAATGCGGTGACGGTCGCAGCCTCTAGTGCTTGCCGCCGTGACTGTTGAGCCAGATATTGCGGCCCAGCATAAGCGCCAGCACCAGCGCGCTCACGTAGCCCATAAAGCCAATGACTGGGATACCAAACACAACCGGCTCGATGCGTGCGTAGTACACCACCGACGAACCGATAAACAGACCGGCGATCACAATTGCCATCGACATGCGGTCGATAATTCCGCCCAGCTGTCGCAGCGCCTTATCGCTGCTCATGATCTGCGTGTTCACCTTAAGCTGGCCGCGCGTGAGCATGCGCGACGCCAAGCCCAGATACTCGGCCGCCTCGAGCGAGCCTTTTGCTGCGCGATAGCTGCTCGCGGCAAGATCGCGCCCCATTTCGCGGACGCGCACATAGGTGCTCTTCTCGTTTTTGATGTGCGTCTGGATGATCTGGATCATGTTGACGTTGGGCATGTACTCGGTCAGCAGGCCCTCGAGCGTCACCATGCCACGGGCGAACATCGTCACCACACTCGGCAGCTCAACGTCGTTTTTGCGCGCCAGGTTTAACAGCGAGGTCAAAAACTCGCCGATATCCAGATCCTTCAGGTCAAGGCCCGCAAAGTCAGCCACGATAAAGTCCAAATCGGACAAAAAGGCCGAATGATCGAGCTCAGCCGAGTCGCCACGCGTCACGGCGAAGCGCATGAGCGAATCCTTAAGCTTGGGCACGTCGCCCTCGGCCACGGCGAAAATCATGTCCTTGACGATACCGCGATCGTGACTCGACATGCGTCCGACCATGCCCAAGTCGATAAAGTAAACGATGCCGTCCTTGAGAATGATGTTTCCCGCATGCGGGTCGGCATGGAAAAAGCCGTCATCGAGCACCTGCGTCGAGTAATCCTCGACGATTGCGGCACCGATCTTTTCCAAGTCATAGCCCTCGGCCACCAAGCGTTCAGGATCGGCGATCGAAATGCCGTCGACGTAGTCCATAACCACCACGTGCTCGGTGCACAGGTCCAGATAGGATTTAGGGCACGTCACGCCATGAACGCTCTTATGGAACTCGTAGAAGTCGTTGAGGTTTTTGGCCTCGGCCAAAAAGTTGGTCTCCTCGCGAAACGAGGTCCACAACTCCTCGACTACGCCGTGCAGGTCAACGAATTGATCGGTGTTGACGAACTTGGAAACGATACGCACCACCGAGCGGATGATATCGATGTCCTGTGCCATAACCTGCTGCGCACCGGGGCGCTGCACCTTGACGGCCACGTCCTCGCCCGTCACCAGACGAGCGCGGTGCACTTGCGCGAGCGACGCGCTACCGAGCGGGTTGGGGTCGATCGCATCGAACATCTCCCCCAGGCGCAGGCCGTATTCTTCTTCCAGACAACTGAGTACGACCTCGTACGGCACCGGCTCCACGTCGGAGCGCAGACGACGCAGCTCGTCGCAAAAGCGTTGCGGCAGAATCTCGGACCGGTTGGCCAGAATCTGCCCCATCTTGACGAACATGGGGCCGAGTTCCTCGAGCAGGCGGCGCAAACGAACCGGCGTGAGGTTATCCCACACGCGGTACTTTTTGACCAGGCGAACAATCTGCCCAATGCGTTCGCGACGACCCGCCGGCGTGAGCTGGTATTCCTCGTCCGGCGCCATCGCGTCGGGCTCCTCGGGCACCATATCGACAGCGCGCGGCTTCTTGCGAGCGCCCGAGACGGCGGCGTCGACCTCATCGACAACCGCCGCCTCGTCACCCAAGGGATCTAGATTGTTGTAATCGGTGGTGGAATCTGCCATCTGCGCTGCTACTCGGCCTCTTCGGTATCCTTCGCATCGTCGGGCTCAACGGACTCGACGGGCACCGAGGTCACGTTGTCCTCGACCGAATCGACGATGTCGCGCACATGGGCCAGGAAGGCCGTACGCTCGGGGGCGGTCATGACGCGGACGCGGGCAAGGATGAGCTCGTCAAGCACGCGCTGGGCAGCGGTCTCGCCCTGCATACCCAGACGCTCGGTCAGGTCGGAGATGGTGCCACCGGCCTGCTCGAACATGTCGGACACACTGCGGGCGATATCGGGGGCGCCTGCGTCCTTGCGCACCTGCTCGCCCTTGGTGTTAAGGTCGTCGAGAACCTTCTTGCCGCCTTCGACAGCAACGGCGGCAGCGCCAAAGCCCACGTTAATGGCGCCGTTAACAAGCTGATCGAGTTTCATAACCATGGTTGTCTCCAATCACAAACAACTGCATTGGCGTTCTTGTACCCAAGATTGAGCGAAAGCGACAAAGCGTTTTAGCGCTATTCAATCGACGGGAAATCCCTACCTCACGTTGTCGTTCATCGCGAAAGAGTTCTTCATGGCGCAGCTCGTGGTGTAGAGCACCTTGCCCAGCAGGGCATCGGTCTCCACGCGAACACGCTCGGCAAAGGCCTCGTTGGCGCGTGCAAGCTCGGCAGGCACCTCGGCCTCGGGCAGAGCGGCTACGGCAGCGTCGACGTCATGGATCTGCTTGTGGCCCATGCCACCGACCTTCTCCTGATAATCCTCGACCGCGCGGCCGCACTCATGGAAACGGACGTCAGCCAGGGCGCCGATCAGGCGGTTGGCCCAGTAGAAGTTTTCGGACGTTACGCGAGCCTGCGTGTCGGCATAGTACTCGGGCATGGTCTCGACGTTGGCGTACAGCGGAACCAGCGCGTTAAACGAGTTGGAACCAAAGGCCATCCACTGCACGGCGCGATACGCCGGCTGCGCATAGGGGCGCAGCTGCAACACGGCGAGCTGGCTGTTGCGATTGATGCCGATGGGGCGATAGGCGCCACGCGTAGCGGGCGTGCCCTTGCTGCCGTAGCAGTCGTACTCCGTGCCCTGGTAGTGGCTCGAGAGCACGTACTTGATGTCCTCGATGGTCACCTTACGCTCGGGCACGCGGCTCCAGGGGATATCGTCGCTCTCGGGCGTGTAGTCGGCCTCGGGACCATCCCACACATCGCTGGGGTTGAGGCAGCGCTGCATGTACCAGGCGCGCGGCGTGTTGTAAACGTGGTCGCTGTCGCTGTGCGAGCCAAAGACCTCGCGCGGGTTAAAGACCGCGGCAGGACCGTCGCCCTCGACGCCCAGCGTCAGGTCCAGATGCCACTCGGCCATCCAGGCGCGCAGGTCGGCGGAGCACATGTGGTCGGCCTGGGCGCCCTCGGCGTCATCCAGGTCAAAGCTGTCGATACCCAGCTGGTTGGGCATGGTCACATAGGCGTCGTCAGGCACGCGCTTGGCAATCCAGTGGTGACCACCGATGGTCTCGAGCCACCAGATCTCGTCCACATCACTAAAGGCGATGCCGTTGTTCTCGTAGGTGCCGTAGCGCTCGAGCAGGTCGCCCAGGATACGAACGCCGTCGCGGGCGGACTTAGCGTACGGCAGGACCAGGGTCACCATGTCCTCCTCGCCCAGGCCACCAGGCTGCGCCGGCACATAGCCGTCCTCACCCTCGTTGCCCTTGGCGGGCACGTAGTCGACGAGCGGGTCGGCTCCGCGAACGCGCTCATTGGTGGTGAGCGTCTCGGTTGCGGACATGCCCACATTGAGCTCGTTAAAACCGGCCTCGGCCCAGATGCCGTGGCCCGGGACAACATCGGGGACACTCGTGTAGCGCATGGGGTTATCGGGCAGTTCAACGGTCAGGTGACTCAGGACGCTCGTGTAGACGCGCGGCTGCTCGTCGGGATGCACCACGCGCATACGCTTGGGCTCAAACACCCCGTTGGACGAGTCCTCGTTACGCGCGACAAGCGTCGACCCGTCGTAGCTCGCGTTCTTACCGACCAGAATCGTTGTGCACGGCATGCGCATCCTCCTTGAGCGAAGAAATCAAACGGCAACAGTGTATCGCTTCGACGCAAAAAGGGCGAAACCGCGACCCTTCGAGACCCCCTCGGAACCCCTGTGGTCAAAAAATGCCAAATATGAGTACTGTCACCAATTTAGTAGCAGCAAATTTCCTTGTAATGAGTGCCGGAAATCCCTATTTGTCCAAAAGCGAGGCAGCGTTATTCCCCATAGGTTCAATAAAATGGGCTTCCTAACGAGAATGAATATCGTTAGGAAGCCCAAAAGACGTAAAACATATATGACTATCTTGGCAACAGTACTCATATTTGGCGCTTTTTGACCACGTGGTATATGGCTAACCCCTCAAACAGCCCAAAACGCCTATTTCGATGCGCGCTCCGCCGCCTCAATCACGTGTTTGGCGAGAATTGCGGTGGTCACAGCCCCCACGCCGCCCGGCACGGGTGTGATGGCGCCAACGATCGGTTCCGCAGCATCAAAATCCACGTCGCCGACCAGTTTTCCGGCAGCCCCGTCCCAATTAATGCCAACGTCGATGATCGTCTGGCCCTCGCGAACCGCATCCGCGCCAATCGTGCGCGCGCGTCCAACCGCGGCAACAACAATGTCGGCAGAACAGCACTCGGCAGCCAGGTCACGCGTATGCGTATGGCACGTCGTCACCGTGGCATTGCGAGCCGTAAGCATGGCGGCAACGGGACGGCCAATTACCAGCGAGCGACCAACAACGGCAACCTTAGCTCCATCCAGTTCAACGCCGTAATGGTCCAGCAACGCCAACACGGCTTCTGCCGTGCAAGGAGCAAAGCCCTCGCCTCGCCCCGAAAGCGTGGTAAGCAGCGAGGCCGACGTCATGGAGTCAACATCCTTGGCGGGATCGAGCGACGCAGCAACCGCATCCTCGTCAAGCCCAACGGGCAACGGACGAAACATCAGGCACCCGTGAACAGCGGGGTCGGCATTGATGTCCTTAATAGCCGCCAGCAGCTCATCCTGCGAAACATCGACAGGAAGCAAAACGCGGCGAGCCTCGATGCCAACCTTCTCGCAGCGCTTGAGGGCGCCGCGCTCGTAGGATAGATCGTCCTCGCGCTCGCCCACGCGAACGATGGTCAGCGTCGGCACGATACCCCGTTCGCGCAGGGCGGTGCAGCGAGCAGCGAGTTCCTCAGTCAAAGCACGGGCAACGGGAGCCCCTTTGAGCAGCTCTGCCATGGCTATCCCCTCTTCCTGGCGGCGTCGGCAGCGCGGCGCGCCAGCGCATCGGCGCGCGGTAGCCACGTATCCAGCAGCTCATCGCACGCCGTCTCGAGCTCCTCGGCGCGCGCCCGGTCTTTCATAGACGTAGTGTTGGCAAAGAGCGTCAGGCTCGCACCCTGCATGGCGGCGCGGCAGAACACGGCACCGCACGCCACGTCGGACAGCAGCTGGCGCGAGCCCTTGTCGGCCATATCCTCGAGCAGCGCCAGCGCGCGCCCGCAGGCGTCCATGATCCGATACGGTGGCATGGCCGCCACATGCAACGCGTCCTGGATCGCCGCAGGTCGAGCCGGGTCCTCGCGCGGAATACCATACGCCGCGGACACCTGTCCGTAGGCACGAACGTCCTCGGCGACCAGGCCCACAAGTTCCTGTGCCAACTCGTCTGCCTGAGCAAATGCGCGTGTCAGATCGTCTGCGCGATCGGCAAGCGCGGGATTGGTCGCCCCGTAGCGCGCGACCATCCCGCAAAGCGAGGCTCCCAGCGCGCCCACAAAGGCGCTCGCGCTGCCACCGCCGGGAACCGGCTCGCGCGCGGCAAGCGCCTCGGCAAACCCGCGGCAGGTCTTGTCCATCATCTCTTGGCTCATACGCATGCACCTTCAAGTCATATACATCGGTCGGGTGGAAACCGCCGACCGACCGCATCGATCACATAATGGTGCTAAGTCTAGCCCATAAGTACATAAGCGTCAGCGCACCTGGCCATCGCGGATTTCTATGACGAACGATAGGCGTCGGCACCGCAAACATGGGACACATGGCCCACCTTTCGAGACTTCCAGGCAGTGGCAACTGGGGCATACATATAGGTAAGGAGCCCTATGTTGGGGCAAGCTCATCACGGCACCGGACGACGAATGGAGGAATAACCGCACAGTAAACAAAGGCATCATGTGCATGCGTAACCGCCGCCGCAGCGATCCGCAGCACACGATGTCCCTGGCAGACAAGGAGGACGCCACCATGAAGAAAAAGACCCTATCGATCCTTTCCCTTTGCATCGCCCTCTTTGCCGCATTTGCCCTTGTCGGCTGCGGCGGGAGCGCATCGGGCGGGGGCGGCAGCGCCACCAAGAGCGAGAGCAAGGAAAAAGCCCCCGTCGCCAAGAAGACCGACTACATCTGGTTTAAGGTCGAGATGCCCGAGGGCGTCGGCGTAAGCGACTCTGCCGGCAAGAATGCCGACAGAGTCCAGCTCACCTTCCCCGAAGACGAGAACGCCTCGGCCGATCGCTTTATCCCCGTTTGGAAAAAAGCGCTGACGGCCGAGGAATCCCACGCCGACCAGGCGGAAAAGAAGGGGGATACGTTCCAGTGGAAGGATGGCGGGTCCGTCGAGTATAACGGCAGGACGTGGCTCGTCGGAACATACGAGGACAACAGCGGCATCTCAACCATGCTTTTTACCGATGTTGAGCCGGGAAGCGTCTACGTCCTCATCTCGAACTTCGACCAGCACAAGAAAGAAGCCGAGGCACTCCTCAACTCCATCGAGTTCCCCGATGACATGGAAGAGGCAGTTTCCGAGGCACGCGAAGTCGAGATTTCGAGCATCGAGATCAAGTAACGGGACACCCGCACGCGCCTACGCGCACCCGCGCACATGCGCACCCGCGCACATGCGCCCCATTAAAACAACGGGCGCCCAACCCGGGGAGGGCCGGCAGCACCGGCCCTCCCCTCTTTTGCGCCCGAACATATTGCCACTTAACGGCGCAAATCCGGCCCCCAGAATGGGACACATGGCCCACCCGAATGAGCTGCTCACGCGTACAGTAAAGACAGGTAATCCATGGGCGGTTACAGATCGAGGAGGACACGACCATGAAAAAGAAGGCCTTTGCGATTCTCACCCTCTGCATCAGTCTCTTTGCCGCGGTTGCCCTGGTGGGCTGCGGTGGCAGCGGCGGCGCTACCGGCAGTAGCGGTGGCGGCGGAGCAGAAAAGCCAGCCGTGGATATGAGGACCGACTTCATTTGGTTTAAGGTCGAGGTCCCCGAGGGCGTCGAGATCACCGACGTCGCAGGCGACACTGCCGACAGGGCCCAGTTTAAGTTCACCGAGAGCGAGCACGCCAGCGATCGCTTCATCCCCGTCTTCGATCCTGACAAGAACGCCGACGAGCTGTTCGACTACGAGGCAAAGTGGAATGCCAGCTTTGAGTGGACCGAGAATGACCCCGTCAAGTACAACGGCAAGACTTGGCGCAACGCTTCCTATACACACTCGGGCGGCGTAACGACCGAATACTTCACCGACGTTGACGGCGGCAGTGTGTATGTGCGTATCGACAACGTCGAGGAGCACAAGGACGCCGTCGAGACCATGATGAAGTCCCTGGAATTTGCCGATGATATCGCCAAGGCCAAGACCGAGGCTATGGATGTTAAGCTCGACGATATCGAGATTAAGCGCTAAGCGACTGGCGAGCGCAACGGGGAACACGAGCGCAGCGAAGCAAGCGACAGTAACCCAGCGCTTCGTACCAAGGGAGGGTCGGCTCACCGGCCCTCCCTTTCTTATGCCGGTAGCTGGCGAACGCGAGGATGCCGGACTCCAAAACTATCCCAAGCGCGCCAGTAGCACCAATAGACAAGCGCCTCAGCACGTCCGCCCGCCGATTAATAGCGCCATGCAGACAATTTAAGCCGACGCCTTTAAACATCTGGGCAGTATAGTATCCAAAACGAGCGCATAACCGCACCCTGCGAACGGAGGAGTTATGACCGAACACCACGCCATCAGCCGTCGAGCATTCACGTTGGGCCTAGGACTCGCAGCATTGTCGCCTTTTGTAAGCCTGCCCGAAACCGCGGGATTGGGCCTTCCCGTGCGCGCGGCATTTGCAGACGACGCTGCCACAGCGTCGGACAGCCTCCACAATTTCGTCATTCGCCTTCGCCCCGCGGGCTATTTTCGCACCGCGAGCGTCAACCAAGACGGCAACGTTCGCGGCAACGTCTGCCACCTGTTTAACGACGGCACGTCCAGCAAGCTCATCCTTGAGAACGTATCGACCAAGAAGGACGATACAAACTGGTACGCCATCCGCACCTTGCTCAATTTCGAAGAGCATAAAAAGACGGGCTACAGCATTTGGTCGGTCGACGACGACTCGGACAAAAATGGAAAGGTCATCCACGTATGGGGCGGCGAGTATGACAACAAGCCCAGCCGCGCTTTTGCGTTCGAGCGTCAATCAAACGGAACCTACATCATCCGAGACCGCACGGTCGAGAAAGAAACCGAGAAAAAAGACATTAAGTACCTGGCAATAGAATCGAACGGCAAAGACCAGGACAACAATAAGATCTGCCATAAGAGTAAGAGCATTCCGTGGGAGCTCGAACTTATCGGTTACGACATGAAAAAGAACGATGCCACGGTTAGCAGCCTCGACTGGATCACGTACAGCAGCTACGTCGACGGACCATGTTGGATGAAATACGTCGACGACGACAAGTTCCTCGACGAGCTGAGCATCCCGGGTACGCACGATTCGGGCACCTGCAGCGTGGACAACGACACTGAGCCCCAATCCTCGCAAGTAAAATGCCAGCAGGATTACATTCCCACGCAGTTGCTCGAAGGCATTCGCTATTTTGATATCCGGCTCGGAAAGGGCGATGACCCCGGCATCGACCACGGGATTTTCTACCTACTCAAAAAAGACGGGAACTATCTGCATCTCTCCGATGTCATCGGGTACTTCAAAACGTTTTTGAACGAAAACCCGTCAGAAGCGCTCATCATGCTCGCATCGCGCGGCAACGATGAGGCTACCGACGAAAGCATAACGACGGCCTTCGCCAAGGTTATGGCCGATAACCCCAACCTGTTCTACACGTCGAGCCACGTCCCCACGCTGGGCGAGGTGCGCGGAAAGATCGTCCTGCTGCGTCGATTTGGGCTCGCCGGCAACAGCGTAAGCGGCCACACGTGGGGCCTCGACCTCACCCAATGGGATGACAAGATCAAGGCGCATTCCGGGCAGTCGATGTGTCTCGTCCAAGACGCGCGGGGATTTGAAGCCATAGGGGAAACGGGCAATGAAGAGCCCTATTGCACCAAGGTATATGCCCAGGACAAGTACAAACTCACGGGAACCGACAAGCTCAGCTGGGTCGATAATGCGCTGAAGGAAACGACCGGGCGCACGTGCAACAAGGTGGACGTCGTGGACGATGCCGGGGCCACGGTGCAAGTCCAGGAGCGTTGCTGGTCTATCAACTACACCAGCTGCACGGGCTTGTCGCACGGAGGCAATCCTTTTACCTCGGCACGAGTGGTCAACGAACATCTGTACAAGAGCCCGTACATCAACCCCAGCGACAACAAGGATACGAAGTCAGATTACCTCAAGCACATTGGCATCATCGCATCCGACTTTGTTGATGCGGCGCTGGCCCGGAGCATCTACCAGCGCAATTACGATACGGAGCACAAGCAGACGGCTTCGTACTATCTCCCGTACTATCTCCCGACCCGCATGCGCATGACGTACGGCGACTCGCTGAGCGATGCCTCATTCCAGGATGGCAAGACCGTTGGCGAGGGTCATTTCCGCCTTGCTGACAGCAGCAACGCGCTCAACGCGACAGCTTCGGGCCATGCGTTTGCCATCGAATATGTTGATGTCGATGCTCTGGGTAACGAGACCGTCACGGGGCTGCAGGGTTCCGTGCCCATCGATATCGACCCGCGCGCGCTGACGCCCCATTTTGAGGGACTCGAAGGCCTTAAGGCCGGCGAAGACGTGCGCGCCAAGATTGCGGCATCACTCGAGGGCAAGCTCGAAACCGATGCCTGCACGGCCCAGCTCGAGTTTGTGCACGACGCGGACGGCGCTCCGGGCACGGCAATGGCCGAGGGCGAAACATTTGCCGCAGGAACGTACTGGGTGCGCGTGAACGGTCTCTTGGGCGACGCGGCGCAGAACTACACGCTCGCCAGCGACGGAGCCGCAAGCTTTACTGTGACGACTTCGGGCAACGCGGGCGACACCGGCAACGGTACCGGCGGCGGCAACGGCAACGATGCCGCCACGGACAGCGCCGACAAGAACGGCAAAGGCAACAAGAGCAAGGGCTCGGGCGAGAAGCTCGCCGGCACGGGCGACGGCTCTGGCATCGCCGCCGGGTTCGCCGCTGCCGCCGTGGCGACGACGGTCGCCGGCGCAGCAATGCTTGCCAGTGACCGCGAAAACGCTGGGGACGACAGCGAATAGGCAAGCCGGCCTTTTAGACACATCGACTCAATCGGGGGCGCAGAACACCGTTCTGTGCCCCCGATTTTTACCTTGGCCCGAACGCCGCTATCGGCTACATCACCATGTTCAGCGCGTTCACAAATTCCTGGGCCTTCGCACGGCTACTCAGGCTAAAGACGCAAGCGGTCAACAGTCGATTGCGCAGAAAAACATCGCGGCCCTTGATCCTGTTGACCCCCGTGATGTCCTTAAGGTAAACAATCTCGGTGTGCTTGCCACCAAACGTGCCCTTCTTGAGCACCTCAATACGGTTAGGGTAGATCTTGACGTCTTTAAACCTACCCGAACCTTTGTCCTGGAATAGCAGCGTGTTCTTGTCCATGCATGTCACTCCCGTGGGGTTCGCTAAAACTGCCTTTATGGTCACATTTTAGTCACCGCAAGGCTCCCATGCGAAGGTGCCAGACAGCAAAGCAATTCGTGTCCGCGCGAGGCTTTAAACTAAATGCAATAAAGATGCATTCCACAAGAGGAAAGTGGGGCGACAGTGATGGGCGAACTGGTAAACCGTGGAGAATCGGCAATCGTGCCCGAAGGTTTTTACAAGCAGGTCTCCTCAATTCTCAACGCCGCTCGCGACAAGGCCTATACCGCCGTTAACTTTGCGATGGTTGAGGCGTATTGGGAGATCGGCAAGAGCATTGTTGATGAGCAGGGCGGAGAGGAGCGCGCAGCATATGGAGAGGCATTGATTGCGGGCCTCTCCAGAAGGCTTACCGCGGATTTCGGAAGAGGCTTTGGCATCGCAAACCTTCGCAATATGCGTCAGTTCTTTCTTGCGTTTCCAATTCGCGACGCACTGCGTAGCGAATTGAGCTGGACTCATTACCGCAGGTTGATGCGCATTCCCGACCCTGATGCTCGCGCCTGGTACATGAACGAATGCGCCAATTCTCGCTGGAGCACGCGCCAGCTCGAACGCCAGATCAACACCATGTTCCGAGAGCGCCTACTTGCCAGCAAGGACAAGGAGGCCGTCACCCAGGAAATCCAAAAGCGCGCCCCGGCTCGTCGCCCCGAGGATATCATCCGCGACCCATATGTGCTGGAGTTTTTAGGTTTCTCGGACGATACTGCGTTTCGCGAGAGCGATCTAGAGCAGGCGCTCATCACGCATCTTCAGAAGTTCCTGCTGGAGCTTGGCCGTGGCTTCGCTTTCGAGGCGCGCCAAAAGCGCATCACCTTTGATGGGCGCCATTTCTATATTGACCTTGTGTTTTACAACTATCTGATGCGCTGTTTCGTGCTCATCGACCTTAAGACCGATGACCTTACGCATCAGGACCTGGGCCAGATGCAAATGTATGTGAACTACTACACGCGTGAGCTCATGAACGAAGGCGACAATCCGCCCATAGGCATCGTGCTCTGCGCGGACAAAAGCGATTCGATCGTCGAGTACACGCTGCCCGAAGACAACGACCAAGTGTTTGCCGCCAAATACCTGCCGTATCTTCCAAGCAAGGAAGAGCTGGCGCGCGAGCTGAGTGCCGAGTACCGCGCCATCAACGAAGCGACTAATGGCGAAGCGCAAGGGTAGCGGCACGTTGCGACCGATACCCCCGACGGCGCTCCACATCACCCGGGATAAGAGGAGCTTTCCATGACAGACAGACCGAAAACAACACTGCGCGACTGCATCTATGGGCTTGCCGTCGGTGACGCGCTGGGCGTTCCCTACGAGTTCAGGCCCCGCGGTACGTTCGAATGCACGGACATGATCGGCTACGGCACGCATGGGCAACCCGCCGGCACCTGGAGCGACGACACATCTATGACGCTTGCTACCTGCGACTCGATTAGGGAGCTCGGACACATCGACACCGCGGACATGCGCGACAAGTTCGTAAGCTGGATTGCCCGTGGCGAGTATACGATCGACGGCGTTTTCGATTACGGCGGTACGACCGCCCGCGCCCTGCGCACCGGCAAAGGAGGCTCCGGCGAGCGCGACAACGGCAACGGATCGCTCATGCGCATCGCTCCCCTGGCGTTCACCGATGCGACAGACGAAGAGGTCAGCAAGGTCTCCGCGATTACGCACGCCCACAGAACGTCGACCGACGCATGCATCATATTTGTCGAGCTGATGAGGGATGTGATGAACGACGTGCTCCCCTCGTGGGCGCTCCATCTGAAAGGCGTGCCTGAGCAGGAGATCAGGTCGGGTGGCTTCGTGCGCGACACGCTTAAGGCAGCCACCTGGTGTTTCGTCAACACTAACAGCTACGAAGATTGCGTGCTTGCCGCCGTCAACCTAGGCGACGACACCGACACCACCGCAGCCGTCGCCGGCGCCCTCGCCGGCACGGCATACGGTCTCAAAGCCATCCCACAGGAGTGGATCGACACTCTGCGCGGCAAAGAGCTGATTGAGAGCTGCCTGTTTTAAGGCGCCATTCAAGAAATAAGGCAGGAGGCATCATGGAGAGGAAGATCGCAAATATAGACGAGTTCCAAGTGGACGAAAACGGAATTCCGCTATTTCCAGTAGGACTGAAGGAGGAAGCCAGCCTCTATGTCCTCCCCGACGGGCGTTACCTCCCCTGCGGGGTCTACAGGACCGCGGACGGCGGTTCGATCATTTATGAGCCATCCGAACTAAGCTTCTTCGGGCAGATGCTTGCTCAATTCAAAGAGAACTAGAGGCTTGATTGCCCGTTAGATCGACACTGCTCCAAGCCATGGGGCGGGTAGGATGTCTCCCGCCGCGGCCTGTGAGGTAGAATTACGACTGCCGCGGAATCCGCCTGCGGGCAACGCTCCGATCTCCGATTGGGGTGAAGCCTATGAACTTGTTTCTTGAAATCCTGCGCCTCTCGATGTATGTAACCGGCATCGTCCGGAACCTCTACTCGATCTGGCGGGAATATAAGCAGTAACGGATAGCGAAGGGAGTCATGCAAAGGGCCGGTCGCACCCGGCCCTTTAGACGATAGTACCTGCGTTGCCCGCGCTTCCAAAGTTGACCGACTGAGGAGCGGGCTCCGCGGCACATCCTGATTTTACCCAGTGGCAAGGCTCTTTTACAGCCGTTCCACCGTTTATTTACATCCGCCAATCAAGACGAGGCTACTACGCACCTTTATTACACACGATGTTTTCAACCTGGTATAAACAAGTTCAATAATAGAATGCAAATCCAACCATCGTGTCTGATTACGAAAGGATTTTTGCCTTTTCTGCAGCAAACTCTTCCTCGGTAAGTACTCCACTCTCACGCAGTGCTGCAAGCCTCTCAAGCCTTGCAACTACATCAACCACTATCCGCCAGCGTCTCAATAGTCTGTGAAACCTGCGGATACCGCTCGAGCTCCTTCGATAGGGCATCGACTATCTTGGCAATATTCTTTGCATTTTTGCCCCCGTTTAATACGTTTGCCCTGACCTTAGATGACGACTTGACAGTAACGCCAGATCCGCCTTCAACTGGAACAACCGAAATACTGATATTTTCGCCCCAAGACCAAAGGCTCATACCAATCTCGGCTGCAACTGTTCTTGTTGTGGGCGATGCACTATCAACTTTTACTTTAGGCAGCTTTTCCATAGCTGCCTTCAAGGCATTAAACGTGTCGTCAGGAGAATACGGTACCTGAAGCTGAAGCTGCTGATCCGCAAAACCCATAATCTGGCCTCCGCTTCTTACAAGATTAAGGCTATCGGCAATGGTAGCACGTTCCCAGCAGTCTTAAGTTCGTCTCATGACCTTGCGATGCAGCCCGACGCCCCGGCACCACTCCCCTACTTACCAAAAATCGCAGCGAACAATCCCTTGCGCTTGGGCTTCTCCTCTCGGCAGGAACCCTCGGCCACCGCTACCACCTGGCGCGGTTGCTCGCCACCTCCACGGCGCACGATCTGGTATAGGAACGGCGATTTAACGTATTTGACCTCGATGGGCGTGGCATGCACGGTGCTCTCGCCGGACAGATGCAGGCTCGGATTGAGCGGCGCCACGATATGCGTCTCGCGCTTATCGCTAAACACCACCGCTGCCGCACGACCTGTCTGGCCGTTTACGGCAATGCGCACCTGCTCGCCATCGCGGCTGTCCGTCGCCGGACGATCGATAAAGTACACCGGCACCATCACCAGGCCGTCCTTATGCTTGCGGGCCTTGCGCGCCCAAGTGCGGATGCTCTTTTTATTGAGCCCCAGCACCGCCTCGGCATCGTTGCCGGCAATGTCGAGCGCCAACTTATCAATGACCACCTGGTCCTTGGTAGACGCATCGACGGAGACAACGCGAAAGTCACCTTCCTGCATGGCCGGGTCAAACGGCCCAACCTTGGCAAAGTCCCACGGCTCCAAAATGCCCATAAGGCGAACATCCAGATAGTTTGCCCGCGGATACGCCCAGTCGAGCACCTCGTAGTACACCAGGGTTTCCTTGCTCAGGCCCTTGCCCGGGAAGCTCGCCATCATACGCAGGTCCGCCAGCGCCATGGGGAAATAGAAGAGCATCATGTCGTTTTGGATCGCGTCTTCCACGTCGTGCCCGGCAAAGGCATCCGGGTACTGGCGCACCAGCTGCAGCGCGTTGGCACGTGCCTGCTGCGGCGAAATTTCGCAGGGAATACCCTGCTCCGGCACATACTCCGCACCCACGCCCATGGTCAGACGTTTGCTAAACGTACCGGGCTTGAGCAAGTCGGCAATGCCGATCTTGTTGCCGCAGGACGGGCACTCAAACACACGCTGCGTTGACTCGCCCTCAAAGGACGCTCCGCAGAAGGGGCAGGGAATGCTCACGTGCGTCGCTTCTTGGAACTCCTGCGCCGTGCCGCGGTCCTCCCACAGCAGATGTTCCAGGACCGACTGATTGCGCCAGTGCGAATTGAAGAAATACCAGTCCGGGTCCTCCGGGCGCTCGAGTTGCGACACATGCGTGAGCTTGAGCAGTCCATCCACTACCGTCAACGGCGTATGGCGAATGCCCAAAGCGCTCTTGGGCTCTCCGGCGTCCGCCTGCCACGGAATGACCGCACCGCAATAAGCGCACTCAAAGCTGCGCTTAGCTTGGTGCGAGTACATAGGGCCGCCGCAGTTTTGACATTTAATGGCAAACATCTCGTCCATGGAAACGTCCTCCTTTGCACAAAGCTGTCGACATTAAGTATGTCGAGCAAACAGGCACATGCCCATACCCATATGGCCCAAAATGGACCACCCAGGCAGACGAGAAGGCTCGCTCGTTAGCACCGGCAGACTATTGCTGCATTTTCTGAGCATCGGTGCACGGCGCCCCCGCGCGAGCTACACTATCCCCTTAAACATGATTGTGAGGACGACCGCTATGCTATTTGTAAATCGGCTGGTACATACGCTTGTTCCCGGCAGCGAGAGCGAGCCGGTCGATGCATCTTGCCGCACCAACGCGGGCTTTTCCGCAAGCCTCGTCTGCATTGGCCTCAACATCACCCTGTGCCTGGCCAAGGGCATCGCGGGCCTGCTCGCCGGCTCCGTCTCCCTCATCGCCGACGCTTTCAACAACCTCTCCGATGCCTCGAGCAACATCGTAAGCCTGCTCGGGTTCCGCCTTGCCAGCCGCCCGGCAGACGAAGGCCACCCCTATGGCCACGGCCGCTACGAGTACCTAGCCGGTCTGTTCGTCGCCGTCCTGGTTTGCGCCGTCGGCATCAACCTGATCCTCGAGTCGGTCACTAAGATCATCAAGCCTTCCCCCACTGCATATTCGGTGCTCTCCTTAGCCGCCCTCGTCTTGTCCATGCTCGTTAAGCTCTGGATGGCCGCGTTCAACCGCACGTTGGGCGACCGCATCGACTCGGAGACGCTCATCGCCACAGCACAGGACTCCAAAAACGACGTCATCACCTCGGGCTCGGTCCTGGTGGCGGCGCTTATTTCGCAGACGACCGGCTTTGACCTCGATGGCTGGGCAGGCCTGGGTGTGGGCATCTTCATCTGCATCAGCGGCCTGGGCCTGGTGCGCGACGCCATCAGCCCGCTGTTAGGACAAGCGCCCGACCCCAAGCTCGTCCAGGAAATCCGCGACAGGATTATGTCGTACCCCCAGGTCTTGGGCACACACGACCTCATGGTGCACGACTACGGCCCCGGTCGTCAGTTTGCCAGCGCCCACGTGGAGATGCCCGGCGAGGGCGACGCATTTGAGCACCACGAGATTTTGGACACCATCGAGCACGATATCAAACGGCAGATGGGCATCGGTATCACGCTGCACTGCGACCCCATCGCCACCACCGGCGACGACCTACGCGGCTGGGTCAAGCGCGGCGTCATGCAGATCGACCCCGCGCTCTCCATCCACGACCTGCACGAGCACGACGGGTTCGTTTCGTTTGACCTGGTGCGTCCCGACGGCTTTGACATATCCGACGAGGAGCTGCTGGAGCTCGTCACGCGCATCGTGCACGAGCGCCGGCCCGACGTCTCGTGCGTCGTCACGTTTGATTCGGGCTTTAGCTCGCCCGAGCGTCCGGCCGAGCAACTGTAGCCCGCTTAACAGCTAGTTTCCCTGCGCGCCCGAGATGCCGTTTTGCAGTGCGTTCCAGGCATCCGTCGCCATATCACCCAGGTTCTGAGCGGTGTCGCCCAGGTTCTGCGCCGTGTCGCCCAGCTCTTGCGCTTTGTCTCCCAACTCCTGTGCCTTGTTGCTCAAGTCCTCCAGCGTATTGGAGCTCGAGCTGTCGGTACCGCTTTGGCCGCCGGACGAGTTGCCCGAGCTGTTCTTGTGCGTGAGCTGAATTTCGAGGTTGCCGCTGTCGTTATAGTAAGCAGAAGTAACGATCCAGTTGGCATCGACGACGGGCGTTGAGCCATCATCAGTCAGGACCACGGCATTCGAAAGATCGGCGCCGCGCGACTTGAGGATCTTCTTGGCGTTGGACCAGTACTGCCCCGGGATATCGCTCAGATCGACGGTGCTAGACGAGGCGGACTCGGTTTGCTCAACAGTGGCATCGGCCGTTGAACTCCCTCGCTTGTTAAGCATGCCCGACACGATGGCAAACACAACCGACAGCGCAAAGAAGATCGCCAGCACGATGAGGATCTTCTTGATCACGCTCGACGAACGCGACGGCTTCTTCTCCTCGTCCTCGCCATATTGCGGAATCGACTTAGGGTACTCGCGATACGGCTCGCGCGACTCGTAGCGAGGCTGCGCCGTGCGAGGCATATACGTCGTCTGCTGAGGCTGCGGAATGGGATTCTGCGGCAGGTTGTCATAGGGATTCGGCGTCGAGGCAGCATAAGAATCCTGCGGCGCGTAATCAAACGGATCCGGAGCTGCGTTGCCATAGGGGCCTTGCGAAGATGCAGCGTACGAATCCTGCGCCGTGTCGCCATAGCCCATAACCCGGGTGGGCTCGGCAGAAGGCTGCGTCGCGGCGGGGTCGGTATAACCGAGGTTGGGAACAACGCGGGTCGCATCGGCGCTATCGCCAGCCTGCGCGGAACCGTAGCCGCCCATCACGGTTGTCTTGTCCTGATCCATGCAACGATTCCTTTCCGTCGCGCGTGAGCATCAAGTTTTCCATGCATTCTACCCGCGCAAAAGCCTATGATGGGCAGAGCCCGTCGGTATCTACAAGACATGCGCGGGCCTAAGGATAAAAAAGCCCCGCCGGGCCTTGGGGGCACGGCGGGGCGGGCAGGCAGCTAGGGGCAACAGGCTTAGAACAGGCCGGTGATGTTGCCGTCGCTGTCGACGTCGATGTTCTCAGCCGCGGGGACCTTGGGCAGGCCCGGCATGGTCAGAACACTGCCAGTCAGTGCGACCACAAAGTGGGCACCGGCGGAAACCTTGAGCTCACGCACCGTGATGCGGAAGTTCTCGGGAGCGCCCAGGGCCTTGGCGTTGTCGCTAAAGCTGTACTGCGTCTTGGCCACGCACACCGGCAGGTTGCCAAAGCCGTTCTCGCGCAGCTCGGCGAGCTGGCGCTTGGCGGCCGGCGTAAAGTCAACGCCATCGGCGCGGTAGACCTTGGTGGCAATGGCCTCAAGAGCGTCGGCCACATCGGCGCCGTCCTCATAGGCAAACTTGAGCTCGCTCGGCTGCTCAATCAGACGCATGACCTCATCGGCCAGCTCGAGCGCGCCCTCGCCGCCCTTGGCCCAGACCTCGGAAAGCTTAACGTTGACGCCGAGCTTCTGGCACTCGGACTCGATGAGCGCAAGCTCGGCCTCGGTGTCCGTCGGGAAGCGGTTGATGGCGACCACGCAGGGCAGACCATAAACGTTCTGGATGTTGTCGACGTGACGCAGTAGGTTGGGCATGCCGGCCTTGAGTGCCTCGAGGTTCTCCTCGTTGAGGTCGGCCTTGGCGACGCCACCGTTGTACTTCAGCGCACGAGCGGTCGCGACGACCACGACGGCGCTGGGGCGAACGCCCGTCATGCGGCACTTGATGTCCAGGAATTTCTCGGCACCCAGGTCGGCACCAAAGCCGGCCTCGGTAATGGCGACATCGCCAAAGCGCATCGCCATACGCGTGGCCATGATGGAGTTGCAGCCGTGGGCAATATTGGCGAAGGGACCGCCGTGGACAAACGCGGGCGTGCCCTCGAGCGTTTGCACCAGGTTGGGCTTGAGCGCGTCCTTAAGCAACGCGGCCATGGCACCCTGGGCCTTAAGGTCGCGGGCACGGACGGGCTCGCCGGCAAAGCTGTAGCCGACGACGATCTCGCCCAGGCGCTCCTTGAGGTCGCTGATACTCGTAGACAGGCACAGGATTGCCATGACCTCGGAGGCGACGGTGATATCGAAGCCGTCCTCGCGCGGCACGCCCTGGGCCTTACCGCCAATACCGTCGATGACGTGGCGCAGCTGACGGTCGTTCATATCGACGACGCGCTTCCAAGTGATGCGTTTAACGTCGATGCCAAGCTGGTTGCCCTGCTGGATGTGGTTATCAAGCATGGCGGCCAGCAGGTTGTTGGCAGCACCGATGGCATGGAAGTCGCCGGTAAAGTGCAGGTTGATATCCTCCATGGGGATCACCTGAGCCCAGCCGCCGCCGGCAGCACCGCCCTTAACACCAAAGACGGGGCCGAGCGAAGGCTCGCGCAGGGCCACGGCACTCTTGACGCCGCGACGACGCAGGCCATCGGCCAGACCGATGGTCGTGGTGGTCTTGCCCTCGCCCGCAGGCGTTGGGTTGATAGCGGTCACGAGGACGAGCTTGGCCTGGTGATCGGTCGGCTCGTTGAGCAGCGAATAGTCGACCTTAGCCTTGTCGAAGCCGTACGGAATAAGGTGCTTAACGTCGACGCCGGCGTTCTTAGCCACCTCGGTAATAGGCAGCGGCGTGACAGAACGTGCGATTTCGATGTCAGTAGGCATGGGCAGTCCTTTCGTTACCGAATGAGAAAAAGACCAATTCAGCATAGCACGGGCGCGCAATAGTAAAACACCCATAACCGATGAACGGCGATATGTTTACCCGATGCCCAGCGATAGCTTAACAGCCCGCCAAAACAAAGCGCCCTAAATGGTAGGTTCAATCCCCAAGTGCTCAAAGGTGCGAAGCGTTGCCTGGCGGCCCTGGGGCGTGCGAATCATCAAGCCGCACTGCAGCAGATAGGGCTCATAGACATCCTCGAGCGTTCCCGGGTCCTCGCCCACCGCGCTGGCAAGGGTCGTAAGTCCCACGGCACGACCGGAGAACGTCTTAGCGAGCGTCTCCAAAATGCGAATATCCATCCAGTCCAGACCAAGCTCATCGATCTCGAAGAACTCGAGCGCCTGACGGCAAATATCAAGCTCAATGGGACCGTTGCCACGCACCTGCGCATAGTCGCGCACGCGCTTGAGCAAACGGTTAGCCAAGCGCGGCGTGCCACGCGAGCGTGAGCCGATCTCGAGCGCGCTCGGATGGTCTATTGTCACACCCAGGATGGACGCCGAGCGTGTCACAATCTGCGCGAGCTCTTCGACCGTGTAGTAATCCAAGCGATATGAAATGCCAAAGCGATCGCGCAGCGGGCCAGTCAGCATACCCGAGCGGGTCGTTGCCGCCACCAGCGTAAACTTGGGGATATCCAGGCGAATCGATCGTGCGGCCGGGCCTTTACCGATCACGATATCGAGGGCAAAGTCCTCCATCGCGGGGTACAGGACCTCCTCGACCGAGCGGTTGAGGCGGTGGATCTCGTCGATAAACAGCACGTCACCCGGCTGCAAGTTAGTAAGAATGGCTGCCAGGTCGCCGGTGCGCGCGATGGCAGGGCCACTCGTGGTCTTGATCTGAGCGCCCAGCTCGTTGGCGATAACCGTAGCCAGCGTGGTCTTGCCCAGACCCGGAGGGCCCGAGAAGATCACGTGGTCGAGCGTCTCGCCACGGCTCTGCGCCGCTTCGATCAGCACGCGCAGGCTCTGCTTGATATGCTCCTGGCCGCAGTAATCGTCCAGGCGCTGGGGGCGCAAAGTGCGATCGACATCGAGGTCCTCGGCCGTCAGCTCCGAGCCTACCATGCGTTCACCGTGCGCCATGGATGCCGCCGGCGAGCTGCCAGGCGTCGCCCACAGGTCCTGAGAGTCATCGGCTTCCCACATCACGCATCCATTCCGAGTCGCTTAAGCGCCGCGCCGAGCAGATCCTCGACACGCATATTCTGCCCATCATACCCGCTCAGGGCAACATCGGTCTCCTGCGGGCTAAAGCCCATGGAGAGGAGCGCCGCACGGGCGTCATCGATGGCCGAGGGAGCGGCAGCGGGGACCGGCATCGCAACCTGCCCCGGGATCACGTCGACCGGCACAAAGCCCTTGTCCTTGGCAAAGGTGCTCTTGAGTTCCAGGATCAGGCGCTGAGCTGTCTTTTTGCCCACACCGGGTACCTTGGCCATACCCTTGTCGTCCTCGGCCATCACCAGTGAATACAGCTGCCCCACGGTATAGGTGGAAAGCACGGCGAGCGCCAAGCGCGGACCGACGCCCGACACGGACACGAGCCGGTCAAACATCGTGCGCTCATCCTTTGAGGAAAAACCGAAAAGTGTCATGGCGTCCTCGCGCACCTGCATACGCGTGTAGAGGCGGACCTCGCCGCCGGGCGTCGGCAACGTGGCCGCAGTGCTGCCCGAGATGCCGAGCTCAAAGCCAACGCCCGACACGTCGACGACGGCCGAGCTCATCGTGGCCTCGACAAGCGTTCCATGGAGCTGGGAAATCATCAGTATCCGGTTCCTCTCTGTTGATAGAACTCGCCACCGGTAAGGGCACGGGTGCGGCTGAGGTTTACGTGGCAGATGGCGCAAGCCAGGGCATCGGCGGCATGGTCGGGATGCGGGTCGTGGTCGAGCTGCGTGAGCGTACGAACCATATACGCGACCTGCCGTTTGTCCGCGGCTCCGGTGCCCACAACAGCCTGCTTAATCTGCATAGGCGTGTACTCGCCAATCTCGAGCGCGCATTCCGAAAGCGCCACGAGCGCGGCACCGCGGGCATGCGCCGTAGGGATGGCCGAGCGAACGTTGGCGCCAAAGTAAATGCTCTCGATGGCAGCGGTATCGGGTCGATAACGCTCCACGACGCCCTTGAGGTCGCGGGCGATATGCGACAGGCGCACCGCGAGCGGACTACCCGCGCTGGTCTCGATGCAGCCATAGGCACGGCAGCGAACCTCGCCACGCCGCTCCTCGATAATCCCCCAACCCGTATGAGCCAAACCGGGGTCAATGCCCAAGATAACCAAGCCAACCTCCCCTCGCCACAAGCGCAGCGCAAGACAAGGCCCCGCGCATCATTCACGAACGCCTGTTCTAGAATAACACAACAGCGACCGCATCTAGCAAGCAAGGTTGAACCATAGGTTGAGCATAAGTCAGCGAGCGAGTCCCTGCCGTGGCAAGGTGTCGCGAAAGAGGAGCGCCGCGTACTTCTGTACGCAAGCGACGGTTTGAGCGGCAGATTGCCCGGCAGGGGCTCGCGCAGCGTCGACTCGTTACGTGGTTTGGTAAAACCGCGTAACCTTTTTAGTTCTGGCTAAAGAACGGGAACTGCCTCGGATCCACCGGCGGATGCGGCATCGGCGTGCCCTGGGGTCCACCCTGCGGGCCACCCTGGCCGCCCATCATCTTATCGATGGCGTCCTGAACCTCGCCCTCGAACTTTTTCATGCCCTCGTGCAAACGACGCTGACCGTCCTCAGAGCGCAGCTCCTCCATCTGCTCGGGCGAAATACCCAGCAGCTCACCCAAAATGCCCATCATCTCACCGCGCATACGGTCACTCGTATCCTCGTCAGCAAAACGGCGCACCTCGGCGCGCGCCAGCGAATCGACCGTCATACGCTCCTTGCCGTTAAGCCCCAGGTCGGACCACGCGAGCATGTACGGCCAGGCGCGCTCGACAAACGAACGGGCTGAGACGATCGACGCCGTCGGCAGCATGCGGCGGGCGGCCTCGCCCTGACGCACGAGCATCAGCAGCAGCGAGCAGGCCTCAGGCTTGCCAGCGGCCATCGGGATGTCGTCGAAAGATCGATTGCGGTCCACGTGCGCCTCGAGCGCGCCATCGACCTCACCCGGCTCGAGCCCGCCGAGCAGCTGTGCCGCGCGGTCGAGCATATCGACCGGACCGTCGAGCGTCGAGAGCGCCTGCGCCAGCACGCGCTCCATACAATCTTCCACCGCGTTGAGCGTCACGAGCTCTTGGGGCACCACGGCAGACGTGCGGTTGCGCACACGCGCCACAAACTCAAGCGTCGACAGGTACACATCGCCAAAGGGCGCGTAATCGCCCTGGTAGCCGCCGCAAAGCGCCGGCGCCGCCAGCGCGTACTCGGTTTTGGACAGCGGGCTCAGCGCCATCGCACCCAGCTCGAGCGCCGTGTCCTCCAGCATGAGGCCCAGCGTGCGCGAGCGCAGACGCTCGGCATCGCCCGCCGACACGTCGCGATCGAGCACACGCGCCGCATCCGGTGCATCGCGCTCGACGGTGCGAATGTGCAGACGCTCGGCGATGGCGCGGACGGCGGCACAGCGGGCAGCCTCGGCCTCTTCCTGCGCCGGCGTAAAGATACGGTTGCGCCCCAGCACCAGGCCAATCACATTACGCGGGCCCAGAGCGTCGACGGTCAGCGCCGCCAGCAGGGACGACGGCAAGTCGCCCTCGAGCGCCACCACAGCACGCGACGCACCGTGGGCTCGGGCGTTGTCGCGCACGGCGAGCACCAGCGCCTGCCACAGCCACTCCTCGGAACGGAACTCGGGCAGTTCGTGATCTTCCAGGGCATCGAGCATCACGCCGCGCTGAATCTCCTGAACCAGCAGGCTCTCCTCAAAACACGGCGCCTGGGCCACCACGCGACCACAGTCGTCGAGCACAAACGAACCGCCGGTATACACCGACTCGTCATAAGCACCGACCGGCGCCATGCAGGCAAACCACACGCTGCGCTTGGATGCGATCTTGCGGTAGGCGCCGCTGCGTACGGCGGCAATGGCAGCAGTCTCGCGGTCGGTCATGTCAAACGCGTTGAATTGGAAATACGCAATGAGGTCAACACCGGTCGGCAACATCTCGAGTTCGCGGTCCAAGTCAAAAATCACGGCAATGCGCACGCCGTCCACGTCGAACACCGGCGGCGCCCAACGCGTGTCGTTGTTCTCACCACGCTGCAGGGCAATGCTCGAACGCGCCGGCACCACATGACCGTCCTTGAGCATCATGTAGTCGAGCAGCGGCTGGCCCTCAAACGAAACCGCCGCGGGCACGATGCAGATCATGTCAAGCTCCTGGATACGCTCGGCGACACCAGTCAAGCCGGCAAGCATGTCGTGCTCAAAGTCGGCAGTGCCCACCAGGCCCCCGGGCATGGCGCCCATAAAGAGCGGAGCCGGAACGCACAGCACGCGCGCCCCGCGCTCGTGGGCCAGACGAGCCTGGTCCTCGATGCGGCCGCAAATGCCCTCAATATCACCCAGGCGCATATCGATCTGTGCAAGCGCGAACTTCATGGCTCAGCCCTTTCCGTCGTAAACCATCGAAATCGTAGTAAAAGCGCCGGCCGCATAATGCAGTCGGCGCTCGCATGTGCATATGCTAGCTATGATACCCCGAGCGGGGGCGCGCTCCTAGAACGTCGCGGACCACAGCCCGTGCAGGTTGCAGTAGGCATAGACGGTACCGGTCTTGGAACCGCCGGCAAAAAACGTCGCGGGCTTCATGCCGGGCTCAAGGTAATGGACCTCTAAGCGGCCCTCGGCCTCAAGGGCGATCCACTCAATATAGTGCTCGGGCAGGCTGGGGTGCTCGACCGAGCCAACGCGTGCGCGAATCACGTGACCGTCGCGCTCGGTCTCGACAACAGGCACGTGCTTCTCGTGCGCCGCGTCCTCAGTGTTTGCGGTCAGTTCCGTGCAACCGGCAGGGGTTGCAACGTCGTTGCCAAGGGCGGCAATGAGCTTACCGTCGGGGTCCTTAAAGAATTTCGCCATGATGTTCTCCTTTGCTGACGTGCCAATGTTCTTGACGGTTCTTATGCCCAAAGGCAGACAAACCATCCACGGCATTGCAAATGAACACATAACGGGCGGGGACGATGGGGCAGCGTGTGCCATCCGTCCTGGCGGCCCCACCCGAGCGGGTTAGCGCCCGTCGCCGCCCAGCAGCGCCAGAACATCTTCGCGGGTAAAAAGCGCCGAGGAGATGCCGTCGCCGCCGAGCACGCTGTTGACCAGGTCGCGTTTGGACTCCTGCATCTGCATGATGCGTTCCTCGATCGTGTCCTTGGCGATGAGCTTGTACACGGTCACGGTATGTTGCTGGCCAATACGATGCGCGCGGTCGGTCGCTTGGTCCTGCGCCGCCACGTTCCACCACGGGTCGTAGTGGATGACCACGTCGGCTGCCGTCAGGTTAAGGCCCACGCCGCCCGCCTTGAGCGAAATCAAAAAGACCGGAACCTCGCCCGCTTGGAACTGCGCGACCATCTTGGCGCGGCTCTCCTTAGACGAAGCGCCCGTGAGCTTAAGGAAGGCGATGTCCTCCTTGGCCAAGCGCTTACCGATGATATCGAGCATACCCGTAAACTGGCTGAACAACAGGATGCGATGCCCGCCGTCGAGTGCGCCGTGCACGAGCTCCATGCACGTATCGAGCTTGGCGCTCCCCGCCTTGTAATCCTCGTAGTGTAGACGCGGGTCGCAGCAGATCTGGCGCAGCTTGGTGAGCTCGGCGAGCACCTTGAGTTTGTCCTTCTTAAACTCCCCAGCCTCGCGGTGCTGCACCTGCTGGGCGATGCGGTCCTGGTTGGCCAGGTAGAGCTTGCGCTGCTCGCCGGTAAGCTGCGCCATGACGGTGTCTTCGATCTTCTCGGGCAGGTCGGCCACCACGTCTTCCTTAACACGGCGCAGCACAAACGGCGACACGAGCGCCTGCAGGCGAGCGGCGCTATCGCCCTCGGCATGCTCGACGGGGCTCTCAAAGCGCTTGGCAAACGACTCGCGCGTCCCCAAAAGGCCCGGCATCAAAAAGTCGAAGATGCTCCAGAGCTCGGACAGGCGGTTTTCGATGGGCGTGCCCGTCAGGGCAAAGCGCACGCCGGCAGGCAGGCGCTTGGCGGCGCGCGCCACCTGCGTGAGCGGATTTTTAATGTACTGTGCCTCATCGAGCACCACGCGGGCAAAATCCTGCTCGACGTACTCGTCGATATCGCGCCGCATAAGGTCATACGACGTCACGACCACGCTATGCTCGGCCACGCCGGCGATCTGCACGCGGCGTTGAGCCTTGGCGCCCACAATGGCGCACACATCGAGCGACGGGGCAAAGCGCTCCAGCTCGGCAGTCCAGTTGTACACGAGTGAGACCGGGCATACCACGAGCGTGGGCTTGGTGTCCCCCGCCTCCACGCGCGCCAGAATATGCGCAATCATCTGGAGCGTTTTGCCCAGGCCCATGTCGTCGGCCAAGATGCCGCCAAGGCCCAGGTGTTCGAGCGAGCCGAGCCACTGGTGTCCGTCGACCTGGTAGCCGCGCATCGTTGCCTTGAGCGATGCCGGCACCGTAAAGTCCATCTTGCCGAGCGTGTCCAGGCGCTCGACGGTACGGCGGAACGCAGCGTCGCGATCGGCCTCGAGCGCCGGCGTGCGTGCGAGCATGCTGTCGACGAACAGGGTGCTCGACGCGGGAAGCGACACGCCGTCGAGCAGGTCGACGGCATCGACACCCAGGTCCTCGGCAAGGCCAAACGCGGCGCGCGCTCCCTCGTCCAAGCGAATGATGTCGCCGGACGTAAGGCGCGCAAACGTTTGATGGCGCTTGTACGAATCGAGATAGACGGCAAGGTCCGCGGCCGAAAGCCCGCTCGCGCCCAGCTCGACATCGAGCAGATTGCTCTTAACGGTCGCACGAACCGAGAGCTTGGGCGCGGGGCGGACCGAGATCTGGCGCAGACGGTCGCTGAGCATGACCTCACCCAGTTCGGACAGGGCGGACAGGCCCTCGGTCAGCAGGCAGAACAAGCGGGCGTCATCGCGCTCCTCAAACGCCAGACCGCCCTCGTAGAAATCGAAGTACAGGGCCGCCGTATCCATAACGCGAAACTCCGCCACCTCGTCGCGGGGCGGCACACCGGGGCGCTGCTCTTCGAAGGGGCTGCCCGGAGCGCCCAGGCTAAAGAGATCCGCCGACCAATCGCCGTAGGTAACCGTAATTTTGCAGGTCACGAGCCCATCGTCGACACCGATCGCCATAGCAAAGCTCGGCTCGGGTGCCACGGTATCGAGCGCGGCGGGCGCGGTGAGGTCGGTGTAGTCGCGCAAAATGGGCAGCGCCATACGGCAGAACTCACCCACCTGCTCGGCGGCAATATGGGCGGGCGTGCGGCACGGCAGCAAGCGCGACAAAAAAGGTGCGGCATGCTGAGCAAATGCAGCGTCGGTACGGCGCGCGCGGCGCGTGTCAACCAAGTAGGCGGCATCGCCCGACGCAAAGCAGTACATATCGGCGGGCAGGCGCAGGTCATAGCTACCACCAGCCGCCGGCGCGATTTTGGCGGCAAGCAGCGGTGGGCGCTTAGCGGATGCCTCGTCCTCCCCTTGCGGAGACAGCTCAACCGCCACGTCGTAGGTGCGATGCGTCGTCATCCCCCGCGACCAGGCGGGCTCAAAGGAGATGGTCTGGCCGCGCAGCAGGTCCAGCACATATACGATGCTATGCTCGGACAGCGGCAACTGACGCTCGGCAACAAAACCGCTGCGGGCAAAGTCGTACGACGCCGAACGCGAGCTTGTGATGTCATCGAGATAGGCAACTGTCGTCGCAACAAGGTTGAGCAGCTTTGCCGATGTTTCGTCAAAGGCCTCAGGTGAATGGACAAACGTGAGCTTCTTGCCATAGGAGAACGTGCCGCCGCGCACGTAGGCATCGGCCATGCCGTCGATGTCCTTGACCACGTAGGAGACCGATCCACAGCGAATGCGGAACTCGAGCGCCCAGCTAAAGCGGTCAGCGAACAGCGGATTGTAGTACGGCACCAACGAGGGCTCCAACGCCGCTTTGGGGGCGTCGGGATCAACGGCACCGGCAAGCTTGCGGCGCATGCTCGCCAGCTCATCCATGCGCGCGTCCGAAAGATCGGAAAGCGCCGCCACAAGGCTCGGGCTCGTGGGGACGGGCGCCGGGAAGGGAAAGTTGGGGTTGACGGCCGGCGCGGCGGACGCGGCGCGCGCGGGCTGTTTCGGCTGCGCCGTAAACGTGCGAACCGGCGTGCGCAGCCCCTCAACAGGCTCAATGCCGCTGGTGTCCAGGTACGCCAGCGCTGTGGCGATGGCGTGCTTGCACATACCGGGATAGCGGTATGCGGCGGGGCAGTCGCAGTCGTAGTCGATAACCTCGTGCTCGTCCATATCGAGCGCCACGTGCGTCTTGTACAGGTCGCCGCGCGAGCCGCGCACCGTGCCCTCGACCGTCACGTTTTTGGAGAAGCGCGAGCCGCTGTCCTCAATCGACAGCACGGCGCCGTTGAGCATGAGCGAGCGGCCCTTCATAAAGGTGCCGCTCAACGCCGCCTCTTTGCGAAGCGCCTGCACAAACGTCCCCTGCGCCATCACTTCCTCCAATCTCACCCGGGGTAGCTTAGATAACCGTCACGCGACCCTGGTTACCCACAATCGCCTTGGCCTCGGCCAGCAGCGGAATCGAGCGCGCGTTGACCTTGGCCGGCACCTCGGCACGCAGCACGCGCCCGTCCACCTGCTCGATAAAGATCTCCACGCGGTCGCCGCCCGGGTTGGCGGTGAGCACCGTGGCCAGGCGCGCCATATTGCCCTGGCTAAAGCGGCTGTTGGGCACCATGACCTCAAACACCTTGGGCTTGTTGTTCTCCTCGTTGAGCTCGAGCGGCACGATCTCCTGCGCGATGATCTGGTCGCCGCGGTCCGAGCGCTCGAGTTTGCCCTTAATGCGCACAAAGGCATCGGACAGCTGCGCGCCGGTCTCGGGATCGACCTCGCCGTACAGGTACCCCTCGGCCTCTTTATAGGTCTTGGGGAACACGACGACGGTGGCCTCGCCTTCCATGTCCTCGAGCTGCACGATGCCCATGGGGTCACCGTTTTTGGTCACGCGCTTGGACACGCTCGAGACCATGCCGGCCCACCACAGCGCCTTGCCCTCGGGAATCTCCTGGTTGATGGTGCCGCCCGTAGGATTCTGAACTTCGTAGCCGGTATCGATCTGCGAGAACGAGAAGTCGCGCGCCTTGGCTAGTGCATACTCAAACGGGCGCAGCGGGTGGTCCGAGACATAGATGCCCAGAACCTCCTTCTCCTGGCTCAGCTTAAGGTGGCGGTCCCACTCCTGACCATCCGGATCGGGCACGCTCACCTCAAAGCCCGAGCCCTCAACGTCGCCAAACATATCAAAGAACGACGTCTGACCGCTCGCGCGATCCTTCTGGCGCTTCACCGCGGCATCGATGATGTTCTCGGGGTTGTTCTTATCCACAAAGTGCATCATCTGGCGACGCGGATACCCCGTGGAGTCGAAGGCGCCTGCCTTGATGAGCGATTCGATCACGCGGCGGTTGGCCTGGCTCGAGTCCACGCGCTCGACAAAGTCGTGCAGCGTCTTAAACGGGCCGCCCGCCTCGCGCTCGGCGATAATCGCCTGCGCCACGCCGGTGCCCACGCCGCGGATGCCGGCCAGACCAAAGCGCACGCCCTCCTTGGTAGCCGTGAACTCGGTACCGGACTCGTTGACATCTGGCGACAGCACGGGGATGCCGTCGTGACGGCATGCCGAGACGTAGTGCACGATCTTGTCGGTCTTGCCCGTATAGGACGTCAGAACGGCCGCCATGTACTCGTGCGGATAGTGCGCCTTGAGCCACGCCGTCTGCATAACCAGGATGGCGTAGCCGGCGGAGTGCGACTTGTTGAAGGCGTAGGACGCGAACTCGAGAACATCGTCCCAAATCTTCTGGGCGACCTCGCGCGTATAGTTGTTCTTGATGGCGCCGTTCATCCAGTGGTCGTAGGTGGTCTCGTCGGAGCCATCCTCCCAGTGGAGCACCGTCGACGTGAGCAGCTTGATTTTCTTCTTAGCCACGGGCTTACGGATACGCGAGTCCGATTCGCCCTTGGAGAAGCCGCACATCTCGACGGAGATGAGCATAACCTGCTCCTGGTAGACCATGGTGCCGTAGGTTTCGCCCAGGATGTCGTCCAGGCGGTCGTCGTAGGAGACGGCCGGCTCCTTGCCGTTCATACGGTTGATGTAGGACGAAACCATGCCGGCGCCCAGCGGGCCCGGGCGGTACAGAGCGATCAATGCCACGACGTGCTTGTACTCGGTGGGCTTCATGTTCTTGATCGTGGCCGTCATGCCGGCGGACTCGACCTGGAAGACGCCGGCGGTGTGGCCGGAACCCATGAGCTTAAAGATCTCGGGATCGTCAAAGGGGATCTCTTCCTCTTTGATGTCGATGCCGAAGTTCTTTTTGATGTTTGCCTTGGCCTTGGAGATAACCGTCAGCGTGCGCAGGCCCAGGAAGTCCATCTTGAGCAGGCCCATATCGGCAACGGTATGGCCCTCGTACTGGGTAATCTCGACGCCGCCCTTGGTGTCGAGCTTGGTGGGCACGTGCTCGTTGACGGGGTCGCGGCAGATCAGAACGGCGCACGCGTGCACGCCCTCGCCACGGGTGAGGCCCTCGATTGAGAGCGCCGTGTCGATGATGCGGCGGGCGTCGTCGTCCTTTTTATATGCCTCGGCAAAATCGGGGTTAAACAGGTCCTCTTTGCCGGGTTGCTTTTCGAGCACCTGCTTGAGTTTGACCTTGGGGTCGCTCGAGACCATCTTGGACAGGCGCTGACCCATGTAGACCGGGTAGTCCAGGACGCGCGCGGCGTCGTTGATGGCCTGCTTGGCCTTGATGGTCGAGTAGGTGATGACGTGGGTGACCTTCTCGGGGCCGTAGAGCTGGCGAACGTGCTCCACGACCTCGAGGCGCCGCTCATCGTCGAAGTCCATATCGATATCGGGCATCTCGGTACGCTGCGGGGACAGGAACCTCTCGAACATCAGGCCGTTCTCGAGCGGGTCGAACGCGGTGATGTTCATGGCGTAGGCGACGATAGCGCCGGCGGCCGAGCCACGGCCGGGGCCGACGCCGATGCCGTTGTCCTTGGCCCATTGCACGTACTCGGCGACGATGAGGAAGTAAGCGGCAAAGCCCTTGTCGCAAATGACCTTGTATTCGTACTCAAAGCGCTCCTTGATGTTGACGCCACCGATCTCGCGCGTGGCCCAGTCGTCACCATAGTGCTGGCGCAGGCCCTTCTCGCACTCGCGGCGGAACTGGCTCTCGTGTGTCTCGCCGGGGTCGAGCAGCGGGAAGCGCGGCAGGATGATGGAGTCCCAGTCCAGCTCTACGTAGCACTTGTCAGCGATCTCGAGCGTGTTGTCGCAGGCCTCGGGGCAATACGGGAACATCGCCCGCATCTCCTCCTCGGTCTTCATATAAAACTCCGAGCCGGTCATGCGCATGCGGTTGGGGTCGTCGACCTTGGCGTTCATACCGATGCACATGATGACATCCTGCACGGGCGCGTCCTCGCGGCGCAGGTAGTGGAAGTCGTTGGTGGCGATGACCTTGACGCCCACCTGCTTGGCGATATCGATGAGCGTACGGTCCATCTGCTCGTCGGTCAGGCCATTGTCGGTAGTGATGCCGTGTTCCTGGATCTCGATGTAAAAGTCGCCGGGTTCGAAGGTATCGCGGAAGGTCTCGGCCCACTTGATGGCGCCCTCCATGTCACCGCGGTCGATGTATTTGGGAATGATGCCCGCGATGCAGGCGCTCGTGCAGATCATGCCCTTGGCATGGCGGCGCAGGTTGTCGAGCGTCACGCGGGGCTTGTAGTAAAAGCCCTGCACGGCGGCCTCGGAAACCGTCTGCATCAGGTTGACGTAGCCCTCCTGGTCCTTGGCCAGGAGGATCATGTGGTAGAGCTCGGGCTTATGGTCGCGGGCAAGGGTCTCGTCCGGCGTAAAGTAGACCTCGCAGCCAAAGATGGGCTTGATGACCAGGGGCGGCTTGAGCTCGTCGATATTGCCTTTCTCGTCCCACATGGCCATGTCCTTCACATACTGGGCATGCTCGCGCGGGTTTTCCTCGGGATCGGGCTCCACCAGCTCGTCGCGGCGGTCCTTTTCCAAGAAGGCCTTGTCGTGACTCCAGGTTTTGTACTCGGGCGTGTTGTGGTTAACGGCGTCGCAGGCCAGCGCCAGGTCGGGCACGCCATACATATAGCCGTGGTCGGTAATGGCGACGGCGGGCATGCCCAGCTCTACGGCGCGGTTGACCATATCCTGGATACGGGTTGCGCCGTCGAGCATGGAGAAAACAGTGTGATTGTGCAGATGGACGAATGCCATATGATGAGCTCCGATGCGGGTTCGTGTTCTGACTGAACGATTTTACCGCACGGCGCGGACGGCACCCGAACCTAGCCAAACCAACACGGCTCCTCTTGCAGTTGCGGTGGAATAGTTCCCGCTTGGGCCACCTGGACCGCAATACAGGAACTATTCCACCGCAAGTTATCTGAGGGCTAGAGGTTGTAGGCGACCACTTGAGGTTCGGCGGGTTCGACGAAGATGGTTGGATCCGGCTGCTCCACGCGGACGAACTTGACGGTCACGGCCTCAAAGCCCGCCTTGTGCAGAACATCGGCGTAAACGCGCGCCTGCAGGGCGTGCTTCTCCTGCAGCTGTTCCGGCGTCTCGTCCGGCGTGCCGCCCGTCTTGTAGTCGATGACCAGCGCGCATGACGAATCCGCCGGGTTCGTCGCCAAAGCGTCGATGGCGCCCTCGGCATATGCACCGTAGCGAGCGATGTCCTCGTCCTCGCAGCCCAGCGAAAAGAACGGCACCTCGGCGCGAACGCACGGCCAGACAAGCAGCTCGGCACGGACCGCCGACTTGAGCCAGCGGTCCAGGGCAACGTCGAAGCGCTCGCGCTGCTCCGGCGTCAGGCGCCACAGACGCGCCAGCGCATCGGCACGCGCGGCGGGCAGCTCATCGGCACCCATCTCGATCAGCCACTGGCAGGCGGCATGGAACGCCGAGCCCAGCGCCATGGGGTTGCCGACGGGCTCGACAGCAGCCACGTCCGCATCCGTCATCTCCGAGCCATCCGACTCCGCATCATCGCCGGCCTCGTCCATGGGCACGCGTGCCTCGGCGGCACGGTCCTCGGACTCGGCATGCAGCGCCGCGGCAATTGACGAGTAGCTGTACGAATCGCGCGCCGGATACGGGCATATGCCCATGCGCACGCCCACCGCCTGGGGATACACGAGCTCAAACGCATCGGGCTCGGGGTCGGCAGGACCGGGAACAGCGGCGCGGGCATCCGCACCGGCACCCTCCGGCTCCGCATCGCCGCGGACAAGCCTGCCCTCGACATCCAGCGAAGCGTTGACCTCAAACGCCTGCTCGCCAAACGTAAAGTCCGCCAGCGAGATGAGCTCGTAGTCGCCCGGCTTGGAGTTGTCGAACACCAAACGGTCGCTATCGAGCTGCGGCATGTCCAGGCTGTCGGTCGGCAGGATGCGGCGCAGCACGTCGTAGGTCAGATCCGTCTCGACATCGAAGGTCGGCGCCGTCACCTTGCCGCGGCTCACGCCAACATCCATCGCCAGAATGACCAGCTCGCGCGCTCGTGTCATGGCGACATAGAGCAAGCGAGCCCGCTCCTCGAGCGAAAGCTGCAGGTCGTCGTTGCGCAGGCGGGCAAATGCCTCGGCGGGAGAACCCGTCGCGCAGACATCCTCCATGAGCTCCGGCGGCAACCATAGCGACGTGCCCTTACCCTTAAACGCATGCTCAAACTGCTTTTTGACGTCATCGCCCTTTACGAACGTGCCGTCCGCGAGTTTAACGCCGTCGAAGCGTGCCGGCAGCGCCACGACCTGCGCTCCGCCCTCGACACGCCCCATCTGAGCCGCACCCGAGGACTTACGCACGCCAAAGCACTCGGCAACCGCTACGACCGGATACTCCAGACCCTTGGAGGCATGCACCGTCATGATGCGCACCGCGCCGTCGCCCTCCTCGTTGAGGGCGCCTGGGGCCTCCTTGCCCGCCAAGAAGCGGTCGAAGGCAAGCGCAATGGAACGCGGCGAGTTACCGAACTCGGCCTCCGCCTCGGCCACGGCATCGAGCGCCTTAAGCACGTTGGCGGCAATGGCCTTGCCCTCGGGACCACGCTGTGCCAGACGCACAAACCAGCCGGAGGCGTTGACAGTATCGCGCGCGATGGCGGCGAACGAATCGCGCCCCACACGGCGAAGCGCGTAGCGCAGCACCTCGCGGGCGCGCGTCACGAGCGGCAGGTTTTGCAGGCCCGGTACATCGGAATCGCTCATGATGCCCGCATCGATGTTGCGGCGCGAGGTCTCCCCCGTCTGATCGTCAAGCTTGGTCGCCAGCGCCAAAAACTCCTGGGCGCCCAGCGCAAACATCGGCGATGCCAGCAGCGGCATAAGGCCCTGCGCCGTATCGGCCGGATTGGCGAGTGCGCAGACCAGGGCACGCACCGTCTGCACCTCGGCTGCCTGGGCAAAGACCGAGCCGCCTGCGATCACGCAGCCGAGCCCCTGGTCGCGGAAGGCCTGCGCATAGACATCGGCGTTGGTCATGCGGCCCAGCAGCAGGACCATGCTGCCCTGGGGCTGGCCCGCTTTAACGAGTGCTTGGAATCGCTCCGCAATCGCGCGAGCTTTCGCCTGCGTTCGCTCCTGCGTACTGCCACCGGCAACGAAGATCGCCTGGCGGCGCGATGCCTTCGCCTTGAGCTTGTCCTCGCGTTCGTCGCTCGGTTCAAGATCCAAGAACCCCTGCATCAATCCACCGGTGTCGCCGTCAAAGACGCGCGCCACATAGCGCAGCACCTCGTCGTGGCTGCGGAAGTTGCGCACGAGTTTGACGAGTTCGCCAGCGGGGGCATCGGACGCGGCAGCCGTCTCGGACGCAGCAGAGGAGCCCACCTTGCGCTCCTGGCGACGGAACACCTCGACCTCGGCACCACGGAAGCGGTAGATCGACTGTTGCGCATCGCCTACGGTGCACAGTGCGCGCTCCCCCACACCCGTCAGGTAACGGATCAAATCGACCTGCATCTGGTCGGTATCCTGGAACTCATCGATCATGACCATCTTAAAGCGACCCTCATAGGCCGCTCGGATGGCGGGATAATCGCGCAGCGCCTCGTACGCCATGCGCAGCAGGTCGTTGTTATCAAGCGCGGACTGGTCAGCCTTGAGCGCGCGGTATTCCGCCTCCACAGCACGAGCAAGCCCCACCAGCGCATCGAGCGCCGGACCGCCGCAGGCAAGCACGATATTGATAAATGCATCGGCGGCCTCGGCCTTGAGCAGCTCGACCTGCTCCTTAGGAAACGCCTTGCTCGCCCGAGGCATGCTGCACGAC
Source organism: uncultured Collinsella sp. (assembly GCA_902497075.1). Classification (GTDB taxonomy): domain Bacteria; phylum Actinomycetota; class Coriobacteriia; order Coriobacteriales; family Coriobacteriaceae; genus Collinsella. The sequence goes on from CABVDG010000010.1 coordinate 65,983, forward strand.
ATCATGAGTCGCGCCGCATCCTCCATGGTTTTGCCGCTCGCCTCAAACGCGTCGATGGCATCGAGTGCCACCTGCGCTTTCTCGGTCGCGGCCTTGCTCGCACCCAACGCCGCGCGATAGGCGTCGACAAGCGCAGAGGTGTCGGCCTGGCCGCGCGCCACGCACACATCGTCCATGCCGCCCGGCAGCTGGCTCGATAGCTCCAGCAGGTCGCGCACCAGACCTTTGATGGTGGTACCGGCGCCAAACGGCCCGCCCTCGCCCGCCATGGGATACCAAGCGTAGAGGGCCTTAAGCGAGGCGGCGAGCTCAGGCGCGGCATCGGGCGCCGTCGCGCGCCCCAGCACATGCTCGACAGCCTGATCCATAAGCTCATCGGTATCGGTAAGCACCGTGAACTCGGGATCGATGCCCAGCTCCAACGCATGCGCGCGCAGGATGCGCGAACACATGCCGTGAATGGTCGAGATCCAAGCGTCGTCGACGGTCAGGGCCTCCTCGTCCATACCCTCTTCGATAAGCGCGCGACGCACGCGGTCGCGAATCTCGGCCGCGGCATCTTTGGTAAAGGTAATGGCGAGCACCTGGTCCAGATGCTCAACGAACGGACCGGATTCGGGCGAGAGCGCGTAGACGATGCGACGCGTGAGGGTAAAGGTCTTGCCCGAACCGGCGCCCGCCGAGACAAACAGCGGACGGTCGAGCGTTTTGACGATCTGCAGCTGTTGCGGCATCAAAGTCGAAAGATCCATGGTCTACACGTCCCTCCTTACAAACGTTCCTTCGTGGTTATACGAGCAGCGCGCATGCGCGGCCTGAGCCGACGTCGGGTCGACGGCGGCAACGTTGCCTGCCTCGAGCTCGCGCAGGCGCTCGGCGATGCCGGCCTCCACGCGATCGAGCAGGGCGTCGAAGTCCATGCTGCCACCCTCGCCGGGGAAACCTTTCTTAAGGCCCGGGATGCGACCGTCGCCGCGCTCTTCCTCGAGCAGCTCAGCGCTCGCGGCACCGCGCAACGCCGGCTTGCCGCCCTTGGTCGAAAAGTAGAGCGCCGCGCGGGTGTCCAAATCCAGCGCCCGACGCATGGCCTGGGCGTAGATGAGCGTCTGGGTATGGGGCGGCAACCAGCGCGGGTCGTCGATGGGGGCCTCGCCCGACTCCTCGTCGCGCACCGTGGGATCGGCGAGCCTAAACTCCTCGACACCCGAACGATGCTTGTAGTCGATTACCACGGCGCGATTCTCGGCATCCACATCCACGCGGTCGATGCGCCCACCGAGTGGCCAACCGGCATACTCAACTTTAAGATCGTTAAAGGCAAACTCCAGGTAGCGCGGAGCAAAAGGAGTCAGCGCCTCGGCTTCATAGGCAAGCACACCCTCCAGCTGCGGCAAAATCTCGGCCACCTGGCGCTCCTCCACCGGAGAGAGCGGCACCAGCGGGCCCTCGGTACCGCGCTTGCCGGCGTGCTCGGCCAGGGTCTCGGCAAAGACCTCGTGCAGCAGCTCCTTCGCGCGCGGCAGGTTCATGGGCGTCACGCGCTCCATGCCCTCCCGCGGAAGACGCGCATGCAAGTGCTCCAGCACGTCATGGACAAAGTTGCCCTTCTCCATGTTGCCAAAGCCGGCGTCGATCGACTGGGGTTTGACGCGATACGAGACGAACCAGCACAGCGGGCAGGTGGAATAGGCCTCGATCTGCGAGGCAGACGTCAGGCGCGGCACAAGCGGCGCGTCCTCGCCCTCGCCATCACGACGACGCAGGACCAAATACGGCACGGCCTCGGCACTCAGATGCTGAGGAGCTTCACAGGTCACGCGCTCGCGCTTGAGACCTTCGCCTGCCGCGGGATCGAAGTCCCTTACGATATCACCCTCACCCACGCACTTCGCCTTGTCGGCGCCAGCGGCCTTAGCGTCGTCAGCGGCCTTGTCGGCGTCAGCGGCCTTAGCATCGTTAGCGGCCTCGGCATGCGCCCGCAACTCGGTCCACACGGCAGCCGGGTAGCACTCGCGCGCCTGGCGATCGTGCGTCACGCGGGCAAGCGCAACCGGACCGCGCGCGGCCTGCATCGCGCGGCCAAAGCGCACGCGCAACAAGGCGGCAGGTTCAAGCGTCACACCGCTGCGATCTAACTCTGCCGTCAGCGTTGCCAGCGGGCCCTCCTCATGTGAGAGCGGATAACTGTCCAGGTCGACGTCGGCAAACAGCACAGCATCGTAGCTATCGGGGCGCAGGGCCGCCGCATAGGCAAGCGAAGTAAAGCGAACCTGGGCACGTGGCGCACGGTCAACCTCGTAGGTCTCGTAATCGTAGGCGGTGCTACGCTTGTCCACCTTGGTGCGAATGCCATCGAGCACGGGCACGGTCGCGGCCTGCGACACGTCGAGCGCGCGAGCATCGTTCATAAGGATGTCGATCGCGTGGCGCAGCAGGGCCACCTCCGCCTGGCGACGGGCCTGACCGTCGAGACCACCAAGCGCGCGATCGGGCAGTGCCTCGGCAACGGCAAGCATGGCCTTGAGCGCCGTCACGGGCTTGTCGCGCCACAGCGCCTGGAACACGTCCGAGACCACGCACGGCACGTTCTTAAACCAGTTCTCGTCGCTCGCCGCTTTACGCGTACCCCTCACCTGGCCCTGCACGCTCTGCAGCAGGCTCTTGACGCCCGCAGTGGTCTTGCTGCGCGACAGTCGCATGTTCTTATCGAAGGTTCGCGCGCTGGCGGCATCGGCGCCTGAAAGCGGACTGTAGATCCAGTCAGTAAGCTCCGGGGCGGGCCACCACTCGGTCTTGGAGGCGGTGCCCTCGTCGGCGGCCTTCATGCGCTCGATCAGATTGGCGAGCGCCGTGAACTGCCTGCCCGCAATGGATTGGGAAAACGCCGTGAACTCGGCCGTCTCGGCAGCAACGTGGCGCGCCGCCAAACGAGCGGCAAGCTCGCCGAACAGCTGGGGTGCCCGGGCGGACACCACGAGTACGCGCACGGGATCGACGGGTGCGGAGGCGGCATCGTTGACCTTGGACTCCTTGCGCGCTTTCACCATCTTATCGATGACGTCCGCATAGACACGGGCACGGGCATGGGGCCCGGCGACTTCCACAAAGGCAGGACGTACGACGGACTTTGGAGCAATCGCGGGAGCGCCGGCATCCTCGTCCAGCGGTGCAACCTCAAACAGCACGCCGCGGGCATCAAATGCCGCGGCAAGCTCCTCGCGCATCGCCGCCTGCTCGCGGGCAAGCAGCACGACGACCTCTCCCCCATTGTTCGCCACGGCAGACAGCAGCTCGAGCAGGCCGTGCGTAAACGACGTGATACCGCGCGCGCATACGGCGCGGGTGCACGCCGGCAGGTTATCGGCCAGGGCACCGGCCATAATGTCAGCTGCCTCGCAGGGCTCGACCATATCTCGACTGTCCAAGCCGCACGCATAGGCGCACAAAAGTTCAAACACGCGAGCCTCGGCGTCGCTTTTGGGCTTGGGCTTGCAAACGTTGTCGCAGCAACGCTCGGCACCTGTCCCTGCCACACCCGGCAGCACATCGCGGGCCATACGCGCGAGCATGCGCACCGTGCCCTGGCTGCGCGAAAGCGGCTGCAAGTCGGCGTCGTCGAGACGCGCTACCATGTCCGAAAACAGCATCTGACGTTGCAGGTTGTCGACGAAGCCGCGCCCGTCGCCCAAAAGCTCCCAAAGCGAGCGAAGCCACGATGTAGGCGTTTTGTAGTCAATACCCAGCGAAATCCCGGCTTCCGCCGCATCATGACGGCACAGGTCGAGCTCGGCAAACGTTGGCGCCAGCAGCACGGCACGCCCGTGGCGGGCAATAAGGTCGGCAAGCAGCGCCGACTCGGCATCGCTCAAATCCGTGCCGGCATTGGTGGTATAGATTCGAACAGGCATGGTCCTCCGCTCAAACTGTTCGCAATAATCAATGCATCCATCCTACCCGCCCACGCGGACAGATTTGCCCCACGCCAACAGATTTCCTCCGTCCCCAAAGGATCAAAAAACCGCCCCCGAAGGGACGGTTCTGCGCAATTCATTTGTTGCCGCTGGCCTACTCGCCATCCTCCAGTTTGATGAGGATCTTGCGATAGCCACCGTACTCGCCATTAAGTGCCTTGGACACACGGCTCACCGTGGTGGACGAAGCGCCGGTACGCGCCTGAACCTCGACATAGGGCTCGCCCTCGTCCAGATAACGCGCGACCTGCAGACGCTGCGATAGATCGCAGATCTCACGCGGCGTGCAGATATCGGTCAAAAACGCTTGGATATCCTTCTCGTCATCCAAAAGACTAAATGCGTGGACCAGCTGCTTGACATCAGGCTTGTCAAACATGTTCTCGATATTCATCGATCACCGCCAAACCCGCCAAAAGGCATCGAAGTTGATACTGACATCGGGCATCGTTCGCCCGTTCTATGCAATAGGGCAACGCCTGTGGCTTTTGCCCGTAGCAGTTTAGCACACCACCAAACTAAAGCGGCAAAACTCTCTGCCAGCGGCGCGTTTTCTAGGACGAACGCCGTTTTGAAACCGAATGCGCACGCAAGCTCCACGAATATCTGAGACAATGGGCGCCCAAACAGGACCGTGCCCCGCACCCATCCAAGTTGCAAAGGCATGTGCCCCTTACGCTCCCTCACCACGCCATGCGCAAGAAAGGATTCACACTATGCGCTTTATGCTTAACTGGCTCTTTACCTCGATCGCCATCGCGATCGCCACGTTCCTCGTTCCCGGCATCCAGCCCTTCGGTTTTGCCGAGGCCTGGGTCTGTTTCGCCTTCGTGGGACTGTTCCTGAACATCGTCGATTCGCTCGTCAAGCCGTTCCTGACGGTCATCTCGCTGCCGCTCACGATCATTACGCTGGGTATTTTTCAGCTTGTGGTCAACAGCTTTATGCTCGAGCTGGCCAGCTACCTGTCGGTCAATCTGCTGGGCGCGGGTATCTCCATCGCCAGCTTTGGATCGGCCTTTATGGGCAGCATCCTGGTGTCCATCATGCGCAGCATCCTCGACAGCATCGCCGAGGGCTAAAACGACCATTCCGGCCGCGCCCGTCTCAACAGCCCAAAACGAAGGCCGCCCATCGCAAAAAAAATGAGCGGCCTTCTTATTTGCCAAGTCTCAAAGGGCGAGAGAATCTGCCATTTTGAACTGCGTCCCGAATCTTGGCCTTCTTTATTAGAAGCGAACACTAGGACG
>CABVDG010000011.1:0-67345 GCA_902497075.1 uncultured Collinsella sp.
TAGCGCATGGTGGCAAAGAAGCGCACGGAGGCCGCCCCGCCGGGGAGCGCCCAGGTGAGCAAATGCGCGGCGCGCTCAAAGCCGCCAAGGCCGGCAACAAGAAACTCGCCGCCCCAAATGGTCCCATCGGTGCCGGCGCCGGTGCCGTCGAAGGCGATGCCAAGGACACGCGCGTCGGTTGTAAGCTGGCCCGCGGCGATGGCCTCGGCCATTACGCTCGCGATATGCGCATGATGGTGCTGCACCTCGACGAGTGGCAGATTGTGCTCCCGTGCCTGCTCGCGCGCCCACTGGCTCGATAGATAGCTGGGGTGCAAATCGCAGGCCAAGGCGGCGGGCGCCAAGTCAAAGAGATCTTCCAAGCGCGTGCGCGCGGCGTTCCAGGCATCGAAGGTCTCGCCGTTTTCAACATCGCCGATATGCTGCGACACAAAACAGGTTGCCTCGCCGTTCGTCCCTTCACGCGTGAGCGCAATCGTGGCCTTTTGTTGTGGCCCGCAGGCGAGCACGCAGGACGGAGCGCCGTCGAGCGCCGGCAACGGCAGCGGCTGGGGTGCATATCCGCGAGCGCGGCGCACGGGCATAACGGCGCCGTCGACCACGCGCACCACGGAGTCGTCGTAGCGCGAGAGAATCGCGCGGTCGTTGCCGAGCAGCGCGTCGGCAATGCCGGCGGCAACGAGGCGCTCCCAGGCAAGATCGTCATCGGTCTCGATGGGCTCTTCGCTCAGGTTTCCGCTGGTCATGACGAGCGCGTGCATACCGCGGGCTTCTGCCGCGGCAAGCAACAGATGCTGAAGCGGGGTGTAGGGGAGCATAACACCGAGCTCTGGAAGGTCGTGCGCGACGGACGGCGCGAGCGCGAGGGCGTCGGGGGAGCCGCCGCTCTCGCAAGCAGCACGTCGGCGCAGCAGCACAATGGGGCGAATGCTGCCGGCCAGCAAGCCGCGTGCAACGTCGTTGACATGGCACAGGCGTTCAGCGTCGGCAAGGTCGCGTACCATAACGGCAAGCGGTTTGTTGCTGCGGCGTTTGCGGCGGCGAAGCTCGGCTACCGCCTGCTCGTTGGAAGCGTCGCATGCCAAGTGAAATCCGCCCAGACCCTTGATGGCGACGATACCGCCACCGGCCAGCAGCTCAACACAGCGGTCGATAATGGCGTCGCTGGTCTCGCGCGTGGTGCCGACGGCCGGCAACGCGGCGGCTTCGCCCGGCTCATCGCCCACGCTCGCTTCGCGCCACGTGATATGCGGCCCGCAATCAAAGCAGGCATCGGGCTGCGCGTGAAAACGCCGGTCGAGTGGGTCGGCATACTCCGCGGCGCACTTGGGACACATGGGAAAACAATCCATCGAGGTGGCCGCTCGATCGTAAGGCAGCGAGCGGATGATGGTAAAGCGCGGCCCGCAGTTAGTGCAGTTGATAAAGGGGTAGTGATAGCGTCGGTCGGCGGGATCGAACAACTCGCGCAGGCAATCGTCGCAGGTGGCGATATCGGGCGAGACGAGCGTCGTGTGCGCGGTCTGGTCCTGCGATGCCACAATGCGAAAGCCCTGCTCACCGGCAGCGCTCCAACCGCCAGGCCCCAAATCCGCAATATCGACTCGCTCAACGCGGGCTGCCGCAGGCGCATGCTCAGAAAGCGCGGCAACAAAAGCATCGAGCGCATCGGCCGGAGCGTGCGCCTCGATATGCACGCCGTCGCCCGCGTTGAGCACCCATCCGCAAATGCCATGCGCCATGGCCTCGCGATACACAAACGGCCGCATGCCAACGCCCTGCACAATGCCCGTTACATGAATATGCACATGTCGCATGCGACACCCCTCATCAAAACCGACCAAATAGGGACAGGTGCGCTACAGTCCCAGGCTCTGCTTGGTGGCGGCGCACGTGAGCTCGCCGTGCTTAACGCCGCGCAGGCCCAGCAGACGGTCGGCTAGTTCGTAGACGCGCTCGCCGCGACCCTTGAGCGCCAGAATCTCCAAGCAGTTGTGGTGATCCAGATGCACGTGCATGGTCGATACGATCTCGTCGGTGTAGTCGTGCTGCACTTCGTCCAGACGGCGCGTCAGGTCGCCGGTATGGTGGTCGTAGATCATGGTGAGCGACCCGATAACATGCTCATCGGGCGTGCGCATCTGCTCCTTGGCGATCGAGGCGCGAATCAGGTCGCGCACGGCCTCGGAGCGGTTGGCCACGTCGCCGCGGCGCGCGATCTGTTCGTCAAAACGGCGCAGCAGGTCGTCCGGTGCGGTAACCGAAAAGCGGACCAGCTCGGAGCCGGAACCACTACAGTGGCAGCCCGCGTCACCGTCCGCCCCGTGCGGATGCTCGTGCTCGTACCCGCAGCCGTGCTCGTGTTCGGCCACGTTACACCAGCTTCACGGAGCCGACGGAGTTGTGGTCGGCCTCGATGGCCTCTTCGTAGCCCTCGAGTGCGTCGTGGGCCTCGTGCAGCGCGGCCATGGCTGCCTCGAGCTTGGCGCCGATGCGCTCCATGTCAAAATTCTCGGTCGCATGCAGCAGCTGATGGCTCCACTCGTGAGCGAGCTCGATGGTGTCGTCGACCTGCTTGACGCTCATGGCAAGCTGGCTCATGTTCATTCCAACATCATGCATGGAAAATCTCCTTTTGTATGGGGCAGTTCAGTGGTTCAGATTTTACTACGCTCGCTCTATGCGCCGCTGCATAAGAAAACGGGTGCGAGTCTGTGCGACTCGCACCCGTTCACTGGGGGCTGTTTGTAACTACCATACTATCCGTGGTCGCACGCGCCGCACCCGGCAGTCCGGCGAGCGGTGCAAAACCGCTCATGGACGGCGGGCAAGTAACAAGCGTATTACAGATGCTTCTCCAGCAGCGCCTGCAGCCTCGCCTTGGGCAGAGCGCCAACCGAGCGGTCAATCTCCTCGCCGTTCTTAAACACAATCAGCGTGGGGATGCTCATGACGCCATACTTCATGGCCAGGTCCTGGTTGTCGTCGACGTTGCATTTGGCAACGGCAAGCTTGCCTGCCAGCTCATCGGCTACCTCGTCCACGATGGGCGAGAGCGATCGGCAGGGCCCGCACCAGGGCGCCCAAAAATCGACCAGCACGGGCAGGCTGTCGTTAACGATGGAATCGAAGTTCTCGGGGGTAATCTGCTTAATGTCAGCCATGGTGACCTCCATAATACGACGCGGCTCGGCCGCGTAAAACTCAGTACGACCGTGCTTATACCCAGCCGCCCGCAAAGCAACCACTCGCGGGCAGCTCTTTTATATAATGGTGGGCACGCAAACGATTGGAGAGCGCATGTCCACGTCACAAAGCCAGAAAAAAGAAGCCATCGCCCAGGCGACCGAGCAGGAGCTCACATCGCTTGCGGTCCGTGGCGTGCGCATCGTGGGCAACGCGTGCTCGCCGATCGTGCTGGTCAAAGGCGATTTGGACGAGGCCGAGCGTTCGGGCGGCGAGCTGGCCGCCGGTCCGGACGGTGCTGCGCTGCGCAAGGCGCTTGGGGCCATCGGCTACGCGCCCGAGGATTTTTGCGTGCTGGCAAGCGTCGCCGGCGCAGGCGACGGAGCGGTCGCGGTGGGCGAGACTCTGCCGTGCGAGCTGTTCCGCGAGGCGCTTGAGTCTCTGGATCCCGAGGCGGTGCTGCTGCTCGATAACAGCGCGGCCGATGCCATGCGCGAAACCTACGCCGATATGCTCGTGGCGATTGATGACTTCGACACCGCCATGCTCAAGCCCGGCCTGGTCGCCCATGTGCAGGGCCGCCGCGTGCTCGCGCTCGATGGCTTTGAGGCGGCGCTGACCGACAAAGCGGCCAAGCAGCGCATGTGGGCCTACATCAAGCAGCTGACCCCGGCGGTCGCTCCACTGTAGCGGATCGGCACCGGCGAGCGATTGCCTGGCGGGCGAGGCGCGCCGCGAGATCGGCGCCGTACTTCTACATCACAGCGCGCAGCTCAAACCGATCGCCGTTAATGCGGAACTGGCAGTTGCCGTTCATGCGCTCCACGGCAAGTTTGATGCTCTTGGTTCCAAAGCCGTGGCCCGCATGCCGGGTCACGGGCATGCCGTCGACCATGCGCGGCGCGCGGTCAAACGTGTTGGAAACTAACAGCAACAGCTGGCCGTCCTCAAGTCGCAGGTCAAGGTCGACGAATCGCTTTCCTTGGGGTGCGGCGCTTGCGGCGGTGATAGCGTTTTCCAAGGCATTTGAGAGCACGCTAAACAGGTCGGCGTCACCTACGTGGACGGTTTCGGGCACGGCGGCGCGCAGGTTGGCGGTAATGCCGTTTCTATTGATATCTGAGTTGAATGACGAAAGCGCGATGTTTACGGTCTCGTTGGCGCAGAAGCGGCGTACGGCGGTGCGGTCGCCGGCTTCGCAGAGCTCATCGATGCGTTTGAGCGCCTCGTCGGTGTGGCCCTCCTCAATTAAAGTGGCCAGGCCGCGTAGGAAGTGGCGCATATCGTGGCGAAGAATCGACAGCTCGCGCCCAGATTGACGCCAAGCCTCGAGCTCTTTGATGGCGGCGCTGTCGCGGGTTTCGAGCATCCAACGCTCTCGCTCGGCGGTTTCCTTTTCTTCGTATTCGCGCAGGTAAACAGCAAGAAACATAAGATAGAAGGCACAGAGCGCAAATGCCAAAAACTCAACTGTCACCACCGAGCCCGAGTGGAACAGCGTGGTGTAGACGTTGGTGGCATAGTCAAAGATGTAATAGACGAGCGGCAGGATTAAAAGGATGCCCAGCTCGGTGGGGCTTTTAATCGCCAAGCGGGGTCCAATGTCGCCGGCCCAATGCAGCAGGACGGCAAAGACGCCGAGCGTGGTAGCGATGCGTGCCAGATAGTACGCGATCTGAGAATCGGTTGCGGCAAATGCGGCGATGCCCATCCAATTGCTGAACTGGCAGCTCAGATAGGCGCTGGTGACGCCCAACGTCGCGAGTAGCGGACTCAAGTGGTAGCGCGCGCATAGGTAGACGGTAAGCGGCAAGTGCACGACGAGCGGATAGACCTGACGGGCAAAAAGCTCTCCGCCAACGACATTGGCGATCGAAAAGGCAGCGCCGGTTGCGGCTCCGACCCCCACCAACTCGAGTGCATGGCGTCGATTGATTTCGATACCGCACAGCGCCGCCGAGGCAAAGACGCCAAAGAGCAGCGTCGTGGCGTGGTGGATTGCCCAAAGGACCATTTCGACCGAGGAGATCATCAGCGCCTCCCGCCCTCAAAGCGCACCGCAAAGTAGGCGTCTTGGAACCCCTGCTTGCTGCTGCGCGACAGCGGAATGCACGCGCCCGAGCGCATGACGATGTCTGTGCGATCGAAGTGGTCGATGTTGCGCAAGTTGACCTGGTAGCTACGGTGGCATTTAAAGAAGGTGGCATTTTGCGCCAAACGGTCCTCGACGCTGCGGAACGACTCGAGTGCCTCGATATCGCGTCCGTCGCGCAGGTGGAAGACCACGTGCTTGTTGCGCGCCTCGGCATATTCGATGTCGGACAGGCGCAGGGCGTGGTAGCCAAAGGACGTTTTGATCACGAGCTCGTCGGTTGCCGCCGGGCGCATGCTCGAAAGTTCGTCGAGTAACTGCGCCAGGCGTTCGTAAGTCACGGGCTTGAGCAGATAGTCGAAGGCGCGGACCTCGTAGGACTCCAGTGCAAACTCGGGCGATGAGGTGAGAAACACCAGGCGCACGGCGGTATCGGCCTGGCGCAATTCGCGTGCGGTGTCCATGCCGTTGACGAGCGGCATGATCATGTCGAGCAGGATGATGTCGGCGCGCGACGCGGCATGGCGCGCCAGCAGGTCCTCGCCGCGCGTAACGAGCGCAACATCGACCGCCGTGCCCGTCTCGATCGACCAACGGTCGATCATCCGGTGCAGTCTATCTAGAAAAGCGACGTCATCGTCGCAGGCAATAATCTTGAGCATTCTGAGCCCCCTTAGTAGTTCGATTTTGCCACATTGGGCGCGGACCACTCGCGGGGGAGCGCCCGTTCGTGCCTCACGGTGCGCAACTCGCGCCGAGCGGTATTGCGGTGGCGAAAGATGCCTCCTGCGCTATCGAGAGCTCGGCTATCCTCAGCTTGCCAGTTCGAATATGGACTTGCCGCATGGTCGAATCTTTATTTCAACTTTACACCTAGGTTTACAGCTGTCTTGTCAGCTGTAAACCTAGGTGTCATACTAAAGCCCCAAGATTCGCCAAAAGAGAGGGGCCTTGATGGCACAGAGCGCGAACATGGATGCGTCGGAGCTTGCACGCGATATCGCGGCCGGCCTAGCATCGGCAACGACGGCAACGGAGCGCGCGGCACTGGTGCCCGCAGAGCTCGTCGAGGCCATTCAGCAACTTAAAACCCAACGCGACGCGGTGATCCTGGCGCACTATTACGTGGCGCCCGAGGTTCAGGCTGTGGCCGATTACGTCGGCGACAGCTTCTACCTGGCAAAGCTTGCCAAGAGCCTGCCGCAGCAGACCATCGTGCTGTGCGGCGTGGAGTTTATGGGCGAGAGCGCCAAGCTGCTCAATCCCACCAAGACCGTGCTGCTGCCCGAGCCGGGCGCGGACTGTCCCATGGCGCACATGGTCAAGCGCGAGACGGTCGATGCGGCGCGCGCCGAGTACGGCGACGACCTGGCCGTGGTCTGCTACGTCAACTCCACGGTCGAGATCAAGAGCTGGAGTGACGTGTGCGTTACCAGCTCAAACGCCGTCAAGATCGTCTCCGAGCTGCCGCAGCAGCACATCTTGTTCATTCCCGACCAGAACCTGGGCCGCTTCGTAGCCGAGCAGGTGCCCCAAAAGCACGTCATCCCCAACAACGGCTACTGCCCGCGCCATCACATCATCACCGTCGAGCAGATCGTCGACGCGACGGAGGCCCACCCCGACGCGCTCGTGCTGGCGCATCCTGAGTGCAAGGCTGACGTCCTGGCTGAGGCCGACTACATCGGCTCCACCGCCGGCATCATCAAGTATGCCGAGGAGTCCGACGCGAGCGAGTTCATTATCGTGACGGTCCGCGGCGTACTCTACGAGCTCGAGCGCCGCTGCCAGGGCACCGGCAAGAAGTTCTACTTCCCCGCGGTGCAGCCCACCTGCGTCAACATGGATCTCATCACGCTCGAAAAGCTCGTGCGCTGCCTGGAGACGGGCGAGGGCGAGGTGCAGATTGGCGTGTCGGACAAGGCCGCCGATCAGGCCAAACTCACGCTCGACCGCATGCTCGAGTACGCAGCGCGCTAGAACAATGCGGCATGAGGGACGGTCCCTTATGTCACATTCAAGGGAGAGGATTCCTGTGGAAACCAAGCAATACCCCGATATGGAGTGCGACGTCGTTATTGCCGGCTGCGGTGTAGCGGGCCTGTATGCGGCTCTCAACCTGCCGACGAGCATGCGCGTGATCATGCTCTCCAAGGGCGCTGTCGACGAGTGCGATTCGATGCTCGCGCAGGGCGGCATTTGCGTGCTGCCCGAGGGCTCGGACTACGATGCCTTCTTTGAGGACACCATGCACGCCGGCCACTACGAGAACCGCCGCGAGAGCGTCGACATCATGATTCGCTCGAGCCGTTCGGTCATCAACGACCTGCTGGCCATGGGCGTGGACTTTGAGCGCAAAGCCGACGGCAGCCTCGACTTTACCCGCGAGGGCGCGCACAGCCGCCCCCGCATTGCCTTCCATGCCGACATTACGGGCAAGGAGATCACGACCAAGCTGCTTCAGGCCGTTCGCAAACTGGATAACGTGCAGATTTTGGAGCACGTGGCCATGACCGACATCCTGACGGGCGAGCGTGACGGCGCCACGGTGTGCGCCGGCGTCGTCGCCGTTCCCGTGGACGAGGATAACTCGGTTCGTCCCGCCGACGAGCTGGCAAATGCCGCTGAGGGCGTACATGCTGGCAAGCCGTTTAAGATCCATGCCCGCCATACGCTGTGGGCAACGGGTGGTATCGGTGGCGTGTACGACCATTCGACCAACTACCCGCAGCTCACCGGTGACGCCTGCTACATCGCGCAGGAGCACGGCATCACGATGGAGCACCTGGACTACGTGCAGATCCACCCCACGGGCCTGTTCTCGCCGCAGCCGGGCCGCACCTTCCTGATTAGCGAAAGCTGCCGCGGCGAGGGCGCGATTTTGCTCAACGCCGCCGGCGAGCGTTTTACCGACGAGTTGCAGCCGCGCGACGTCGTCACCGCCGCCATCCGCGAGCAGATGAAGCAGGACGGCGCCGAGCACGAGTGGCTGAGCTTTGCCCCCGTCGAGCGCGACGTGGTGACCGGGCACTTTGCCAATATTCGTGCGCGCTGTCTGGAGGACGGCCGCGACATCTTGGACGAGCCCATTCCCGTCACACCCACGCAGCACTACTTTATGGGCGGCGTGTGGGTCGACAAGGACGGCCGCACCTCGATGCCCGAGCTCTACGCCGCCGGCGAGACGGCTTGCAATGGCGTGCACGGCAAGAACCGCCTTGCATCGAACAGCCTGCTCGAGGCGCTGGTCTGGGGTCGTCGCGCCGCGTGGTACATGCGTACCGGCGAGTCACTGGCCGTGGAGCAGGCCGGTGAGCCCGCGCTTGACGGGCGTCACCGCGCCCTGAGTGCCGATACCCTTGCAATCGATGATTTGGCCCGTGCCGCCGGCACGCAGGCCGTGGAGGAGTAGACCATGAATCCCATTACCATGAAGCTCGTCGTCGATGATCTGATTCTGCAGGCTCTGCGCGAGGACATTACCTTTGAGGACGTGAGCACGGCGAGCGTGTGTCCCACGGCGCGTCCCGCCACGGTGGAGCTTATCGCCAAGGCCGATGGCATCATCGCGGGCTTGGATGTGTTCGCTCGCACCTTTGAGCTGCTGGATCCGCAGAGCTCTGTGTTGTTAGATGTCGCGGACGGCGACGAGGTGCACGCCGGCGACCACGTGGGCCAGGTGCGCGGCGATGCGCGCGTACTGCTTTCGGGCGAGCGCGTGGCGCTCAACTACCTGCAGCGCATGAGCGGCGTCGCTACTTACACGCATCGGATGGCGGCTGCGCTCGAGGGCACCAAGACCGTGCTTGTCGACACGCGCAAGACCACGCCGGGCATGCGTGTCTTCGAGAAGGCCGCAGTCGAGATCGGCGGTGGCAGCAACCACCGCTATAACCTGTCGACGGCTGTCATGCTCAAGGACAACCACATCGACGCCGCCGGTGGCGTGGCGCGCGCGATTGAGATGGCGCGCGCCCATGCGTCGTTTACCGCGACGGTCGAGATTGAGTGCGAGAACCTGGACATGGTACGCGAGGCCGTGGAGGCCGGTGCCGACATCATCATGTTCGACAACATGACCCACGATGACATGGCTACTGCGATTGAGCTTATCGCCGGTCGTGCCAAGACCGAGTGCTCGGGCAACGTAGACGCCGACAACATTCGCGCCCTGGCCGACCTGGGTGTTGACTATATTAGTTCGGGCGCTCTGACGCACTCTGCGCCGATCCTCGACCTCTCGCTTAAGCACCTGCGTCTACTGGACGGTAAATAATGGACGCCCGCGAGCGTCGCCGTTCCATCATGGCCGTGCTCGAGGAAGCCAAAGATCCTGTCTCGGGCAGTGCGCTTGCCCGCGAGGTGGGCGTGAGCCGTCAGGTTGTGGTGCAGGACATCGCCCTGCTGCGCGCCGACGGGCACGATATTGTCGCCACCAATCGCGGCTATGTGCTACAGGAGGCAGCGAGCAGCCCGGCTGTGCCCACGCGTCTGGTCAAGGTACGCCACGGCGTGGAGCAGGCGGGCGATGAGCTCACGAGCATCGTCGACGCGGGCGGCGCCGTGCTCAACGTGATCGTCAACCACCGCGTGTACGGTAAGATCACAGCCGACCTGGACATCCGCAATCGTCGCGATGTTGAGCGCTACCTACACGATATCGAGAGTGGCAAGAGCTTTCCGCTATTAACGGTGACGAGTGGCTATCACTTCCATCGCATTGCGGCAGATGACGAGCAAACCCTCGACGAGATCGAGGCCATACTCAAGGAGAAAGGCTATCTGGCAGACCTGATGCCCTACGAGGATGATTTGTCCTAGCCCGATACTGTCTTTATAAGTTGCGGTGAAATAGTTCCTAAAATCGGCACCTAAGCAATGAATCGGGAACTATTCCACCGCAACTGCCAAGGTAGCCCTGTCCCCAATTAGCTGCCTATACAAACAAAAGGAGGCCTCCGCGGCGATGCGGAGGCCTCCTTTTTGTGCACGGTGTACTTTTGAGTGTGCAGGTGGGGGAGCTGTTACTCCTCGACGATCTCGGTGATCGCGCCGGCGGGGCAAGCGTCCTGGCAAGCGCCACAGGCGACGCAGGAATCCTCGTCAGCGACGGTAGCGACGTCCTGGAGCTCCAGAACGCCAGCGGGGCAGGAATCGACGCAAACGCCACAAGCGATGCACTCGTCGGCATCAATTACGGGATGAGCCATGGTAGTTTCCTCTCTGTTGACCGACGCTACAGGCGATGCGCGTCGGTTTGATTCGGGCAAAAACATACCACGGGAGCGACCGTTTGCAATACCCTCTGACCGGCATCTTCATACCGTTCGCCGAGTATGCCACGGCTTACTAAAAAACATGCAGGTGAGGCCGTTGAGCTGCGCAAATGTTAGCTACAGGTGACTTGAAATATAGGGCGATTGAGCGCGCTTGCGGAAAGCGCATCCCGTTATTTAGCCGAGAAACGGGTCGAACTTTCCCCAGGGAAGCCCGGGGCCGCCATGTGCGCTCCCAAGCCCAAACCTCAGCCATCTCTACATAGATCTCAATAGATCTGCCGAGAACTCAAACAGTGCATCTACCTGCGCATTTGAGAACCTAAACTCTCAGAGATAAGAAATCTTATATGAATTGACTTAGATTTTGTATATTCCGGCCCATAAGGGGATACACTACATCCTGAAAGACAAGCCGAAGCGCCGCGCGACAGACCGTCGAGGCGGCGCGAACGCAAAAGAGAGAGGGAATTTCTAATGAGTAAGATTCTTGGTATCGACCTTGGTACTACTAACTCCGCAATGGCCGTTCTCGAGGGCGGTTCTCCGACCATTATCGTGAACGCCGAGGGCGACCGCACCACCCCGTCCGTCGTGGGCTTCCGTGCCGACGGCGACCGCGTCGTGGGTAAGGCCGCTAAGAACCAGGCTGTCACCAACCCCAAGAACACCGTGTTCTCCATCAAGCGCTTCATGGGCCGCAAGTACTCCGAGTGCACCTCCGAGATCAAGACCGTGCCGTATGAGGTCAAGGAGGGCCAGGGTGGCCGTGCCGTCGTCGATATCGAGGGCAAGGATTACACCGCCGAGCAGGTGAGCGCCATGACGCTCGCAAAGATGAAGGCCGACGCCGAGAAGTATCTGGGCGAGACCGTCACCGACGCCGTCATCACCGTCCCGGCCTACTTCAACGACGCCCAGCGTCAGGCCACCAAGGACGCCGGTAAGATCGCCGGCCTCAACGTCAAGCGTATCGTCAACGAGCCGACCGCTGCTGCTCTTGCCTATGGCCTGGACAAGCAGGGTACCGACCAGCGCATCCTGGTCTTCGACCTGGGCGGCGGCACCTTCGACGTCTCCATCCTTGACCTCGCTGACGGCGTGTTTGAGGTTCTGTCCACCTCGGGCGACAACCACCTGGGCGGCGACGACTGGGATCAGCGCGTCATCGACTGGATGGCCGATAAGTTCCAGCAGGAGAACGGTGTCGACCTGCGTCAGGACCCCATGGCCCTGCAGCGTCTGAAGGAGGCCGCCGAGAACGCCAAGAAGGAGCTCTCCGCCGCCCAGCAGTCCACCATCAACCTGCCGTTCATCACCATGAACCAGTCTGGCCCGCTGCACCTCAACTACACGCTGACCCGCGCCGAGTTCGAGAAGATCACCCGCGACCTGCTCGAGCGCTGCAAGCAGCCTGTCACCAACGCCCTGCGCGACGCTAAGCTCAAGCTCTCCGATCTGACCGAGGTCATCCTCGTCGGCGGCTCCACCCGTATGCCCGCCGTCCAGGATCTGGTCAAGACCATGACCGGCAAGCAGCCCAACATGTCCGTGAACCCCGACGAGGTCGTTGCCGACGGCGCTGCCGTCCAGGGCGGCGTGCTCACCGGCGACGTCGAGGGCATCCTGCTGCTCGACGTTACCCCGCTGTCGCTGGGCGTCGAGACCATGGGCGGCATCATGACCAAGATGATCGACCGCAACACCACGATCCCGACCTCCAAGACCGAGGTTTACTCCACCGCTGCCGACAACCAGACCAGCGTCGAGATCAACGTGCTCCAGGGCGAGCGCGAGCTTGCCCGCGACAACAAGTCGCTCGGTAAGTTCCAGCTGACCGGCATCCCGGCTGCCCGCCGCGGCGTGCCGCAGATCGAGGTCACCTTCGACATCGACGCCAACGGCATCGTCAAGGTCTCCGCTAAGGACAAGGGCACCGGCAAGGAGCAACAGATCACCATTTCTGGCTCCACCGCTCTGTCCGACGACGAAGTCGATCGTATGGTCAAGGACGCCGAGGCTCATGCCGAGGAGGACAAGAAGCAGAAGGAAGAGGTCGAGGTCCGCAACCAGACCGATAGCCTGTGCTACTCCACCGAGCAGACCCTCAACGAGCTGGGCGACAAGGTTTCCGCCGACGTGAAGTCCAAGGCCGAGGCCGCTATCGCCGACGCCAAGAAGGCGCTCGAGGGCTCTGACGTCGAGGCCATCAAGGCCGCTGGCGAGTCCCTGCAGTCCGTGGCCTACGAGCTGGCTCAGGTTGTCTACGCCGACGCTCAGCAGCAGACCGACGGTGCCGCCGGTGCCCAGCCTGCCGACGATGACGTTGTCGACGCCGACTACGAGGTTGTGGACGACGAGGACAAGTAATCATGTCCGCCCGTAAAGCTCGCACGGAGGCGGCCGCCGCTGGCGCCGCCCCCGTTGACTCTGAGGAGAAGGACGTGAAGATTCCCGTAGAGGCCGCAGGCGTTGCCGAGGCCAACGAGGCCGAGGCCGCCGAGGCTGCCGAGAACCAGGTAGAGGATTCCAACAAGGAGGCGACGATGACCGAGGACGAGATGGTGGAAGCCGCTATCCGCGCCGGTGAGGAAGCCGCCGACAACGACTTTAAGCTCAAGTTCGAGCAGGCCCAAAAGGAGCTTGCCGACGTGCGCAGCGAGCTCGATGCTGCGGCAGAGGCCCAGAAGGCCGCCGAGGACAAGGCAAAGGACGCCACCGAGCGTACCGCCCGTCTGCAGGCCGACTGGGAGAACTTCCGTCGCCGCACCGCTAGCGAGCGTATCGCCGAGCGCGAGCGCGCGACCGAGAAGCTCGTCACCGCGCTGTTGCCGGTGGTTGACGATATCGAGCGTGCAATCGACCATGCCCGTAGCCAGGAGCTTTCCGACGACTTTAAGCAGTTCGTCGATGGCGTTGACGCGGTGCATGCCAAGCTGCTCGATGTGTTTGCGCACGAGGGCGTTGAGCCCATCGACCCCAAGGGCGAGGCGTTCGATCCGCTCGAGCACCAGGCCGTGGGGCGTGTCGAGGACGCATCGCAGTACGACGAGACCGTCAACGACGTGTACCAGAAGGGCTACCGCATGGCGGACCGCATCCTGCGCTCCGCGATGGTGACGGTGACCTACGGTGGCGAGAAGCGCCCCGCACCGGAGCCCGAAGCGGCGCCCGAGGATGCTGCGGCCGATACGGCTGAGAGCACCGAGGAGTAATTGAGAAGGGCCCCGGGGCAACACCCGGGGCCCTTTCTGGCCTAGTGCCATATGAAAGCATGAGCCGCCGCCCGCTGGGCGGCGGATGAAACAGGAGAGGAGCTACGATGGCTGCAGGCAAAACCTTCTATGACATCCTGGGCGTATCCAAGAGCGCCTCCGACAAAGAGATCAAGAGCGCGTTTCGCAAGCTCGCGCAAAAATATCACCCCGATGCCGGCGGCGACGAGGCCAAGTTCAAGGAGATTAGCGAGGCCTACGAGACGCTTTCGGACGAGAAGAAGCGCAAAGAGTACGACCAGATGCTCATGTTTGGCGGCATGCCGGGCGCAGGCGGCGCGTATGGCGGCGGCTACGGTGCCGGCGCGGGCGCCAGCGGCTGGGGCGACATCTTCGACAGCATCTTTAGCGGCAACGGCGCCTGGGGCAGCGATTGGGGCTCGGGCTTTGCCGGGGCCGCGGGCGCTGCCGGTGCGGGCGCGGGCCGCAACCGCGCGCGCAAGGGCGGCGACCTGTCGCTGACTGTCGACGTAACGGCCGAGGACGCGTTTCGCGGCGTGACGCACAAGGTCACCTATCGCATTCCCTCGACAGGCGAGCAGCAGACCATTACGGTCTCGGTGCCCGCGGGCGCGGTCGACGGCGGCAAATTGCGTTACAAGCGCCGCGGCGAGTACGGCGTTGCCGGAGGCGAGCGCGGCGACCTGGTCGTGACCACGCATGTGGAGGAGCATCCGCTGTTTAAGCGCAAGGGTGCCGATGTGACCATGGAGGTGCCGGTCTCGGTCTACGAGGCGGCGCTCGGCTGCACGGTGGATGTGCCCACGCCCGGCGGCGCGACGGTTCGTCTGAAGGTGCCCGCTGGCACCCAGACGGGCAAGAAGTTCCGCTTTAAAGAGATGGGCGCGCCCGACGTTAAGCACCGTGGTCGTACGGGCGCGCTGCTCGTCGAGATCAAGGTGCAGGTCCCCACGAGCCTGTCCGACGATGAGCGCGATGCCATGACCAAGCTGCGCGAGGCCGACACGCGCGATTATCGCGAGAAGGTCAACCGTTACAAGGCGACGTACTAGGGCGGTCGCGGCGCACGCCCACGCTCGCGGGCTTATGGTGGACGATAACGAGACGGAAAGGGGTCAGGTAGCATGGCCGAGGACAATAGGAACAAACCGCTGTACATGATCAGCGTGGCGGCCGAGCTGACCGGCATGCACCCGCAGACTCTGCGCGTCTACGAGTCCAAGGGCCTGGTGAATCCTCAGCGCTCGGGCGGTAACACGCGCCTGTATTCGCGTGCCGATATCGAGCGTCTGGAACTCATCAACCAACTGACCGACGAGGGCATCAACCTTGCCGGCGTGGTGCGCATCCTCGATATGAAGGAGCGTGCCGAGGAGCGCGAGCGCGAGAACGAGAAGCTCCGCGCTCGCGTGCGCCAGCTCGAGGACGAGCTGCACGAGTACAAGATGCAAAAGAAGATCACCGCCCTGGCTCCGCGCGACGGCTCGGTCAACCCCGAGCAAGTCATGCGCAAGCTGCTGGGCGCCGGAGGAGATCTCTAGGTTCCGCCGTTCTGACGAACGGCGGACCAGTTGACGCTGCGCGCCGTCCAGAGCGACAATTTGTCATTCAAAGGGCAAGGCATGACCAGAAGGTCTATGCCTTGCCTTTTTCATGCCAACTTGTTCGCTCTGGACGGCGCTCGCTGTCCGTCCTCTGCCTGCGGCGTTGCCTTGCTCCGGATGCGGTAGGGTAGTCATTGGGGACGTTCTTAAATGACTAGTCGAAAGGGACGCTCTTGCACAAAATCTTCCGGCCCTCGACCGGCACGTCCTTTACTTTACCTAGATAAAGTGAACGTGCAGATTCGTAACCCACTCGCAACCGTTCTATGGCACGATATTGAACGAATGTATGCTATGCGCCCAAATCTTTTGGGCAGAGTGGGAGACAGTATGGTCAAGCTGTACGAGGACGGCATCTACCTGCGCGGCGGCAGCGAGGTCGTGCCTGCGGCCGAGGCTGCCGAGCGCGGCATTACGAAGACGCCCGAGGATGCCAAGCGCGGAACCATCGCGTATTCGATCCTTCAGGCACACAACACGTCCGGCGACCCCGAGGCGCTCAAGATTCGTTTCGATGCCATGGCGAGCCACGACATCACCTTTGTCGGCATCATCCAGACGGCGCGCGCCTCGGGCATGGAGCAGTTCCCGCTGCCTTACGTGCTCACCAACTGCCATAACTCGCTGTGCGCCGTGGGCGGCACCATCAACGAGGACGATCACGTCTTTGGCCTTTCCGCGGCCAAGAAGTACGGCGGTATCTTCGTTCCGCCGCACATCGCCGTCATCCACTCCTTTATGCGTGAGAACTTCGCCGGCTGCGGCAAGATGATTCTGGGTTCCGACTCGCACACCCGCTATGGTGCCCTGGGTACCATGGCCGTGGGCGAGGGCGGCGGCGAGCTGGCAAAGCAGCTGCTGCGCGACACCTACGATGTCGCCTATCCCGGCGTCGTAGCCATCTACCTCACGGGCACCCCACGTCCCGGCGTCGGCCCGCACGACGTGGCGCTCGCCATCATCCGCGCCGTCTTTGCCAAGGGCTACGTCAAGAACAAGGTCATGGAGTTTGTGGGCCCGGGCATCGCGAGCATGACGACCGACTACCGCAACGGCGTCGACGTCATGACCACCGAGACCACCTGCCTGTCGAGCATCTGGGCCACCGACGAGGACACGCACGCATTCCTGGCCATGCACGGCCGCGGCGACGACTACCGCCAGCTCAAGCCCGCCGATGTCGCCTACTACGACGGCTGCGTCGAGGTCGACCTGTCGAGCATCAAGCCCATGATCGCCCTGCCGTTCCATCCTTCCAACGGCTTTGAGATCGACGAGCTCAACGAGAATCTCGAGGACATCCTGCACGAGGTGGAGCTCGAGGCCGCCAAGATCGGCGAAGGCAAGACGCACTTTAGCCTGCTCGACAAGATCGTCGACGGCAGGCTGCACGTGCAGCAGGGCGTTATCGCCGGCTGCTCGGGCGGCAACTACGACTCTGTGGTCCAGGCTGCCCGCGTGCTCAAGGGCGCCAACACCGGCTGCGGCGAGTTCTCGCTGTCGGTCTATCCCACGAGCCAGCCTGTGGCACTTGAACTCACGCGTCGCGGCTACATCTACGATTTGATGGAGGCCGGCGCGATCGTGCGCACGGCATTCTGCGGCCCGTGCTTCGGTGCCGGTGACACGCCCGCCAACAACGGCCTTTCGATCCGCCACACCACGCGCAACTTCCCCAACCGCGAGGGTTCCAAGCCGGGCAATGGCCAGCTGAGCGCCGTGGCTCTGATGGACGCCCGCTCCATTGCGGCGACGGCTGCCAACGGCGGCGTCCTGACGCCGGCGACCGACCTGCCCGAGGACACCTGGGACGAGGCCTGCGAGTACACCTTTGACGACGCGCCGTACAAAAAGCGCGTGTACTGGGGCTTTGGCAAGGCGGAGCCTGCCGACGAGCTGGTCGAAGGCCCCAACATCAAGCCGTGGCCCGCGATGGAGCCCCTCGGCGACGACATCCTGCTCAAGGTGTGCTCCAAGATCATGGACCCGGTCACCACGACCGACGAGCTCATTCCTTCGGGCGAGACGAGCTCCTTCCGCTCCAACCCGCTGGGTCTGGCCGAGTTTACGCTCAGCCGCCGCGATCCGGCCTATGTGGGCCGCTCCAAGGAGGTCGACGCGGTGGAAAAGCGCCGCGTTGCCGGCGAGGCGGCAGGCGACCTGGCGGCACTCGATGCCGAGCTTGCCGGCGTGTTTGAGGCGCTGGCCGGCGCGGGTGTCGCTGCAGACGCCAAAGCGACCGAGTACGGCTCTATGCTCTATGCCAAGAAGCCCGGTGACGGCTCCGCCCGTGAGCAGGCCGCGAGCTGCCAGCGCGTGATCGGCGGTCTGGCCAACATCGTCCACGAGTACGCCACCAAGCGCTATCGCTCCAACGTGATGAACTGGGGCATGGTGCCCTTCCAGATGGAGGCGGAGCCCAACTTTGAGGTGGGCGACTACGTCTTTGTGCCGGGTATCCGCGCCGCGCTCGATGGTGACCTCAAGAACATCGCCGCCTACGTGGTGCGCGCCGACGGTGCGGTCGAGCAGATTGAACTCTACATTGCCGATATGACGGCCGAAGAGCGTGCCATCGTCAAGGCCGGCTGCCTGATCAACTACAACAAGTTCAAGGCCGCTGCCGAGTAACTCTGCTGTACGCCCCGGCCACACCTTTCCCTCGTGCTCACGCGCTTCGCGAGGGTCGCCCGAGGGAAAGGTGTGTCCGGGGCTACCGCGACGTTCTCGTTGGGTCTTGAGGGACGCTAAAAATAGACTTGCTTGATGCCGCCTCTTTTATTGGGGCGGCTTCTTTTTCGAAAACCACCACAATGGGGACAGGCACCTTTGTGGTGGTTCCGTTTGTCTCGACCTGTAACAGCTAGGGGCAAAGTATGCCGCTAGATGTTACAGGTCGAGATTTTCGGACGGGGCTTCGCGGCCAATCTCGATCCGTAACATCTAGGCCCCAATTTGCCGAGTAGTTGTTACAGATTTAGACAAACGGTCGCCGGCGGTCATTTCATCTAAATCTGTAACACCAAGGACCCAAAAGGGCCGCTAGCTGTTACAGATTGAGACAGCGGGGCGTCGGAGTCGAAAACCACCACAAAGGTGCCTGTCCGGCGGGTTCTTATTTCGATGGGGTCCAGGTTATTTCATCGTCAAATAGCCAAGTGCGTGCTGAGCCACTGTCGCGCGCTGTCTGTGGATCGGGCTCGCAAGTTTGTTCGTAGGCATCCTCGGTACACCGATCCATAAAATCGACGACTGCCGTCTGGTCGCCTTCCATGACGTAGATCACGTTGCCATCCGAGATATAGACTCCCGGCCCTTCGTTGTCCACGTAGCCGGGGTCGTATGAAACGTTGCACAGTCTGCTCC
The DNA here is from genome assembly GCA_902497075.1 of uncultured Collinsella sp. Classification (GTDB taxonomy): domain Bacteria; phylum Actinomycetota; class Coriobacteriia; order Coriobacteriales; family Coriobacteriaceae; genus Collinsella. Next base: position 18,761 of record CABVDG010000011.1, read on the forward strand.
CGTTTGCCGCATCGAGTTCAAGGGTCGAATAATACCCGCCATTCATTTGGCCTGTCTTGGCTCGATATATTGCGGCGCCGTACCATCGCTTAAACGTCTTGCCTTTGAGTAAACTGGTTGCCTTGCCGATAAGCTGCTCATCTTGGGTATAGCGCGTGGCTCCAAGTTCGATTCTGGGATAGTTGCTGACCCCAAGCACTGCGGGCGTACCGTCGAAATCGACGGTGATTGAATCGGGTTTGACGATATCAGTGAGGATTTCGATGGGGTAGCTTACGGTTTCAACCGCCGCCTGCGTTGCCGAGGCAGGGAGAAATGCGAGATAGATAATGCCCACGCCGACTGCGGTAATTGCAAACGCTAAGACGAGCAGGCCGATATAGGTGGAGCGTTTCACGGCGGGTACCTCGCAAACAGCATGCATTCATTAAGATAAGTGATACCAGCTTACGACAATATTCAAAAGAAAGCGACCGCCCGGAATGAGAGGGCTAAAAGGCCCTATTGGGCTTCGATTTGATCTCTAATAGGAATATTTGCCTTCCCTCATTCTGGGCGAGGGGTCAAAAAATGAGTTCACGAGTTTTGCGCAATACTATTCTCACTAAACTCGCTATTTTCACTATAAGCACTATAAAAACGACAGGGACGATGACGAGAAAGTTGTGGCGTACGATAGCCAAGTCGTTTAGGCCGGCACCCTTGTCTTGAATCTCCATCTATATCTGCGCGAACGGGCTATCGGTGGCTCTCGATTTCGTCGCTGTGTTCTCGTTGGGTCTTGAAGGACGCTAAAAAAGACTGGGACCACCACAAAGGGGACAGGCACCTTTGTGGTGGTGGGTTACGAGTAGCTCCTTTTGGTAATAGTGCTGGCTGCGATATCATTAGTGCAGGTGGCGAAGGCTTGCATTGTGAGGTGCTTTGCTGTGAGAAGTCCTGCCCGTATTGGATTGATTGTTTTGGCGCTTGCGATCACCGTGGTTGGCATGGGCGCTGTCGGCATGGCGTTTCTACCTGCTGCGGTGACGGAGCCGGTGGTCAAGCCTGTGACTCAATCTGTCGAACTTCTGACCGGCGACGACAAGCCTGAGACCATTACCGTTGATTTTGATGAGCAACTGGCTGTGCTGGGCATTAGTAATTATCCACATATTCAGCTTGGGGCTATGCGTTATACCACGGATTCTAGTCTGATCGACAGGGCGTCCGAGCTGATCAGGGGCAAAACCTTTAAGCGCTGGTATGGATATGCGTCCTATCGGGCAAAAGCGAACGACATGGTTGGCGGATGTCACTCGTCCATCGAGTTGGACACCGCGAATGGCGCCAAGTTATGTGATGTTTTGTACGATCCTGGCTACGAGGGCAATGAGGGGCCGGGCATCTACATCTTGGACGGCGATGTCGCCTATGTCATGGAGGGCAACCAGACCGAGCTCAACGATTTTATGGGTCAGTGCATTCAGGATGCCTATGAACAGACCTGCTTGCCCGACCCGCAGGCTGCACGCGATAGTGGGTCTGCCCGTACATGGCTGTTCGAGGATGAGATGCCCTGGAACGCCGAATCGGGAAGCACGGGCTCGGCAAGTAAATAGAGGCTGTAACCACCACAAAGGTGCCTGTCCCCTTTGTGGTGGTTTGCATGTCGTGAGAGCACTCAGAAAATCTTATATATAGAGACTTAGATTTGTGTATAAGATCGCGCAAAGTTGGCAACAATACTTCTCGAACAACGTGAAGCCGCCCCGTAGGGCGGCCACCCCAAGAGAGGTGATTCCATGAGAATCGATAAGCTAGCAATGACGTCGCGCGAGGCGCTGCAGACCGCCATGAGCACGGCCGCCGACGCGCAGGCCGGCGCGGTGGAGCCGATTCACCTGCTGTCTGCCCTGCTCGGTGCCGGCGAGCGCAATATCTCCGTAATCATCGAGCGCATCGGTGCCGACCCGGCCCAGCTCGCGCGTTCCACACAGGATGCCATCGACCACGCGCCTAAGGTTTCGGGCGAGGGCCAACAGATGGGCTTGTCCAACGAGCTCGTCCGCGTCATCGAAAAGGCCGAGAAGAAGGCCACCAAGATGGGCGACAGCTTTGTGGTGACCGAGCATCTGCTGATGGCACTTGCCGAGGACAAGGGCGAGGCCGGACGCGTGCTGCGCGACGCCGGCGTGACCAAGGAGCGCATCGAGCAAGTCTACGAGGAGCTGCGCGGCGATGACCGCGTGACGTCTGCCGAGGACAAGACCCAGTTTGAGGCACTGGAGCAGTACGGTCGCAACATTTGCGACCTCGCCCGCGCCGGCAAGCTCGACCCGGTCATCGGCCGTACCGATGAGATTCGCCGTACCATCCAGGTCCTGTCCCGTCGCACCAAGAACAACCCCGTGCTCATCGGCGAGCCGGGCGTCGGCAAAACTGCTATCGTCGAGGGCATCGCCCAGCGTATCGTGGCCGGCGACGTGCCGAGCACCTTGCGCGACCGCGACCTTATCGAGCTCGACATGAGCGCGCTGGTCGCCGGCGCCAAGTACCGCGGCGAGTTCGAGGACCGCTTGAAGGCCGTGCTCAAGGAAGTGCAAAAGTCCGAGGGCAAGGTCATCCTGTTCATCGATGAGCTCCACACCATCGTGGGTGCGGGTGCCACCGAGGGCTCCATGGATGCCGGCAACATCCTCAAGCCGGCGCTTGCTCGTGGCGACCTGCACGCGATTGGCGCGACTACGCTTGACGAATACCGCAAGTACATCGAGAAGGACGCGGCGCTCGCGCGTCGTTTCCAAACCGTGATGGTCTCCGAGCCCACCGTCGAGGACACCATCTCGATCCTGCGTGGCCTCAAGGAGAAGTACGAGATCTTCCACGGCGTGCATATTACCGATAGCGCGCTCGTGGCCGCCGCCGACCTCTCCGATCGCTACATCGCCGACCGCTTCCTGCCCGACAAGGCCATCGACCTGGTCGATGAGGCCGCAAGCCGCCTGCGCATGGAGCTCGACAGCATGCCGGTCGAGATTGACGCCACCACGCGCCAGCTCACCCAGCTGCAGATCGAGGAGCAAGCGCTCATGAAGGAGACCGACGACGCCTCCAAGGAGCGTCTGGAAGCCCTGCGCCAAGAGATCGCTGAGGTCCAGGAAAAGCTCAACGTGCAAAAGGCCGGCTGGCTCAACCAAAAGAACGCCATCGACCACGTGCAGGAGCTTAAGGGCCAGCTTGACGAGGCCAAGAGCGAAGAGGAGCGCGCGACGCGCAACGGCGACCTGGGTCGTGCGTCCGAGCTGCGCTTCTCCGTGATTCCGGGTCTGCAGCAGCAGATTCAGGATTCCGAGGCCGCGCTCGAGGCGCAAAAGCAGCAGGACGGCGAGGGTCTCAACGAGCAGGTGACCTCCGACGAGATTGCCGAGGTCGTGAGCGCCTGGACCGGTGTGCCCGTGTCCAAGATGATGCAGGGCGAGCTCGACAAGCTCAAGGGCCTGGAGGGCGAGCTGCATAAGCGCGTCATTGGCCAGGACGAGGCCGTCTCCGCCGTCGCCGCAGCTGTGCGCCGCAGCCGTGCGGGCCTTTCCGATCCGGACAAGCCCATCGGCAGCTTCTTCTTCCTGGGCCCCACCGGCGTAGGCAAGACCGAGCTCGCCAAGGCGCTGGCCGAGTGCCTGTTCGATGATGAGCGCGCGCTTGTGCGTATCGACATGTCCGAGTATATGGAGAAGTTCAGCGTCCAGCGTCTGATCGGTGCGCCTCCGGGATACGTGGGCTACGACGAGGGCGGCCAGCTCACCGAGGCCGTGCGCCGTCGTCCGTACTCCGTAATCTTGCTCGACGAGATGGAGAAGGCTCATCCGGATGTCTTTAACGTGCTGTTGCAGGTGCTTGATGACGGCCGTCTGACCGATGGCCAGGGTCGCCAGGTGTCCTTCAAGAACACGATTATCATCATGACGTCCAACGTGGGCTCCAAGGCCATCGCCGAGCTTTCCGGCAAGGACGAGGAGGAGATGCGCCATCAGGTCGACGCCGCCATGTCTCAGACCTTCCGCCCCGAGTTCCTCAACCGTATCGACGATATCGTGGTGTTCCATCCGCTCGGCATGGCGCAAATCGAAAAGATCGTCGACATCCAGCTTGCCGACGTTCGCGCACGCCTGGCCAAGGAGCGCATGACGCTTGCCATCACCCCGGCGGCCAAGCAGATGCTCGCCGTGGGTGGCCTGGACCCCGTGTTCGGTGCCCGTCCGCTCAAGCGCCTGGTCCAGCGCGAGGTCGTGGACGCCATCGCCGCCGCCATCATCGACGGCACGGTGCGCGAGGGCGATCAGGTGACGGTCGATGCCGACAAGGACGGCGGCTTTACCGTCGTGTGCGACAACACGCCGGCGGCCACCTACGAGGTCCCCGACGCCGAGTAGATTTATGGGACATGCCTTAAAATCTGCCAGCCGTCTCTAAACGCCAAGGGCGGCGGATCCAATGGGGTCCGCCGCCCTTTTTCGTGCGACAATCGATGATGTTGAACACGATTGCACGGCAAGGAGATATGCAGATGATAGACAAGAACAAGACGAACACGTCGACGACCGATGCCGCACCCAAGCCTGCGCCTAAGCCGGCACCCAAGCCGCGCGACCCCTACATCCGTGCCGAGAACGAGGATGACGACGGCTACGATCCTTATAGCGATCGTCGCCCCGAGCGCGAGCCCCTCTTCGAAGCCGACCCCTGGCGTTAAGTAGCTCATTTGGGACGGGGTTTTTAGCTACTTTGTTTTCGGCTAGAGGCGTTCATGCCTGCCCCCTCGGCCGCTCGTTATCCTCCGGGAGGGGCAACTAATAGAAAACTTGCTTATCCATTAATCAAGAAACGCATAATCTTGCTCTCCTGCTAATCAAGAATCGTTATAATCTTGATTAGCAGGAGAGCAAGATTGGAGAATTATGGCATTCAACGACTTGGTGGCTCAAAAAATAAAGGACTTTGAGCAACAGGGGATTCCGCAGGTCTTTGAGCGCGACCTTGATCTGGGCAACCCGCAGGAGCCAAAGCGCGACAACATCGTATATGTGATTGTGGGCGCCCGTCGTTGTGGAAAGACGTATCGCCTGTATCAGGAGATGCGGCGGCTTCAGGGCCAAGGCGTCGAGCTTGACCGGATGCTATATTTCAATTTTGAGGATGAGCGCTTGCGTCCGTATGAGCCATCGCTACTAGCGGACGTGCTCGATACATTCTATGCACTATATCCTGCTGCTCGAGGCGAGGGCGCCTATCTTTTCTTTGACGAGATCCAGGAAATACCCGAATGGGGTGCGTTTCTGCGACGCGTGGTCGATACGGAGAAGGCGACCGTTTACGTGACGGGATCTTCTTCTAAGATGCTGTCCTCAGAACTTAAGAGCGAGTTCAGGGGCCGTTCTCTTGTGCGAGAGCTTTTTCCGTTGAGTTTTTCGGAATACGTCCGATATAAGACGGGGAGCGTTCCTGAGTCGAACGCACCCTTCTCCTCGAGCGATGCGGCGTTGCTCCGACACCATCTGGTCGGATATCTCGAGCGAGGGGGATTCATCGCGACACTTGAGCAGACGCCCGCAGACACGATTCAGCTGCTACAGGAATATGCGTCGCGAACGGTCGCCATGGACGTCGTTGAACGTTACGACGTCAAGAACCCCCGTTTGGCCTCGCTGTTTCTGGCGCGGTGCATGGCATCTTCGGGACGAGAGCTGTCAGTGAACAAAGTGTACAACGAGTTCAAGAGCAGACAGATACCCGTCAGTCGAAATACGCTCAGCGACTTACTTGAGTATTACGAGGACGCCTACCTGCTGTTTTCGGTGCCGGAGTTCACGCGTTCGCTTGCAAATAATACGCGGTCTGCGTCTAAGGTCTACGCCGTCGATCCCGCGATGTTCGGAGCGTTCTCCCCCGCATCGGCATTGGATCAGGGTCAGAGGCTCGAGACCGCGGTGTTCAATGCGCTCAGAAGAAGGACCCCCGCCGTGCGGCCCGGTTCGGTTTGCCGCCTGCTGATTAAAGATAAGAATAAAAGCCATGAGGTGGACTTTGTGGCTGGGGATGCACTGCTCATGCAGGCTTACGGCCTGATTCAGGTAAGTGTGGATATGACAAGCGAGAAAACGCGCGAGCGCGAAATTGCCGCGCTCGATGTCGCGATGGCCCAGTTTGATCTTGGCGAGTCGGCAATCGTTACCATGGATGAGCAGGCCGATATTCCATGCAAACACGGCGTGGTACATGCTGTGCCCGCATGGAAGTGGCTCCTTTCCTAATCGTCTATGGATTTGCGAGGCCAGGACTCAGGTGTCATGGTCCGCTAGTCCTGGGCCTTGATGCTTGGCAGGAGAATCTGGGCGAGGTAGTCGGTCTCGAGCTTGGTCGCGGCGTCTGCCTTGCCGTCTTTGCCGACCAGTACGTTCTTGATCTGGCTATAGGTGTAGCGGTTGCCGGTCGTGAGCTCGACAAGCTCAATCGCCGTATCCATGGGGTAGGTTGACACGGGATTCTGCGTCCGTCCGTTGATGGTCTGGGGCACCACGTACGGATAGACGGGGCCGCTGGCGTAGACGGTATAACCGTTGCCTAGATTGGCCGCACCCAAAACCGTATCGCCCTCATCGGGCGTAAAGCTCTCGCCCTCGCGCACCGCGACGAGCGTCACAATCGGCGTATCGCTGTCGTCGGCAAGATAGATGCATAGCGTGCTGCCATTTTGCCAAGTCTCGACCTTGCCGTACCACTCGACGGGGATATCGAGCTGGTAGAGGTCGGTTGCCTTGTGACGGGCGTCGGCATCACGGGCCGCCTGTGCCTTTTGCGCGCTCACGGCATTGACGGCGGCGTCGCGCCGCGCGGTTGCCGCCTGCTGGAGCACCTTGGCGGTAGCGGCGGAGCTCGCGCCTCCCTCCTCGGCATATTTGGCGGCGGCATCGATCTGGTCGTCGGTTACCGTGTCGGCCGAAGGCACCTTGAGCTTAAAGGCGGCCTGGCTGCTTGGGTCCTGTCCGTCGCTCTTGATCGTGACCTGCGCCTTGGTGGTCGGCACGGTATAGACGGTGCCGTCGGATGCGATGGGGGAAGCGGCAATGGAGAGCGTGTAGTCACCGGGTAGCAGTTTGATGCCACGGCCGTGCTCGTCAACATAGAGTGTTTCGCTCACAGAGGAGCCGTCAGAATCCTGGCCGCTCACCTGTACGGGAATCTTGGAGCCGGTGGAACAGTCGAGGCCCGCGGCATGTACGCCAATCTGCACCGACATCATCGTGTGGGCATTGGCGGCGGCGATGGCAGCCTGCTCTTGCCGGTATCCGTTCCAGGCTGCGTAGCCTGCGCCGCCGGCGACGAGCGCGACGGCCACAGCGCCGGCGACCATTAGATTGCGGCGCTTGGGCGACATCTTGCGATGGCGGACCTCGGCCTCATGTGCCGAAGGAACGGACGGTAGGGGAATATCGCCCATGGCGATGGTCTCGTCCACGGCAGGCGCGGAGCCTAAGCCAGGGAGCTCGCGGGTCAGCGAATCTTCGGCCGGCAAGCTGTCGAGCAAGATGGTTTCCTCGCTCGTGTCGGATTCGGGCTGGTCGTCGGCCTCGCATTCGGATTCCTCGTGCCCAGCCTCATCTTCGGTGGGCGCGGCGCCATCGTCTTTTGCATCCTGATCATCGGGCTGCGCCTCGATTTCCGGCTCATCCTGCACATCAACGCTCGAATCGTCAAACGCAATCTCGGCCAGCGCGATCTGGTCTAGGCTCTCCAGGGCCTCGGCACACGCTTCTGCATCTTGGGCCGCATCCTCTTGGCCCGTCGTCTCATCTTTCATATATCCCCCAAGCTCGATATCGGGACAACACTGTACCCAAAAACGGGGCTCCATAGAGCCGCCGCATGATTTGAAATCCGATTTTATATATGCGCGTGTTTTTGAATAGATGAATAGAGGCGCAACGACAAAAAGCCCCCGGAAAGCGAGCGAAACGCTTTTCGGGGGCTCTGCGAGACATTGGATTGAAAGGCCTGGTGAGCGAGCCTATGCCCAAGTGCCAACAGCGGCCAACATGTTACTCGGCGTGCGCGTAGTCAACCTTGGCGCGGCGAGCGGTGGCCTTCTCCCAATCGCTGGTGCCCTCAAAGACATCCTGCTTGTAGGGATTGCGGCCGAGCTTCTTGGCGCGGTAGGCGATGTAGATGATCGCGGCGACGTTGGCGACCAGTGCGGCGATCGAGACCGCGGTAGCGGCGCCGGGGTCGAGCGTGGAGTGGGTCACAAAGATGGACTCCTCCTGGAAGTAGGGGAACACCTGGGCAAACATGCACCAAATAGCCAGCGTAAAGGCGCGGTTCTGGATCCAGCCGCCCTTGTTCCAGATAAAGGCGGCGACGGTGGGCGCCAGCAGCAGCGCAAAGCCGCAGAACCAGGAGTGGGTGGGCAGGCAGTTGTAGGTGTAGCAGAAGTTCCAGATGTCGTAGGCGATGATGTAGACCCAGGTCATGTCGGGCCACAGCATGTCGGTCTGATCCTCGGAGGCGTAGACGCTCCACCAACCGGTCATGCAGAAGATGTTGATGATACCGGCGATGCCGTTGAACACGTTGTTCCAGCCGGCAAGCTGCGTGGCGCCCTCGGAGGTGACCCAGGTGGACTCGCCCAGGACAAAGAAGTGATAGGCGCTCTCGAAGTCGGATATGACGGCGATCATGATGTTGATGGCAACGATCACAAACGGCCACGCGCGGAACCAATGCGCCTTGCCGATCTTGCCCCACTGATACTTAATGGCAATGAAGCCCCAGCAACCGGCCAGCGCCGCGTATACCTTGGCGTAGTGGAACCAGCTGTTCTGGTACACATGGGTGGGGTTGGTGAGCGCCCACTCGGCGCCCTGTGAGACGCCGATGGCGATGGCGACGCAGTAGATGGTCATGGCAAGCGGAGCTACGCCAAAGATGATTGCCGCGCCCAGCTTGGTGCGGCGGCCGACCTCGTTGAGCACGATCAGGCCGATAAAGACCATCGCCCAGCCGACCCAGTGGATAAGGGTATCGCTACCCCAAACATCGAACAGCATGCTGCTCTCCTTTCATGCGCCCGCGTCCCCTCTTCCGTCGCGGGCAGTTTGGCAAAATGTCGTCAGTTCCTGGGCTTGCGCTCGGGATACTTGGCGGTGTAGCCCTCGATGTGGAGCGTCGAGGCGATAATCTCCTTGACCGTCTCGTCGGGCACATCGGGGTGCGTGCGGATATACATCAACAGTCCCATGATGAGGGTGTAGAACGTCTCGTAAACATGGTCGATGCGCAGGTCGTGATGGGCGACAAAGTCCACCACGGTGGTGTCGCAAATGTATTGCGCCACGCGCTGGACCACGTTGTGCAGAAAGCCGCCGTAGAGCGCGCCGCTGCTCGAGGTGAGCGTGCTCGGCAGCTCGTGGCCGCTCACGACCAGACGCTTAAAGAGCGGAGCGACGGTGTCGAGCGCGCCTTCGATGTCGCCAACCGTGCGGCTGGCGTTCCACTGCTCGAGCTCGGAGATAAAGCCGTCGATCGCCTCGTCCATAACAGCGGTGACGGCGGCGTCCATATCGGCAAAGTAGTGGTAGAACAGTGAGCGCGTGCAGCCGGCCCGTTTGGTCACGGCCGATACCGAAAGATGGGATACGCCCAGCTCGGAGCTCACGTCGCGCACGGCGGCGAGAATCTCGCGACGGCGCTCGTCGCCTGTCAGGCGCTTTGCCGCGCTGTCGGGTGCGGGGACGGTGTCGGCAACAGAGATATTCGCCGTGTTATCGCCCATGCGTTTGCCGCCTTTCATCCTCTTTTGCCTGACCGTTCGCCTAACAGTCTTGAATATTGTTGACGGTTCGTCAATACTATTTTTGACACAATGTCAACAATGGCGGGTGAACGGCATGGGGGCATGCCCGGCCTGCAAAAAAAGAGGGGTGTCGCGGCCTCGCCGGGCTGTGGCAAGAGAAGGGACAACCATGATTCTCAACGGACCGGGAATTAGCTACACCGAGCCCGATATCGGTTCGGAGTTCGTGCCGCCGCTGCCGGAGCATCCGCGCGAGGCCATCGTCAAACTGTGCGAGCACTGCACCAACCGCCTGCTGCATCGCGATGAGCTGCTGGGCTACGAGTACTGGTCGTTTGCCGAGGCCGCAACCGACGAGCAGGCCGAAGTGCTCTGCAAGATGAAGATGCGCCGTCCCTATACGCTGCCCGAGATGGTCAAGCTCACCGGCATGCCCGAAGCCGATATCGAGAAGATGCTCGACGACATGAGCTACACGGGTCTGCTCGAGTACAACTGGGAAAACCCCGAGCGCGCCAAGCAGTGGGTGCTGCCCATGCTGGTGCCGGGTTCTGCCGAGTTCCTCAACATGCGCGTGAGCCAGCTCGAGGAGCACCCGGTCTACGCCAAGTTTTTTGAGCAGGCATCCAAGGGCCCGCTGTCCCGCGCCACGCCGATGGTGCCGCCCGGAGGCGCCGGTATCGGCATGCACGTCATTCCGGTCGAGAAGGCCATCGACGCCGCGAGCACCTCGGTGCCTATTGAGCATATCGAGCACTGGCTCGACAAATACGAGGGTAAGTATGCCGCTAGCACCTGCAGCTGCCGCGCGAGCCGTCGCGTGATGGGTGAGGGCTGCGCCGACGACCCGGCCGATTGGTGCATCGCCGTGGGCGATATGGCCGACTACGTGGTCGAGACCGATCGTGGCCATTACGTGACCCGCGACGACGTTTACGACATCCTGCACCAGGCCGAGGACAACGGCTTTGTGCACCAGATCACCAACATCGACGGCGAGAACAAGATCTTCGCCATCTGCAACTGCAACGTCAACGTGTGCTACGCCCTGCGCACCTCGCAGCTGTTCAACACGCCCAACCTGTCGCGCTCGGCCTATGTCGCCAAGGTCGAGAAGGACAAGTGCGTGGCCTGCGGTCGCTGCGTTGAGGTGTGTCCGGCCGGCGCCGCCAAGCTGGGCCAGAAGCTCTGCAGCAAAAAGGCGGGTGGACAGGTGCCCGAGTATCCGCGCCAGGAGCTGCCCGACGCCACCAAGTGGGACCAAACCAAGTGGTCGCCCAACTACCGCAACGACAACCGCATTGAGACGCATGAGTCCGGCACCGCTCCCTGCAAGACGGCCTGCCCCGCGCACGTTGCCGTTCAGGGCTATTTGAAGCTCGCGGCGCAGGGCCGCTATGACGAGGCGCTGGCGCTCATCAAGCGCGAGAACCCGCTGCCCGCTATCTGCGGCCGTGTGTGCAACCGCCGCTGTGAGGATGCCTGCACCCGCGGTCGTGTGGACGCCGCCGTGGCTATCGACGAGGTCAAGAAGTTCATCGCCCAGCGCGATCTGGACGCAGCGACCCGCTATGTCCCGCCCGTGGTGACCCCGACGCGTGCCGGCGGCTTCGACCAGAAGATCGCCATCATCGGTGCCGGTCCGGCCGGCCTGTCCTGCGCTTTCTACCTGGCCGAGAAGGGCTACAAGCCCGTCGTGTTCGAGAAGAACGAGCGCCCGGGCGGTATGCTCACTTACGGTATTCCCAGCTTTAAGCTGCAGAAGGACGTTATCGAGGCCGAGGTCGAGGTTATTCGCCTGATGGGTGCCGAGTTCCGCTATGGCGTGGAGGTCGGTCGCGACGTGACGCTCGACGAGCTGCGCGCGCAGGGCTTTAAGGCCTTTTACGTTGCCATTGGCTGCCAGGGCGGCCGCCTTGCCGGCATTCCGGGCGAGGATGCCGAGGATGTGACCGTGGCCGTCGACTTCCTTCGCGAGGTTAACAGCGGCAAGATCGATACCCTGTCCGGCCGCACCATCGTGGTGGGCGGCGGCAACGTGGCCATCGACGTTGCCCGCAACGCCTGCCGTCTGGGTTCCGAGCACGTTGAGATGTTCTGCCTGGAGAGCGAGGCGCAGATGCCCGCCAGCGAGGAAGAGCGTCGCGAGGCCATCGAGGACGGCGCGCACATCAGTTGCGGTTGGGGCCCCAAGGAGGTCCATCTGGACGAGGCCGGCCGTGTGTGCGGCATCACCTTTAAGCGCTGCACGCGCGTCTACGATGACGAGGGCCGTTTTGCGCCCGAGTACGACGAGAACGACCTACGTCGTGTCGATGCCGACCGCGTGGTCATGTCCATCGGCCAGTCCATCGTGTGGGGCGACCTGCTGGCTGGCTCCAAGGTGGAGCTTGGCCGTGGTCAGGGCGCCCTTGCCGATCCCCAGACCTACCAGACCGCCGAACCCGACATCTTTGTGGGCGGCGACGTCTATACCGGTCCGAGCTTTGCCATCGATGCCATCGCCGCCGGTCACGAGGCCGCCGTGTCCATCCATCGCTTTGTGCAGCCGGGCTCCACGCTCACCATCGGCCGCAACCAGCGCCGCTACACCGCGCTCGACCGCAACGACGTTGTGCTCGAGAGCTACGACAACGCGAGCCGCGAGGTTGCGCATGTGGACCGCGAACGCGAGAAGGCTGCGCCGTTTAGCGAGTATGTTGAGACCTTTACCGAGGAGCAGGTGCGCGCCGAGACCGCCCGCTGCCTGGGCTGCGGCGCCTCGATCGTCGACCCCAACAAGTGCATTGGCTGCGGCCTGTGCACCACCAAGTGCGCGTTCGACGCCATCCATCTGGATCGCGACCGCCCCGAGTGCTCCACGATGGTTAAATACGAGCAAAAGCTTCCGAGCTTGGGTAAGTACGCACTCAAGCGCGCCATCAAGATTAAATTTGGTAGGAAGTAAGAAACGCAACAAGTAGGAGAACGGCGCAGAGAGCGGTTGGACAGCGAGCGAGTCCCAGGCGTGGCGAGGTGCCTTGAAAGAGGAGGGCATAGGGCTTTTGCCCATGCCCGACGATTGAAAGGCAGATCGTCCGTCTGGGGCTCGCGCAGCGTCAAGCCGACCGCCGTTCGTTAGAACGGCGGAAGGAATCAAAAGTGCACGAGCTCGGAATTGTCTATCACATTATTCGCGATGTCGAGAATGTGGCGCTCGCCAATGGCGTGAGTCGCGTTTCGAGCGTGACGTTGCTGCTGGGCGAGGTCTCGGGCATCGTTCCCGATCTACTACTCGACGCTTGGCGCTGGGCGGCAGATAAAAAGTCCATCACGCAGGGCGCGGAGCTTATCGTGGAGCCCGTCGAGGCCGTGACGCATTGCGAGGCGTGCGGCCGCGACTATGCGACAGTCGAGCACGGCAAGACCTGCCCCCATTGCGGCAGTGGCGATACCTATCTGCTCCAGGGCCAAGAGGTCATGATCAAGCAGATTGAGACCCCCGACGAGGATCCGGCAGACGCTGCCCCCGACGGTCCTTCTGACGCCCCCGACGCCGTCGACGCCGCCAACCCCCTCCACATCGCCTAACTTGGTCGTTGGGGACGTTCTTAAATGACTAGCCGTTTAAGAACGTCCCCAACGACTACTTGCGCTATTACATAAGTCATGCTAATAGTCAAGTTATGTCTGTTTAAACAAAATAGCGGCAGTACAAGCGTATTCGCGCTTGCCTAAAATCGATATTAATGAACAGTCTGCTTGTATCTGTAAAATGCATGGCTTGATGAGCGACGCCTTGGCGTGTAATGAGTCAAAAAGCAGGAACGTAATCAACTTGTAACAAACCTAGACGTTTAAACAAATAATCCAACCTTTTGCGAATTTAGCCCTAATTCTACAAACTAAACAGGTATACTTCCTTAATGTCGTGTAGGGAATACGTAGACAAAAAGGAGGTTATGTGATGGTAAGTATTGTTCTTGCTAGCCATGGTGACTTGGCGGCTGGAATCAAGCAGACGGGCTCGATGGTCTTTGGCGATCAGCCGTCTGTTGCCGTGGTCTCGCTCGAGCCGAGCATGGGCCCCGACGACTTCCGTGCCAAGGTCGAGGAAGCAGTCGCTTCCTTCGAGGACCAGGAGCAGGTGCTCTTCCTCGTTGATCTGTGGGGCGGCACGCCGTTCAACCAGATCAGCGGGCTCATCGAGGGCCACGATTCCTGGGCTATCGTCACCGGTGTCAACCTGCCTATGCTCATCGAGGCATATTCGCAGCGCTTTGACGCAAAGAACACTGCACATGCGATCGCAAAACATCTCGTGACTGAGGCTAAGGCTGGCGTGCGCGTCAAGCCCGAGTCTCTGGAGCCCGAGGAGAAGAAGCCGGCTGCGGCCGCCGCTGCTCCTACAGGCGCCATCCCTCCGGGAACGGTCATCGGCGACGGGCACATCAAGATCGCCCACGTCCGTATCGACACCCGTCTGCTTCATGGTCAGGTGGCCACCACGTGGACCAAGCAGATCAACCCCAACCGCATCATCGTGGTTTCCGACGGCGTTGCTCACGACGAGCTCCGCAAGACCATGATCGAGCAGGCTGCCCCTCCGGGAGTCCATGCCAACGTCGTGCCCATCAAGAAGATGGCCGAGGTCGTCAAGGACACGCGCTTTGGTGACACCAAGGCCATGCTGCTCTTCGAGAACCCGCAGGATCTGCTCAAGGCCATCGAGGCCGGCGTCGACATCAAGGAAGTCAACATCGGTTCCATGGCTCACTCCAAGGGCAAGGTCGTCGTCACCAACGCCGTCGCTATGGGCGATGACGACGTTAAGACTCTCGAGGCCCTCAAGGCCAAGGGCGTCAAGTTCGAGGTCCGCAAGGTTCCTTCGGATTCCTCCGAGGATCTCGACGCCATGTTGAAGAAAGCTAAGGCCGAACTGGCCGCTCAAGCATAGTAAAGGAGGGTCCGATACATGTCTGCAATCACTATTCTGCTTGTTGCGATTGTCGCGTTGCTTGCCGGTATGGAAGGCATTCTGGATGAGTTCCAGTTCCATCAGCCGCTCGTGGCATGCACGCTTATCGGTCTCGTAACCGGTCACCTTCAGGAGGGCATCCTCCTGGGCGGTTCGCTCCAGATGATGGCCCTTGGCTGGGCTAACGTCGGCGCCGCCGTCGCGCCTGACGCCGCCCTGGCCTCGGTCGCTTCTTCGATCATCATGGTGCTCGCCCTCAACGGTGGCGCCACCGATTCGGCCAAGGCCGTTACCGCCGCTATCGCCGTCGCCGTGCCTCTGTCGGTCGCTGGTCTGTTCCTGACCATGATCTGCCGTACCCTGGCTACCGCTATCGCTCACGCCATGGACGGTTGCGCCGAGAAGGGCGACTTCGCCGGCATCGAGCGCTGGCAGTACGCTGCTATCCTCATGCAGGGTCTTCGTATCGCCATCCCGGCAGTGCTTCTGTGCATCATCCCGGCCGAGGCTGTTACCAACGCGCTTAACGCTATGCCCGACTGGCTGTCCGGCGGCATGGCCGTCGGCGGCGGCATGGTCGCTTCCGTCGGTTACGCCATGGTCATCAACATGATGGCCACCAAGGAGACCTGGCCGTTCTTCATCCTCGGCTTTGTCCTTGCTGCCATCCCTCAGCTCACGCTGATCGCCCTTGGCCTCATCGGCATCTCCCTTGCCCTCATCTACCTTGGCCTTAAGGATCTGGCCAAGCAGGGTGGCGGCATGGGCGGTGGCTCCGGCGACCCGCTCGGCGACATTCTGAACGATTACGAGTAGGAGGGGAGTGATACATATGGCAGAGAACAAGATTCAGCTCACCAAGGCTGACCGCAAGAAGGTTTGCTTCCGTCATCAGTTCCTTCAGGGCTCGTGGAACTACGAGCGTATGCAGAACGGCGGCTGGTGCTTCGCAATGATCCCTGCGATCAAGAAGCTCTACACCAGCAAGGATGACCAGATTGCCGCTCTTAAGCGCCACCTGGAGTTCTATAACACCCACCCTTATGTTTCCGCCCCCGTCATTGGCGTTACCCTCGCTCTCGAGGAGGAGCGCGCCAACGGTGCTCCGATTGACGACGTCGCCATTCAGGGCGTCAAGGTCGGTATGATGGGCCCGCTCGCCGGCGTCGGCGACCCCGCCTTCTGGTTCACCCTTCGCCCGATTCTGGGCGCTCTGGGCGCTTCCCTGGCCCTGTCCGGCAGCATCGCCGGTCCGCTGCTGTTCTTCTTCGCGTGGAACATCATCCGTTACGCCTTCCTGTGGTACACGCAGGAGTTTGGCTACAAGGTCGGCTCCTCCATCGCCAAGGACCTCTCCGGCGGTCTGATGGGCAAGGTCACCGAGGGTGCTTCCATCCTGGGTATGTTCATCATCGGCGCCCTGGTCGAGCGCTGGGTGTCCATCTCCTTCACCCCGGTCGTCTCCAAGGTCACGCAGTCTGCTGGCGCCTTTATCGACTGGGCTAATCTGCCCTCCGGTTCTGAGGGTGTCAAGGAAGCACTGACGATGTATAACTCCATCGGTGCTAACGCCCTTGATCAGGTGAAGGTCACCACGCTTCAGGCTAACCTCGATCAGCTCATCCCCGGCCTTGCCGCCGTGTGCCTGACCCTGCTGGTCTGCAAGCTCCTCAAGAAGAAGGTCAGCCCGATCGTCATCATCCTGGCTCTCTTCGCCATCGGCATCATCGGTCGCGTCTGCGGCTTCATGTAAGCACGTTTCGGCTTAAGACCGAGAATTGCTAGGCAAGGGCTTTTGAGCCATTGAAACGGACCGCACCCGGTGGGTACACTGGATGCGGTCCGATTGTTTTATTTGGAGGGCGAGGCGCGCATGGCGCAATCTCAGAACAGCACGGTCGATCTGGCAACGCCGGCAACCTGCCTGATGGGGCTTACCAGTCACGGTAATGTAATGGTGGGCAATAAGGCGTTTGAGTACTATAACGAGCGCAATCCCGAGGATTATATTCAAATCCCGTGGGATGAGGTCGACTATATTGCCGCTGAGGTTTTGCGCGGCACCAAGAAGATTACGCGTTTTGCTATCTTCACCAAGGACAATGGTCACTTTACGTTTTCGACGCGCGACGACAAAGAGACGCTTCGTGCGGTCCGCAAGTACGTTGACGAGGATAAGCTCGTGCGTTCGCCTGACTTTATCGATGTGACGGCCAAGGGCGCCAAGAGCATCCCTGCTGCCATCAAAAGCCTCTTTCACAAAGGCGACTAGTCGTCTGCGATAGATGGCGGAAAATGCATCCCGGAATTCGTTCTCATTCCGGGATGCATTTTCCTTTTGAGCGCCAGTTGGGAAAGCTTGTCCCATTTTTTAGCCGAATACCGGGATGGAATTTCCCTTACATGTGGTTAGAGGAAACCCCATCCCATTATTTTGCGTTATTCTGGGTTATAATTTTCCGTTATTGAGAAGGCTCTACGGCGATAATTCGCTGCAGAGCCTTCTTGATGAGTGGCCATGCGCTACATGGCCAAGGGGCAAATCTGCTACACTAGTACAACATGCCTCCGTAGCTCAGGGGATAGAGCACCGCTCTCCTAAAGCGGGTGTCGACGGTTCGAATCCGCCCGGGGGCACCAGAAGATTATGACGGCGTCGCGAGAGCGGCGCCGTTTCTGGTTTGTGGGGACCGCCGGCAGGATTCGAGCCGTCGACACCCGCGTCAGCAATTTCCCCGCGGGGGGGGGGTCGAATCCGCCCGGAGCACCAGAGATTTGTCGAGCCCGGTACCGCTACGGTGCCGGGCTCTTCTGGTTCAATGCCATGTCAAAAACGAAGCGCCCGCTTGCTGGGGGAGCAAGCGGGCGCCTGTGAGCGAATATGTTTGCGGCGAAAGCCGCGATAAGCGGTGGGGTGGCGACTAGTTGGTCGTACCGGAATCGTCGCCCGTGCTCGTGCCCGAGCCCGAGCCCGAACCAGAAAGTGCGACCGTCAGCGTAATCGTGCTGTCGGTGGACTGCTTGCCAGTGGGGGAGACGCCCGTAACGGTGGCATCCTCGTTACCGCTTACGGGATTGCCGTTCTGGTCACAGAAGCCAATGTTATAGAAACCGGCGTTGTTGAGCGCGGTAACGGCGGCGGAGATGCTCTTGCCGTACAGGTTGCCCGGGACGGTGGCCTTGCCGGACTTCTTGGCAATGACGACGGTAATCGTGGCGCCGGGCTTCTGCTTGCCGCTGGGGTTCCAGCTGATCACGGTGCCCTCGGTAACCGAGTCGTTCTCCTGGTAGCTCACGTCGACGCCAAAGCCTGCCATATCGAGGGCGTTGCGCGCCTGGGCCTCGGTCATGTCGGTCAGGTCGGGGACGGACGTGGTATCCGGGCCGCTCGAGACCTTGTACGAGATGGTCGTGCCCTTCGCGACTTCCTTACCGGCTTCGGTGCCCTGCTCAAAGACCTGGCCCTCATCAGCCTCGTTGGCCTCCTCGGAGGCGTTGCCCTTCAGGCCAACGCTTGCCAGTGCGGCTTCTGCTTGGTCCTTGGTCAGGCCGACAAGTTTGGGAACCTCAACCTTTTCGGAGGGCTTGGGGCCCTTGGAGATTACCAGGTTCACCTTGGTGCCCTTGGTCTTCTTGGTGTTGCCGTTGGGTGTCTGCTCGGCGACCTTGCCCTCGTCGACATCGTCGTTGTAGCTTTGGTCGATGGTGCCGACCTCGAGGCCGGCTTCCTTGATCAGCTCGACGGCGGTCTGCTGGTCCTTGCCCAGCACGTCGGGCACGGTGACCTGCTCGCCGCCAAAGAGTCCTGTGGCAAAGGCCACCACGATGCCGATGACGGCAACCGCTGCCACCACGGCGGCGATGATCTTGTTCTTGTTGGATTTGGGCTTTTCGACCTCGTAGGAGCCGGTGGAGCCCGAAACCGAGCTACGGGCGGTATTCTGGCCGCTCACGCCCGAGACGGGACGCACCATGGCGCGCGTCTGATCGGAAAGCTCGCGAGTCTTGGTGGCGCCCAGCTCACCGGGGGCACCGATGATGCGCGTGGGCTCCGAGACGTTGACGGCACGGCCCGACAGGTAGCTATTGAGCACCTGACGAAGCTCGTCGGCGGTCTGGAAGCGGTTTGCCGGGTCCTTCTCCATGCACTTGAGGATGATGCGCTCAAGGTCGGCGTCGACACCGGAGTTGATCTGGCTCGGCGGAATAGGCAACTCGTTGACCTGCTTGAGTGCGACCGAGATGGCGTCGTCACCGTCAAAGGGAACGCGGCCGGTGGCGCATTCATACATCACGACGCCCAGCGAGTAGATATCCGAGGTGGGGCCGAGGTCCTGACCACGGGTCTGCTCGGGGCTGACGTAGTGGGCAGTTCCGAGCACGTTGTTGTCTTGCGTGAGGTGGCTGTTCTTGGCGCGCGCGATGCCAAAGTCCATCACCTTGATGTTGCCGTCGGGCAGCACCATGATGTTCTGCGGCTTAATGTCGCGGTGGATGATCTCGTGCTTGTGGGCGACCGAAAGCGCAGAGCTGATCTGCGAGCCGATCTGGGCGACCTTCTTGGGGTCGAGGGCGCCGTGGCTCTTGATGCCGCTCTTAAGGTCGGTGCCGCGCAGGTACTCCATGACGATGTAATAGGTGTCGCCGTCCTTGCCCCAATCGTAGACGCCCACGATATAGGGGGAGGAGAGACCGGCTGCTGCCTGGGCCTCCTGCTTAAAGCGTGCGGCGAAGGTTGCGTCGCCAGCATACTGCGGCAGCATGATCTTGACGGCTACCGTGCGGTCGAGGACCTGGTCCTGTGCACGGTAGACGGTCGCCATGCCGCCTGTTCCCACCTTATCCTTGAGGAGGTATCTTCCCCCGAGGACCCTCTGTTCCATTCCTGCTCCTAACATAACTATTCGCTCAACGATGTGTGTAGTACCTACGATGTGGCCGCTGGGGCCGTGTGGCGCGTTGCCGCTAACTCTTCGGCCGCGGCGCGCCTCGGGTGTCCGATTCAATCATGGGCATCACGCTCCCTGTGCGGCAAGCGCCGCGGTCAGGACGATACCGGCGATCTTGGCGGCCTTGACGTCATGCTTGTCGAAATCCTCCAAGGCCACCGAGATAGCGACCGTGGGTGAATCGTAAGGTGCAAAGCCAACGAACATCGAGTTGACGTTGGTGCCGCCGGTCTCGGCCGAACCGGTTTTGCCGGCGACCTTGACGCCCGGAATCTGGGCATCGGTACCGGTACCGGACTGGACAACCGCGAGCATAGCCTGCTTGACCTGGTCGGCCGTGGCGGAGCTGACGGCCTGCCCCAGCGAGCGGGACTGCGTGGTCTTGACCACGGTTCCGTCCGGAGCGAGTACCTGGGCTACAAAGTACGGGTCCATGACCACGCCACTGTTAGCGATGGCGGCGGCAATCACGGCGTTTTGCATGACGGTGGTCTGCGGGCCGGGCGTGTGGTCCATGCCGACAGGCTGGCCGGCGCCGGCCCAGGCGGTCTCCCACTCGGTCATGAGCGACGGGTCGGCCATGATGGAGGCCGCGGAGGTCAGGTCCTGGCCGAGCTTTTGGCCGTAGCCAAAGGCGTTGGCAAACTGTACGAGCGTGTTTGCGCCAACTTCGTTTGCCACCTGGCCAAAGACGACGTTGGAGGACACGGCAAAGGCCTGCTGCAGGCTGATGGTGCCGTAGCTCTCGTTGGCATAGTTGGTGACCGGTGCGTTGCCGATGTCCATGGAGCCGGGCGCCTGGTAGGTGCTGGTCAGGCTGGCGGTGCCGGTCTCGAGTGCCGCGGAAAGCGTAACGACCTTAAACGTTGAGCCCGGCGTGTACAGCGCGTCCATGGCGCGATTGTACATGGAGCCGTCCTCGCCGCCGCCCGTCTGCAGCAGGGCATCGATGTTGGTGTTGTCGTAGGTGGGCGAGCTGGCACATGCGAGCACCGCGCCGGTACGCGGGTCGATGACCACTACAGCGCCCTTAAAGCCCTTGAGCGCCTGCTCAGCAGCCGTCTGGATACGCGAGTCGATGGTGAGCTTGGCGGTGTTGCCCGGCTGGGTCTGGCCCGCGAGCGACGCGATGGCGTTGTTCCAGCTGGAGTAATCCTTAGAGCCGGTGAGCGTGTCGTTCATGACACTCTCGATGGCGGTGGTGCCATACTGCTGGCTCACGTAGCCAACCACGTGCGCTGCCAGGTTGCCGTTGGGGTAGGAGCGTACGTAGGTGCCGTCCTCCTGCTGCAGCGACTCGGCCAGCGTCACGCCGTCGGACGTGATGATGGAACCGCGCTGGATGTACTTGGAGCGGGCGATAGTGTGGTTGTTGGTCGGCATATCCTGATAGTCCTTGGCCTTGATGACCTGGACATAGGTGAGGTTGCCGATAAGGATGGCGAACAGCGCCGTAAAGGCGAGCACCGCACGGGTTAGACGGTTGGCGAGCGCAACGCGGCCGAGCACACCGGATTCAGGCGTGTCGAGCAGGCGACGGCGCATGCGCGAGCCGACGGAATGGCTGCCGCTGCCGTAGGAAGACGAGGTGGCAAAGCGCGTGCCCGTCGGGGCGGCGGCGGATGCGACCTGATCATCGGTGATGGCGGTCATGGTGCCGGTGCCGGTAAGCTCGGCCTCGCGTCCGGTCGCTTCGTCACCGGCGCGCAGCAGGAGCGCGACGATGATAAAGCTTGCCAGCAGCGAGGAACCGCCCTGGCTCATAAAGGGCAGGGTGACGCCGGTCAGCGGGATCAGGCGGGTAACGCCGCCCACGATCAAGAAGGCCTGGAAGCTGATGGCGGCCGTAAGGCCCGTGGCGCTAAAGGCGGCGAGGTCGGATTTAGCGCGGGCAGCCGTGGTGAGGCCACGCACGGCAAAGAGCATAAACAGGATGAGCACGGCGCCGCCGCCCAAAAGGCCCATCTCCTCGCCGATGGCAGAGAAGATAAAGTCGGACTCGACGACAGGGATGTTGTTGGCCATGCCGTTGCCGATGCCAACACCGACCAGACCGCCATCGGCAAGCGAGAAGAGCGACTGGACGATCTGGTAGCCCTGGCCCTGGGCGTCCTTAAACGGATCGACCCAAACCTGGAAACGCACCTGAACGTGCGACAGGAACTTGTAGGCGCCCACGGCTCCAACGGCTAAGAGCGCAAGGCCGATAACGACATACGAAAAGCGCCCCGTGGCAACGTAGAGCATCAGCAAGAAGATGGTGTAGAACAGCACGGCCGAACCCAGGTCGCGTTCGAAGACGACAACGAGTAGGCACACGCCCCACACGGCAAACAGCGGCAGCAGCAGTCGCAGGCGAGGGATCTTAAAGCCCAGGATCTTGCGGTTGGAGATAGAGAGCAGTTCGCGGTTTTCGGCCAGGTAACCGGCTAGGAACAGCACGATAAAGACCTTGGCGAACTCGCCAGGCTGGATGGTAAAGCCTGCGATGCGAATCCACAGCTTGGAGCCCGAGATCGTGGTGCCGATAAAGATAGGCAGCATCAGCAGAATGATGCCGATAATGCCAAAGGTGTACTTGTAGCGCATGACCACGTCGAGGTTTTTGACCAGTGCGAGCGTTCCCACCATCAGGGCCACCGAGACAAACAGGATGATGAGCTGTGAGATCGCGAGAGCGGGTGCGAGACGCGTCACGAACGTGATACCGATGCCCGAAAGCACAAAGACAATGGGCAGGATGGCGGGGTCGGCACCGGGCGCCAAGATGCGCACGGCAATGTGGGCCGCGGCAAAGGCGGCAAAGAGGCCGATCGGTACGGCGAGCGTCTCAAAGGAGATGGCAGCGCCCGCGGTGAGCACGTACATCGCATACAGCAGGATGACGGGGAACGCCGAGGCGATGAGCAAGAGCAGCTCGGTGTTGCGGCGACTCATAAGCGGCACTCCCTTTCTAATTCTTATCGGAGGCTTCGGCCTCGGCGGACTGTTCGGCGGTTTTCTCGGAATCTGATTCGGAGGTCGATCCCTGATTGGTGTTGTCGCGAATCGTTTGCGCGTCGATCACCTGGCGGGTCTGTTCCTCGTCGATCTGGTGGCGGTACTTGGATATCGTGTCCTGCGCATCGTCGACACTTGTTTGCGGAATGCCCGCCTTGAGGCGGTTTTGCGTGTCTTCGGGCAGGTCGGACAGCTTGATGCTGGTTTCGCTTTCGAGCCAGTGGAGCTTGAGTCCGAGCGGCTTGCCGGGTAGGCCGCGCCAGACGGCGACATTGCCCTGGTAGGTACCCAGGTAGTACGAGCCGGTGACACCCGTGTAGGCCCAGATGCCAGCTGCCAGCACAAAGACGAGGGCCAGGATGGCGGCGATAGTAATGTTGCGGCGACGCACGCGTTGCGCCTCGCGCATAACGCCATCGTCAACCAGGTCAACGACTACTACGGTCACGTTGTCGTGGCCGCCGGCGGCAAGCGCCGCGTCCACTAGGTTGTCGACGCAGATTTGCGCGGTTGAGGACTGCGTGGCGATGTTCTCGATATCGCTATCGGGAATCATGCTCGAAAGGCCGTCAGAGCAAAGGATCAGGCGGTCGCCTTCCTCGATATGCAGAGTGAAGTGGTCGGCATACATGGCGGGGTCCGAGCCCAGCGCACGGGTGATGACCGAGCGGTTGGGGTGGACGCGAGCCTCGTCTGCCGTAATCTCGCCGGCGTCCACGAGCTCCTCCACGTAGGAGTGGTCGCGGGTCACGCGGATGAGCGTGCCCTCGTGGAGCAGGTAGGCGCGAGAGTCACCCACGTGGGCGATGGCGAGCGTGTCGTTTTCGATATAGGCGCAGGTGGCTGTGCAGCCCATGCCGGGCTTGCCCAGGCCGTTCAGGGCCGCCTCGATTACGGCGGCGTTGGCTGCCTCGACGGCTGCGGCCAGGCGTGCTGCGTCGGCGGACTGCGGGGCCGTCTTGGCAATAGTCTCGACGGCGATGGAAGAGGCTACCTCGCCGGCGGCGTGACCGCCCATGCCGTCGCATACGCAAAAGAGCGGCGACTGCACCAGGTAGGAATCCTCATTGTGCGGGCGCACACAGCCAACGTCAGAGCGGGCGCCCCACATGAGTTGCGTGGTGGTGCCGGCATCATAGGTCGAGTCGGTCTCGATGCGCTCTTCGGTCAGGGGCTCAAAGCTCATGGTCGAGCCGGGGTCTTTGAGCTTGGCCTCAACGGCGGCAACGTCGATCTCGGCTGTGTCACCGGGAGAGACGGTGTCGGTCTCGGCGTTTGATTCGGAATCGCCGGTGTCCGGGGAGCCGGGCTCTTCGGACGCGCAGGCGGTCGACTC
The DNA here is from genome assembly GCA_902497075.1 of uncultured Collinsella sp. Classification (GTDB taxonomy): domain Bacteria; phylum Actinomycetota; class Coriobacteriia; order Coriobacteriales; family Coriobacteriaceae; genus Collinsella. The sequence continues at coordinate 42,832 of CABVDG010000011.1, forward strand.
GTCGTCTTGCGGGCTGACGTCTATAGGCTCGGGCGTCGCAAAGTGCGACGGCGCGGGTGTGCTTTGCGACTGGGCGGCGGGCTCGGTCACGGCATCGGACTCGCTTGCGGGCGCAGGCTGTGGTGCCTTGGGTGCAGGGCCGTCCTCGGGGGATGGCCCCGCCTCGGGCGCCGGCGTAGACGCGGGCGCAACCTCGGATGCCGGGGCTATGGGAAACGCCGGCGCGGCGGGCTCGGGTGCCGCAAACACCGCAGCGCTCTCGTTGATTGCCGCGGCGACAGGCTCTGCAAAGTGAGCTGGCGCCGAGGTTGCTTCGGGCGCTGTGGGCTGTTCCGCGGCATGTGCGCCGATGGGCGCCGCTACGGCATCCTCTTCGTCCTCGTTATCGGCGAGATCCGAAATATCATGCGTTACATGCGAAAGAGGCAGGGAGAACACGGTGTCCTCGGGTTCCACGGGTGCGGAGCCCGCCGGAGCGGCGTGGGCCGGCGCAGCTGTGGCGGCAGCCGGTGCCTCGGTCATAGTCGCGGACTTGTTCTCCTCGTCGATCATCGACGGTTCACCTTCATGACCACATCGCCGATCTGGACTTCGTCGCCCTCGCGCAGCGTTGCGGGCTCCACAAGCTGGCGGCCGTTGACGAGCGTGCCGTTAAGCGAGTTGAGGTCCTCGATGATGAGCGCCGGGCCCTGCAGCGAAAAGCGCGCATGCGAGGCCGAGACGAATGGTTCGTTGATGCAGATGTCCGAAGATGGCGAGCGACCGACGATGACGGGGCCGAGCATGTCTACGTGGATGCCGCGGATACCGCGCGGGCCCTTGTCCACATCGATCGTCCAGATAGCCGAGTCGCGGCGCTGTCCGCGCACAAGTCCCACGCCGGTCTTCATGACGGCGAACAGGAAGATATAGAGCAGGGCGACCAGGACGATGCGGCCTGCAAAAAGGACGATATCGATGTTCATAAGCGACTATCCCCTAAATTCAAAGGTGCTCAGGCCAAACGTCAGCAGATCGCCGTTGCGCAGCGGGCAGCGCGTAATGCGGCGGTTGTTGACGAGTGTGCCGTTGGTGGAATTGAGGTCCTCGATCGACCAATCCGAGCCCGTAAAGGTGAGCTGGGCGTGGCGGCGCGACACGTTGGGGTCGCGCAGGGCAATGTCGGAAACTGAGCGCTCGCGACCGATGGTCACCTGTGCGGAGGTGATGCTATGGCTCTCGCCGCTCACGACGTCGACGAGCTGGGCGAGCGGGCGCTGCGGGGCGCGAGTGCTCGCCATGTTGGAGGCGATGCCGGCTGCGGCGCCTAGGCCCACGGCGGCACCGGTCGCGGCGGCTCCGCCCATGCCGGCAAGCGCGTCGCGCGAGACGGTCTGCGGCACCGGGATGGGTGCGGCGGCGGGGTCGGGGACGCTAGGCGCGAAGGGGTCTGCCACGGCAAGCGGGTCGGGAGCGGCGGCGCGAGGCGTCGGCTGCTGCTGGGGCATGGCGGCGGGGCGCTGCTGCTGCGGGGCAGCAAACTGCTGCTGGCCGGCGCGCGGGGCGCTGGCGGCACGGCTTGCCGCGGAGTTGTTTTGGCCCAGACCGTTTTGATAGGCGCGCTCTTCTTCGTACAGGCGGCCGAGCGTGGGGGCATCGACGTTCTCGGCAAAGACCGAGAACTTGCCGGCGCGCAGCTGCGGATCGATCATAAAGCGCACGAGGGGCTCGCCGACAAAGACATAGCGGCGCTTTTCGGCCTGCGCTTTCACAAACTCGCGGACCTCGCGCGAAAGCTCGGGGTAGAACGGGGCGAGCATGGGATCGTCGTCGGCGGCGATCAGGATGGTATAGAGTGCCGGCGCCGTGTTGACGCCGTTGATCACCAGAGTCTGATCCTCCATGTCGCGAGCGGCCTGCTTGGCAAGCTTCTTAAAGGAGAACGGGGCACGGGTGGCACCGAAGATGCCGGCCACGTGGTCCTCGAAGATGTTCAGGAAGTTCACGAAAGATCACTCTCCGTATAGGTTCTTTGGTATCCGAGCAAATATAGGCATATCCCAACGATTATAGAGGATAGGGTTCCCGCAACCGCCGCCTTGGCGGCGACCGCGGCTGCAAGGCTGGCAATTTCCATATGGTGTGCAAGACAGGATGCCGCTGCGCAGCCGATGCCGGTGACGGCGATAGCGGCGATTGCGGCAAGGTTTGAGCCCTGGTCGGCACGCTTGGCATGGGCATTGAGCAGCGCAGATGACGCTGCGGCAGTTGTCGCGACCAGCACAAAGGCAGCCCAAAGGAGCGGGTCTTCCAGCGCTGCGGCAACGTTACCGAGCCCCAGCACGCCTCCGGCTGAAAGCGCGACCGTCGCCAGACGGGCAAAAAGCACGCCCATGCCCGTTGCCGCGGCGGCGCTTGCCGGGCCGAGCCAAAATGACGCGACGCCGGCGGCGACCCCAGCTGCCAGGAAGGTATTGCCAGTCAGACAGCCAAGCGCGAGTGCACAGGTGAGCGCGGCGCTCGCGGCAGCCTCGGTGCGACCCCAGGCGATCCACCAACCGGACATGGCGGCGGCAAAGATCACCGCGACGGGCAACATCGACAGGATGCCCTGCGCCTGCATGGTGGCGTTGGCCATGAGCACCAAAAAGCCCACAGCCGAGATGGCCGAGCCGATCTGGGGGGCCAGGCCAGCCGCCGCTCCGATCGCGATAGCCGCAATGACCAGGCCGGGAAGCGCCGCGACCCCGGTCGTTTGCATCAGCAAAAAGCTAAAGGCGCCGCACGTTAGCGCCGAGATAGCGTGCATGGTGTAGTCGCGCGCATGGCTCCAGCGCGTGCCCGCCCAGCCGAGCGCGGGGTCGACCTCGATGGCGTCGTCCTCGTAGTACGACGGCTCGATATCGTCGAGCTCCTGCTCGTCATCCGAAAGCTCGCCAACCATTTGCTCCAGACTGCGACGGCCCTCGCGCACGCTGCCCAGACCGGCAAGGAGTTGGTCGCAAAATGCCTCGATGCTGTTGGGGCGGTCCTGCGGCATGGGGGAGAGCGCGCTCATGAGCGCGGCCTCGGCTCCCGGGGGAAAGTGTGGTATCAGCTCGCTGGGATAGGTGGCGCCGCCGATGATGCGGTCGAGCGAGTCGGCGGGCGTGGCCGCCATAAAGGGAGCGCTGCCGCACAAGCCCTCATAGATAACGCAGGCAAGGGCAAAGACATCGGCGCGTTCGTCGACCGTGCCGGTCTCGATATCGAGCTGCTCGGGCGGCATGTAGCCGATGGTGCCGCCGCGCGAGCCGCCAAAGCCACCGGCGGACGACAGTCGCGCCATGCCAAAGTCGGTGAGCTTTACATTGCCCGAGTGGTCGATGAGCACGTTGGCGGGCTTAATGTCCAGGTGGAGTACGCCATTGCTATGGGCGAAGGTGAGCGCCTGGCCCAGGGCATCGGCAATGGCCGCGGCCTCGTCAAAGGTGAGCGAGTGGCCCTCCACACGATGCAAAAACTCGGCCAGCGACATACCGTCGACATACTCCATGACCAGGTAGGCATAGGCGGTGTCATGCGTAAAGTCGATGACCTGCACGATATTGGGATGTTGAAGCATGGCGGCAGTGTGCGCCTCGCGCAGGACATCCATGATGTCGCTGGCGGGCATGCCGGCGCCGTTGATAAGGGGGATGCGCTTAATGGCGACGCGGCGGCGCAGGTGCGTGTCGCGGCAAATCTCGATGGAGCCAAAACCGCCGGTCGCAAGTGTCTCGAGCGGCTGGTACCGCTTGAGCAGCTCGCGAGAGCTGGTGCCCTCCAAAGGAACGTCCGGCGAGAACCGGGCGGTATGTTGCGAGAAAAGCGGCATGGCCAACCCTCGTGCGTTTAAAGTTCGTTTGCGAGTGGCGGGCGCGGAGCCGAGCCGTTCGCGGTGGCATAGATGCTGCTAGTGTAGCACGCTCGGGCGGATGGCGAGGATAACGGGATGTGAGGCTGCCTGTCTGGCTTGGCCTTAGTGCTTCTTCTTGTTCTGCTTCTGCTTGCGCTGCTTGCCCTTGGTCTTCTGGGGCTTGTCGCCCTGCTTGGCCTCGGCGGCGGCCTTCTCGGCCTTCATTTTCTTCTTCTTGGTCTCGATGCGGAGTTTTTTGTTGATGCGGGCCTTGAGGAAGGGACCGAACTGCTCGGCATCGCCACGGACGAAGGTGTCCTTGGGGATCGTCACGCCCTGGTCGGCGAACATGGCCACAAAGATGCGCTCGCCGTCGAGTACGTGGTCGAGCTTGTCAAACGGGAAGAACTGCGACTTGCCGCTCTTGCCCCAAACCATCAGGCCGTCCTCGTTGGCGGCGACGCGGCGATAGCGGCCACCCATGGACTCGTCGGCCTCGACGGCGTCGATAAAGTCGCGGGCGAGCGTGTGGTGCAGGTTCTTGCTCCACCAGGCCAAAAAGGCGCCGAACACGATCAGCACGACGCCGAACTTGATCCAGCTGCCGCCGGCCACCAGCATGCCGATGCCGATGAGCGCGGCAATCGCGGCGGCGACGTACAGGGAGCCACGGCGCCTGGGCGAGGCGACCAGGCGCGCAAAGTCGGTGACGAGGTCGTTTTCGTACTGATACTCGTTGAGGTACAGGATGCCGTCGTCGGCTGCTGCCTGCGCCTCGAGCGCGACCTCGACCTGGTCGGCTGCTTCGGAGGGAACGAGGTTGCTCTCTGCGTCTGCCATGCTCTTTGGACTCCTATCGCGGCGGGCTCGCCGTACGGGTTATTATGAATGCAGTATGCCGTGCGACCGCATGGCCGTCGCGGCAACAAGTCTCAGTATACCCGGGGGAGCACCCATGGAATCGTTGTACCGAAAGTATCGCCCGCTCACCTTCGACTCCGTGGTGGGCCAGCAGCATATCGTCTCGACGCTCGAGCACGCTATCACCGAGGGACGCCTGTCCCACGCCTACCTGTTCTGCGGACCGCGCGGCACGGGCAAGACCACCATGGCGCGCATCCTTGCCAAGGCGCTGCTGTGCCGCAATGCCGAGGCGGCGCGCGCCGAGGGTGCAAGCGGCTGCATGCCCGACGGTACTTGCGAGGAGTGCGAGCTCATTGCCGAGGGCAACCACCCCGATGTCTACGAGCTCGATGCCGCAAGCCGTACCGGCGTGGACAACGTACGCGAGGAGATCATCAACTCCGTCAACTTTGCCCCGGTGCGCGGCAAGTACAAGATCTATATCATCGACGAGGTCCACATGCTCACGACGGCGGCGTTCAACGCGCTGCTCAAGACGCTTGAGGAGCCGCCGGCACACGTGATCTTTGTGCTGTGCACCACCGACCCGCAAAAGATTCTGGAGACCATCCTCTCGCGCTGCCAGCGTTTCGATTTCCATCGCATCGGCAACGAGGATATTGAGCATCGCCTGGCATACGTATGCGAGCAGGAGGGCTTCGATTACGACGACGAGGCGCTCGCCATCGTGGCGCGCCATGCCAAGGGCGGCATGCGCGACGCGCTCTCCACGCTGGAGCAGCTGAGCGTTTTTGGCAACGGTTCTGTGCATGCGGACGATGCCCGCTCGCTTTTAGGCGAGGTTTCGGACCAGATTCTGGGCGAGTTTTCCCGCGCCATTGCCGATCGCGATGTTGCCGAGCTCTATGGACTGATCCGTGCGCAGGTCGAGGAAGGAAACGACCTGCTGGAGCTGACGCGCGACCTGGTAGCGCATGTGCGTGACGTGTACGTTGCCTGCGTTGCCGGTGCCCGTGCCGAGCTGTTTGAGGGCGGCTCCGAGCAGGCCGAGGCGCTTGCTGCCGAGGCCGCTGCCTTTGGCGAGCATCCTGCCGACCGCCTGGCCCGCGTGCTGACGGTGCTCGACGATGCCGCACTGGAGATGAGGGGCGCGAGCGACGTGCGCCTGGTGCTCGAGATTGCCTGTACGCGTCTGGCACGTCCCGAGGCTGATTTAACGATTGAGGCATTGGCCGAGCGCGTGGCGCGTCTGGAGGCCATGGTTGCCAACGGCGCCGTGCCGGCGAGCGTGGCTGCTGCTCAGGCCACCGCGCCTGCAGCATCCGTACCCGCTGCTGCCCAGCAGCCGACGCTGATCTCGGGTGCCCGAGCCGCTACTCCGGCGGCATCTGCTACCACCGCTGATACGTCCGCGCGCCAGGGCGGTATGCCTTGGGACCGTGGTGCTGCCGCTCCGGCGGCTCAGCCTGCGCCCCGTTCTGCGTCCGTGTCGGCTTCCAAGCCTGCAGCGTCTGCACCTCAGTCTGCGCCGGCTCCGACGCCTCAGCCCGTTGCAGCCCCCGCGCCTGCCACCGCTCCGGCACCTAAGCCCCAGCCCAACACCGCCGCCCAGGTTGCTGCCGCTGGTGCCGCCGAGACCCCCGCGGTCGAGGATGCCGGTGAGCTCCAGCGCAAATGGGCCGAGGTCGTCGAACGCGTCAAGGCTCGTCAGGCCTCCTACGCAGGGCTTTTGCTCAATGCCCGCGCCACAGCAGACGACGGCTCCAAGCTCACGGTCTCGTTCCCCGCGGGCTCGACCTTTGCCATCAAGATGCTCGGACGCGCCGACACGCAGTCGGTGGTCCTGCCGACAGTCAGTGCGGTCTTCGGTCGTCGCACCGTCGACTACGTCCTGGATGGAGGTGGCACGCTGGCTCCTCAACATGAGGAGCATTCTCCATCTGCACGGGCTGCGGCATCTGCGGACCCGCAACCCGTGTCCTCGGCGGCCCCTGCATCCTCGAACGTCAGCGCGACGCAGCCAAAAGCGGCACCGGTAGCGGCACCGACCCCGTCGGCGCCTGAACCCGCTGCGCCCAAACAGGCTGCTCCGGTCCCCGCGCCCAAGCCCGCCGCCGCGCCTGCGCCCAAGTCATCCGACCTGGGCAAAGCCCCCTGGCTGCGCTCCGACAACCCCGCTGGCGCTCCTGCCACGGGCAAGCTCCCGACCGAGCCCGCACCCCGAGCGCCCGAGCGCGCGTCCGCTCCCAAGGCTCAGCCGTCTGCGCAGTCTGCACCGTGGGAATCCGAGCAGGTGCCCTACGATGACGCCATGGTCGGCGGCTTTGCAGGCGATGCGAGCGGGGACGATCTGCCTCCGTTCGACGTGCCGGGTGCGATGCCCGCGCCCAAGTCCGCCGCGGCGGCATCCGCGGCCCCCACAAGCGACGACGCCCCCGCGGCTCCCTGGGAGTCCAACCCCGGTGCGGGCAGCCCCTTCGGCCATCGGGGCGCAGCCCCGAGCATCCCGCAGACCGAGGACGAGGCCAAAGCCCTCATCCGCAGCGTCTTCGGTCAGTCCACCATCTTCAAGCCGGTGGAGTAGCTGCGCAGGCGGGTATACTGCTCAAGAAGAGACGTCTTTGAACGGAGCGAGCTTATGATGTGGGAATATGTCCGCCTTGAGGACGATACGCAGGTTTCGTATTCCGAAGTCCGGGAGGACAATACGGTGAAGGTCGTTGTGGAGCGCCCACGCGATTGGGGTTTTGACACGGCGGAGTGCATCTTGCCGGCATTCAATTGGGTGTCACACGAGGGCTTTAGCGAAGCGAACCTCAAAGAACTCGATGATTTTGTACGCAACAACGCCCCGCTCATCTTGCGTTTTGCTTACGAAGGCGGACGGGTCTATGCCTAGTCTTTTCCGACTCGGGCCGTACATCATCTTTTTCTGGACAGGGGAGAACGGCGAGCCCGTCCATGTTCATATCGCGGTCAAGCGCCCCACCGCCGAGGCGACCAAGATATGGCTTACCCGCTCAGGCGGATGCAAGCTGGCCCATAACAAGGGCGATATTCCTGCTCGGGATTTACGCGATATCATGCAGTTTGTTTCATCTAACCATGCGCTGATTTGCAAACGCTGGAAAGAAACAACCGGTGGGCTGTCGTTTTACTGTTGAGAATCGCTTGCTGGGCTTAGGACCCCTAGCTCTTTAGGGGCTTTTTATCCGGGCGCATTTGTATTTCGGACATGTGTAGTGTGGCGCCGCGTATGTCGCATTCGAGCAGACAGGTACGTGACGGTCGGCCTAGGATGCTGAGGTCGATGCGATACGTCGCGCGGCTGTCCGTGTACTCGACTTGTTCGGCGTTGACGGTTGCTCCGATTGCCAAATAAACGCCTGGCTCGGCATCGACAATCTTGGCGTCCTCTATCTTGACCTTGAACTCCTGGTAGAGGGACGGGCTGTTGTAGTAAATGGTTCGGGTTCCGTCGGTGCACTCATCGGTCGCTTCCCATTTGACGGCGGGCTGGTCCGAGCTGGCTACTAACAGTTCTGCTCCAAAGGCTATAGCGTGGGCGATGACAACCAGCAATGCCCAGCCGGCAAAGAGATAGATAACCAAATATAGAGCGGGGTGTTTTGAGCGGATGTTTTGGAGCGCGTCGGGGGCATTCATGGGGCACCTCCAAATTGCTATCTATGACAATTAAATTATACCCTGCCGCCATGTGCGCCGCCTCGAGCAGCGGTTCGGCATTTAGCTATTTAGTGGCACATATGAAATGCCGGATTCGGCTCTACTAGATTGAGTGTGCGATATTATGCAGCCTTGCATAATTCGACCTTGCATAATCTTTGCGCGTGGTTTGTATTGGAGGACATGTATATCGACTGAGGTAGCGTGTCCGCCCCGCTTGCTTGCCCCGCGCCGTGGTACGATTTTTGAGTTTGAAAGTCCCGCCGCGCTCCGGCTGCCCTTGCAGCTCGGCGTGCGGCCGCACGTAAAGGAGCCATCATGGCCGGTATGAACATGCAGCAGATGATGAAGCAGGCTCGCAAGATGCAGGAGCAGCTTGCCGCCGCGCAGGAGAACCTCAAGTCCCAGACCGTCGACGCCTCTGCCGGCGGCGGTATGGTCAAGGTGACCGTTAACGGCGAGATGGAGCTCGTCAACCTTACCATCGACCCCGATGCCCTCGATCCCGAGGACGTCGATATGCTGCAGGACATGATCATGGCTGCCGTCAACGAGGCCGTCCGCGGCGTCAACGAGCTCGCCAACAAGCAGATGGGCGCCATCACCGGCGGCCTCAACATCCCGGGCATGCCGTTCTAAGACACGCATATATATGAGTGCGAATCACAGTCTGCAAAAACTGCTCGATGAGCTGGGCCGTCTGCCGGGCATTGGTCCCAAGTCGGCCCAGCGCATCGCCTATTATCTGCTCGAGGCCGATGCCGAGGAGGCCCGCCGCCTGGCCGAGGCCATCCTGGAGGTTAAGCAGGAGGTCCACTTTTGCAGCCGTTGCTTTAACTACGCCACGGCCGACGAGTGCTCCATCTGCCAGGACCCGATGCGCGATACCACTCGCATTTGCGTGGTGGGCGAGCCGCGCGATGTCCAGGCGATTGAGCGCACGGGCAGCTATCACGGTCTCTACCACGTATTGGGCGGCGTGATCAGTCCCATGGACAAGATTGGCCCCGAGCAGCTGCACATTCGCGAGCTGCTGGCGCGTTTGGGCCACGAGGATATCCATGAGGTCATCATCGCCACCAACCCCAATATTGAGGGCGAGACCACGGCGAGCTACCTGGCCCGCACTATCAAGCCGCTGGGCGTTGAGGTATCGCGTCTGGCGAGCGGCCTGCCCGTGGGCGGCGACCTGGAGTATGCCGACGAGCTTACGCTTGGGCGCGCTATCGAGGCCCGTCGCACGATTTAGGTGGCGAGCCTGCTCCTGCCGTATGTTTTCCTCGCGACGCACGGGGTAGCCATAATTTCCCCGTGCGACTGTAAGTTTGTTGTGCAACAAAGATGCTTTGTATCCGCTTATCGCATGGATGCTTCCACTCGCATCCTTAATTTGCCCATTCGTTGCGCAACCTTTTGGGTTCGCTGATACACTCAAATATGGATTCGAATGAATGCGCCGCTCCCGAGCGGCGTGTTTTTGTTGGAGGAGAACGCATGCGGCCCGGTGGCACTCAGACAAAGCGCGGCGCCGCGGTGCGCATGCGACGCCGACTGGGCTTGGCGCCGCGGGCGTACGCACTGCTGTCTTGCTCGCTGGTGCTGGTCATAGCTGGCGTTTCTGCCTATGGCATGACCGTGCCGTCCATGATGCAGGCACATGCCGCACGCGAACCGCGCGTGGGGCATGAGGTCAAAAGTGATCTGGGCACCACGACTGGATATGCTTGGGCAAGTGTGGTCGCGCATATTGTGTTTGGCGCCGACGACGCGGACGGCGCCGAGGCCCCGGACAACGAAGTCACGCTTGCCAATGGCAAAACCATCGTGCTCACCAACACCAAGATCATCGATCGATTGTCCAACAATAGTGTGGCGGCAACGGTGAATAAGGTCGAGCAGCAGAAGGAGCAGGACGCCCAGCAGTCCGGAAAGCCCGGTAGCTCGGATACTTCTGGCTCCGGCTCGGATTCGTCGAGTTCGGGCGGCGGCTCTGGGTCGGGTTCCTCTGCCGGAGGGTCTGGAAACGGCGGCTCGACGGGCGGCAACACTGACAACGATACAAACTCCGGCGGCCTTTCCGCTGCTGAGGAAGAGAGCATTCACAGTTGGCTTGTGACCAAGTACAACATGCTCGACGGCTATGTTTCTCGTGCCAATGACGTGGTTTCGACCTATAACTCTACGGGAGATCCCAGGCCGTGCGACAGCCTGGTCGGGGAGATGTTTGTCATCCGAGCCGAGTTCGGTCGTCAGACATTCTCGCCCCGGTCAAAATGGTACCAGCAGTATGCCAATCTGTGGGGCTGTTACACCAACCTATGTCAATGGGTCGGCCATTACGGCGATGATGACGTCGCACTCGGTAACTTCAACAATAACGTGGCGGCGCTTGCCCTATGATGACCGATCTTGCATCCACCACACCGCAATCGCTCGGTCGCGATCCCATGGTCGGCCTGCGCCTGGCGCGTGTCGACGGGTTTGAGCCGGCCATTGCGCTCGGTCAGGACGAACTGCCTGCCTATCTGCGTCGTTTTACGATGCTGTTTGCCGACGATGCCACCATGCGCCGTGGCGGTATCGGCCGCGTGACGCGTGCCGTCAATGCCCAAGGCGAGGCCGTGGCACTCAAACAGCTCATCTTGCCGACGCGCGATGAGTTTGACGACGATGCCGCCCATGAGGCGCTGGTCGCCAAGTTCAAAGCGGCATTTCGCGAGGAATATGAATGCCATCGCGCCCTTTCGGGCCTTAAGGGCTTTCCCCGCCTCTATGGCTGGGGCGAGGTCGACGGTGTGCCTGCAATTGTCATGGAATGGGTCGAGGGCGAGACGCTTGCCCGCTTGCGTTCGCGACTTGCCGTGGACGATGCCGGACGCCTGTCGCCGCTTGTGGCGGCGCGCTTGGGGCGCGACCTGTTCGACCTGCTCTGCCGCATGAGCCTGGTGGGCGAGGGCTTTGTCCATCGCGATATCTCGCCCGCTAATATTATGGTGCGTACGGCGCGTTTACCGCTTGACCGGCAGCTTGCCGAGGGCACCTTTGACCTGTGCCTGATCGACTTTGGCTCGTCGCTGGCGCTCGAGCCTGCGTCGGCCGTGGCCGGTACCGGCGGCAAGGCGTCGTTTACGGAGCGTTATGCCACGCTGCGTCGCGCGACGGTTGCCTATGCCCCGCCCGAGATGCTCACCGACGATATTCCCGACCTGCGCGCTTTGCGTATGTCGCCGGCGATTGACGTCTATGCCGCGGCAAGCACGGTTTACGAGCTCATTGTCGGCATCGCGCCATACGAAGCCGCGCCGAGCACTTCGGGCACCTCGGGTTCGCGCAAAAAGACGCGCGACATCGCGAGCCCCTACCGTCTCAAGATGGACACGCAGCCCGACTATCCCATTGGTGCCCATGCGCCCGGTTGTGATTTGACTCAGCTGCTTCGTCGTGAGCCCGATGTGGCGCTCGCCGCGGCCGAGCAGGCCCAGCAGCTAGGGCTTGAGCCGGATTCCGAAGAGCTACGCGATGCGCTGGCGTTTGTCGATGCCCAGCTGTTCGACGTGGTGATGGCCTGTCTGTCCAGCCATCAAAAAGATCGTCCCGAGCCGGCGGCGGTCGAGGCGGCGCTCTCGGCGTTTTGTGACCACTATGCGCAAAATGTCGGTCGTTCGCTCCGCGGCGAGCCGCTCACGCCGTGCCCCATGGATGCGTCTGGCCGTGCGGTTCGTCGCGCGCTGATGGTCGGCGCGACGGTCGTCTGTGGCGTGGTTTGGGCTGTGGTCGTGGTTTCGGCCGCGCTGCTGGCGTCGGGCGCTCGCGTGACGGCGACTTTGGGATCGCTCGTGTGGTCTGGGACGCTACCGGGTATTATTGCCGCACTGGCGTTGGCGCTGCCAGGCATAGCCGGCGTTACCGCGGGGGCACTTGCGCGCAATCGGCGCTCGGGGTTCCTGCAGGGTGTGCTTGCGCTTTCTGCCTGCGAGGTTCCAGTACTGGTTGTGGCTGCATGTAGCGTATTTTCCCAACGCGCCGTGATGGGCGGCCTTGTTGCCGCTCTGGTTGCAACCTATACGCTTACGTGGTTTTTGCTTGCGATGGGCTTTGCCTTTGAACTTCCCGTTTCGGCACCGCGACGCACAAAAGCCCAGATGGCGACTCCGCTTGCCGGTGGAGCCGCAGCTGCCCGTACTTTTGGCGGACCTGTCGAAGTATCGTCCGATTCTATTTCTACGACCAAGGAGGCCTAGGTCATGGCATCTCAAGTTAAGCTCACCCCATGCGGGGCCATGTTTGACATCTTTAAGCGCGCGGCGCATCTGAGCCATATCGAGCTGTGCGGCCTGGTGCTTTCGTCCCGTCCGCTCGCCGACGGCCGCAGCCCGCAGAGCCGAGCCGCCGATCGCTCTTGGGTTTCCCGCTTTATCGTTCGCGCGCCGGTCGGCACGCTTCAGCAGCGCTACTTTGCCGAATACGGTACCTCGGCTGCGCGTATTATGTCGCAACTGGCCCTGCGCCAGCGAAATCCCATGGACTCCACGGCTGTGATCAATATGGTGTGCGGTCCTGCAGGTGAACCGATGGTACGCGCGCTCGAAGAGTGCCATCAGGACACGAATCTCTATCGCAACGCGCTCGATCGCCTGTCCCAGGCGGCGGAACTCATGCCCGCCGAGCGCGCCGAGGCCGTGCTGGTGCTGTTTGTCGCCGTCGGTTGTTCGGCGGATGTGCGGTCCTCGGTGAACTATGCCATCGACTACGCGCACGCGACCTGTGGCGGAGGCACCTCCACGCCGCGTTCGCTTGGCATGTCGATGACCGCGGGCGAACGCGAACCCGCTCCGGCGCACCCCTTGGGCTTGCTGCGCGTACAAAACAGTTTTGTCGTGAGCGCCCCGCGCTGGATTCAGCCGAGTGAGCAGGGTGTTGAGATTGGTGCGCTGGCCACTGGTGAGGGCGATATTACCGACGTCGGCGACGATGTCTCGGCCCGCCATGCCCATATCTGGTGCGATGCTCAAAATATCTGGCACGTCGAGGACTTGTCGTCCACCAACGGAACCGTGGTGGTAAACGGGGCCACGCGCGTCTGCATTCAGGTCGAGCCCGGCCGTTCCGCCCAACTCAATCCCGGCGACGAGCTCAAGCTCGGCGAATCCACTACCTACGCCATCCTCTTCGGTGCCCTCTAGCCGGCAGATAGGGACGTTTCTTTTCTGCCGGCACTTGGGGACACTCCTCGGCGCGCCAGAGCCAGTCGCCCGGGGATGGAGGGGCCATTTTGGCCCTTGGCGGTCAGTCGGGGCGAAACTAGAAGATCTTTCCGATTCGCGGCTGTTCATGCTTGTAGAGCATCTAAAACAATAGGATGTTATTCTGGAATATGCCGGGTGCGTGAACTTGCCTGTCTTAGCCTTAATAAGGTATAGGAGAGTTTGGCTCAGGGGTTCCGTCTTGTTCTTCAGCGCAGTATTGTGGGACAGATTTGCTGAGATTGGCGCCTTACACCGCAGAGCGCACGGAAGGCTCTCGATTTGTGTTCTGGCCCCAGAATACAGGGCCTGATACTTACCAACTGTGGCATGGATGTAACATCTGTAGAAATCAACCCTTTTGTTGTCGACCTTTGTAAGAAAAACACTGCCATCAACTCTTTGGATGACGAAACTAGGGTGCTTGAGGGGAGCCTTTACTCCCCTCTGAGAGATGACTCATGTTTTTCGCTTGTCGTTGTGAATCCTCCGTTACTGCCGATTCCGGATGAGATTCCTTATCCCTTCGTTTGAGATGGAGGACAATCGGGTCTGGATAAAACACTTCGTATTCTTAAGGGTGGCGATACGCATTTAGAGAAAAACGGTAAATACTGCTAATAGGGGTGACGACGATGGTGCAGGGGCGACCCGCGATGCTCTCATCAATACGTCGGATACTTGGGAAATCAGGTCTAGATGCATGTATGATGATGCTGTGTGGCTATTCAATTAATCCGCGTTCCGAATGGGTGCAGGGTATAGCTGCGACATCGTATGCTTTTGACCCGGCGCGATACTCAGATATTTCTGAGGCGGTTGACGAAGTTTATACGCACTATGCCGCGCAAGGCGTTTCGGAAGTTTGCACATCTACGTTACGGGCTTAGGTTTCTTCAAGCGAGCAGGCCGGTTGCGTTATTTCGAGCGATTTTTCTAGTCTAGACGACAAAAGGCAAAGGATTTGATGGGTATAAAACGCGGACGTTTGTGGGCGGATGCTCAAATCTATTGTGGCAATCGGGCGGTTGAAAAAGATATTTCAACCGCCCGATTGCCAGGTTCGTCGGAGGAGATGTCCGATTCCGACTCTCTTGTAGGAAGAGCTTGAGATCGTATTGGCCCAAGGCAATCTTAAAGCAGTCTCATTGGCAAATCTTCGCTCCTGTTGTGTTGAGGTGTAAGGTATCAGTGATTGATGTTTTGTGGCGGGTAGATTGGGGCCTTCCTTGATTCGATGCGTTCTCTCGAGGTTCATCAGAGCAAAAGGGGCTTTCGTCTTCATTGCTATCACGGTGATTGGAACCGCTCTCTCCTATGCCATGCCATACGTGAACGGGAAATTCTTAGATTTTCTTCTCGGTAACCGCAGCGAAAGAGACGCCGTACTCTTCGCGCTCCTGGTTGCGTCAATAGGAGTTTTCTCCACCCTCTTTACTTATTTTGCAGGAACACTTTCCATTCGCATAACCACGAGACTTTCCTTTGATCTTCTCAGGGAGGCCGTCTTGCGTTTTGAAAGAGACGATTACTTGGTGAGTCGGACCATCGATCCAGCCTATACAACGCAACGGATTATTTCCGACTCCAGCGTGGTCTCATCCTTCGTTTTGGCGAATTTTATCAGTGCGCCGCTGTCCATTGTAGCCATTCCCATCGTATTGCTTATCATATGGTCAATTGATTCAACTCTCGCGGTGTTTTCCATCATTCTCCTCATCGTGTATTTCTGTGTAATTACTGGGTTGAGGAAACTTTTGTATAGGGTCACGTATGAGAAGAAAGAGGCGGACAGCGCCTTTTACGCCGCAATTGCATCGCAGCTTAATCAGATTCTCAACATTCAACTGACATCTTCGTACGGCAAGAGCGAACAAGCGCTCGACGCTGGGTTTAAGAGCTATTTTCCCAAAGTTTTGCGCTCCGGAAAGCTATCATATTCTCTGACATCGCTCGATGGTCTTTTCGCAGCGTTGTTTCAAGCGGTGATACTTGTTGTTTCCGGAGTACGAATCATTAACGGAACTATGTCAATAGGCGAGTACACTATCATCGCTACATACTTCGCGGTTCTCTTTAAGACTTTGAAAAGTATGATGTCATTGTTCAAATCCTATCAAGATGCCAAAGCATCATGGGATAGGACGGCTATCGCGACGAGAGAAAAGGAGAGATCGGGGTGGAATCGGACCGATTTAGCTAAACTCGATGAAATAAATGACATTTCGGTATCTGATTTGGAATTCTCGGTTGCCCTTCCAGACGGATCTGTCCGAGAGGTCCTCGGCGGGTTTTCTTTCAAGTTTTCCGGTCCTGGTACATATTGCATAGTTGGGGAAAACGGAAGAGGCAAGACGTCACTTCTTTACTTGATGCTCGGGCTATACTCATCGAAAGGCAAAGTAAAATACAACGGCGTGCCAATCGAAGAATGCGACTTGGATTACATACGTGCGAGAGAGATATCGTGCTGCCCACAGTCGTGCTTCGCGCCGGACGAAACGGTGAAAGAGCTGTTAGAGTATTTCGACACGCCCTTTTCTTCCTATCACCGGGGTGTAGATGGCCTACTTTCGCTGGAAAACAGCGTGAAGGAGTTGCTCGGGAAACGTTGCTCCGCGCTTTCGGGCGGTGAGCTGCGCCGAGTGTACTTATGGTCGGCGATTTCACGCAAGTCGTCAGTTTTGGTACTCGACGAGCCCACGACTGGGTTAGACGCTGTAAGCCGCGCCGAGCTTGCGGCCTATGTTAAGCGCAACAAGCAAAGCCAGCTGATCATCGTTGTCTCTCACGATGACGAGATGGTCGGCGCGGTAGAAGGGGTAGTGGATTTAGGCAGCATGTACCAGGGTAAATGATGACAAGTGTAGTGCTACCCAACTGGCAGAGATAACAAAAAGGCGATGCAGATGCACGTAGCATTCAGGCGGTTCGGACTCGGTGCCTTCACGCCATCGCAACGCTTTCAGATATAGTTCTCGTTCTCTTACTAAAGGAAACTTTAGTCTACGTCATCTTGTCGAGACAGAGGTGAAGCGAAGTGTTGTCGCGACGTATCTTATTCCAGGTGGCTCAGTATCAGCGTGAGAATCGCACCAAAGTGTACTTACGATTCTCGTGTCCCACGGACAACATGAGCTGAGCATTGAGGTTCCACCCTTTGCTGCAACTACACGGGGTTGGACGGCAATGAATATGCCGGGCCGCATACCACGCGCAGCGGGGGTCCATGTCCCAGTATGTTGCCTACAGCAGCCTCGATGTCCACGCACACATCATCTCTGCCTTCGCGTTCAATCCATTTGCCGGAGAGTGCGAGGGTTGCCAGGCCGTAGAATTCGAGCCGAACAAATGAAATGCGGTATCAGCGCATAGGATTAAACTGACGATTGCTTTGCACTGAGAATACGCTTGGAAAGCCGCTATGGGTGGCGGCCCGGGTTAAATAGAGAAGCCCGTCCGATCACTTTCATGTGGCGAACGGTCGGGCTTCTTATTCCACTTGCCAATGCTCGGCTCATATTGGAAGAAAGCTACGCTAATGTTTGCGTGACACTCCTATTTTCTCCGAAGAAAGAGTCGGATAATGAAGAATAGAATTAAAAAAGGTGCCAGATATAACGCAAGTATAAAGGCTAATCCAACGAGACCTTGCAATAATGGCATAACTCCTCCCAGACACGAGATTTTGGTATTTGTTCCCATCTTATTCTGAATTGGACCAAATAGTTCCTAGCCACAAAACTACTCGTCAACTGGATCGCACCAATCTGCTGGCAAAACACAGCTTGATTCTTTATCGACATAGCACCAATCCGCAACAGGGCACTCGGCGATGTCGTAAAAATTGCATATATCAACTCCAAGACAACAAGGCTCAACGGGAGGATGTTCATTTGAACCAACAGGATGGATATGCTTCATAACAGCTCCTCACCTTAATCCAATTAGAGACTACGTTTGATCAATGCCACAGTGATCTACAACGCAGATGCTGCCGCCATCCATGTCATAGTCGCAGTAATCGTATGCACCACAGCCATCTGCTTTATCATAAACAGTACAGATGTCAGTAATGCCCAAGAGGCAGTCAAAAGACATCGGCTTCACGCCTGCCTCGTCGCCACTTCCTGGATTAATCGGATGAATATGCTTCACGACTACCTCCCTTTGAGTGCAGAAAAACCTCAATATTGTGTATAACAAACCAAGATGTCTAGTTCACCATATTTCTAGAATGGTTTCGGCGAACGTAGCAATAAGCTTCGCAGACGGTAATCAGAAGAACGAACACCTCCACAATGGTGACAGCAATGCGCTGAACCGCTTATTCCGATACAGTAGCTTCTCGTTGATTTTTCTCCTGCGAAGATGAGTGGCGGGAAATAAGGTCAAAAGCCATCTCGTAGCACATTTTTCTATATTCACATGATGCAGGGTGTAGACTCTTGGGCAAGTAGCCGTGCTCGTCTGCAGCCTCCCAGCTACAGCCCCCACCACAGAAAGACCGAGCCCAACAGTCCGTACAGTCAATTCTTTTTTCGACACCCTGACTCCAGTTTTCAATATACCTAGTTTCGTCAATTCCGGTGACGATGTTGCCCATTTTGAATCGCATCATCCCGACAAACCTGTGACAGGGGTATACGTCCCCTTCGGGAGTCACGGAAATAAAACGCCTGCCAGCCCCGCATCCGACAAAGGCGATCCTGTTGCTCATAATCAAATCAACTGCAGTTTTCAATGTTCTAAACAAGGGCTTTTCCCCTTGATCAATCTGTTTGAGATATTGATCCGCCAAATCTATTAGGCCCGCCCTGATTTTGTTTAATGAGTGTTCGTCGAGTTTGATATTCTCATCGAATGAGCTCACGGGCGAGAAGTAAATCCTTCTGAAGCCCATCTCTTTAAACTGAAGATAGTCTTCAACAAGGTTACAGTTATTATTTGTTAAGGTCGCTCTTGCGCCGAAGGGGAACGACTCGGAAAAACGACGAACGTTTTTGTCGATATCGGAGAAAGAGCCGCCTCCCGTCTTGTACGGGCGCGATGCATCGTGCTTGCATCCTGTACCATCGAGACTAATCAGAACAGAAAACCCGTGCTCCTTGAAAGAATTCACAGCAGTGTCATTCAAAAGCGTTCCGTTGGTCGTAATAGAATAGGTAAAGTTTCTATTGGGGTATATTCTTTTTGAATAGTCGACCGTTTTCCATATCAGCGGCTCGTTAATCATGGGTTCCCCACCAAAAAAGACGATCGCAAGCGTTTCGTTTTCCGATGAACTTGCGACGAGGTAGTCGACCGCCTTGAAGGCTATCTCGTCTGTCATCAGCAGAGGAGACGTTCCATAATCTCCTTTACCGGCAAAACAGTAACTACAACCAAGGTTGCATGCATGTGAAACGTGGAGTTCGATGGATCTAAGTTTTCGAGGCGTGTCTTTTGTTAAGAAAGTCCGCTCAGACAATCGTTGATACTCATCAATGTCGTCTTCAAGTTCTGCTATGGTCGTTTGGTCGTAGCCTTTCGCAGCAAGTGACTTTGTTAGCAACTTCGAGTTGACCGTTCTTCCCGATGCTTCAAATATGCGAAGCGCATCTTCTGATGCTTGGTCAACCTGAAAGCAATTGCGAGTGACCTCATCGAAGCAGTAACGACGATCACTTACTGAGAAAAAATGCATACGTTCCTCAATTTCATGCTGGACTGGCACTAACCTTGTTTATTGTTGCGCAGCTATAAAAAACCACCAGCGGGGATTCGGTGTGCGGCCCAATCGGACTCCCAAAAGGTTCTATTTGAGACTGGCAAGCTTTGTGTTGTTGGCACTTCGACAGCGCTCTTTATTCCAACATGGAGCCTCGCAGTTTGAGTCGACTTGCCTCTGGAAGGTCCGATCTTAACTTGATTTAGGATGAAAACAGATTACAGGCGCGCTCCTCTAGAAAGAAAGGAAACCAATCGCCGCCTTTCACCAGGAAAGTTTTTATAGCCCACCTCGAGCAAAATGAAAGATGCGAGAGCGATTGGGGAACAACGCGAATCTCCCCTTTTGGGTGGGAGCGAGCCTTCAGCCACCGGCGAACGACTCGCCCTGGTCAGAATCTGGAAGTGGTGCCGGGCCGCTTGGGCCTCCCCGGTGACTTCGTGGGGCTTACCTGCCTGACGTCGAGGAGTACATCCGCAAGATTCGTTCCCTATGCCGTTTGCTCTCACGCCCGCCTTAGTTCCAAGTCGGGCGAGCCGCCGCGCTCATGCGACCCGTGGCGGCGACACGTCGACGCCGCGCTCGCTGAGCACATCTTCGGTCGCGGGCGAGCACGAGGTCGCGCCGGCGCATCCGCTGGGACTGCTGTGCGTGCAAAACGGCTACGTGGTGAGCGTCCCGCGCTGGATTCAGCCGAGTGAGGAAGGCGTTGAGATCGGCGCGCTGGCAACGGGGGAGGGCGGCATCACCGACGACGTCTCGGCCCGCCATGCCCATATCTGGTGCGACGAGTCTGGCGCATGGTTTGTCGAGGACCTGTCGTCCACTAACGGCACCGTGGTGGTAAACGGGGCCACGAGTGTGTGTATTCAAGTAGAGCCCGGCCGCTCCGCCCAGCTCAACCCCGGCGACGAGCTCAAACTCGGCGAATCCACCACCTACGCCATCCTGCTCGGCGCCCTCTAGCCGGCAGTTAGGGACGTTCCTTTCCTGCCGGTACTTGGGGACACTCCTTGGCGCGTCAGAGCCAGTCGTCCGGGGATGGAGGGACCATTCTGGCCTTTGGCGGTCACCCGAGGTAAACCTTTACCGCCCGCCTATATTTGTCGAAATTACACTTAACGGCGGGGTACAATAAACCCGCATGCGGATTTCCGTTGCGGGCGCTTCCCATCGCCGGGGCGTGCCCGGGAGCATCCGGCATGCGGCCTTTGCGGCGCTCGGTCATGTGCAAGACGGGCGGTCGGGTCTGTGGGGCGCATCAGCTGCCCCTCGCCTCGGCATGTCTTCTCTCCACGCCATGTACCTGCTGCTCAGTCTGCCTGCCAGATGATTGGAAGCAACAGCGAAAATCCCATCACGCCAACATCCCGGCGATCGCCGGGGCCTGTATACCTATATGAGAGGAGAGGGGTATATGGCGCGTAAGTTTAAGTCTATGGACGGCAACGAGGCGGCCGCATATGTTTCGTATGCGTACACCGAGGTAGCGGGAATCTATCCCATTACGCCGTCCAGCCCGATGGCCGACCATGTCGACCAGTGGGCGGCCCAGGGTCGCAAGAACATCTTCGGCACCCCGGTCAAGGTCGTCGAGATGGAGTCCGAGGCAGGTGCAGCCGGTACCGTTCACGGTTCGCTGGGCGCCGGTGCTCTGACCACCACCTACACGGCTTCTCAGGGCCTGCTCCTGATGATCCCGAACATGTACAAGATCGCGGGCGAGCAGCTCCCGGGCGTCTTCCACGTCTCCGCGCGTTGCGTCGCTTCCCACGCCCTGAACATTTTTGGCGATCACTCCGACGTCATGGCCTGCCGTCAGACCGGCTTCGCCATGCTCGCCGAGGGCAACGTCCAGGAGGTCATGGACCTCTCGCCGGTGGCCCACCTTGCCGCCATCGAGGGCAAGACTCCGTTCCTTAACTTCTTC
Organism: uncultured Collinsella sp.; assembly: GCA_902497075.1. Classification (GTDB taxonomy): domain Bacteria; phylum Actinomycetota; class Coriobacteriia; order Coriobacteriales; family Coriobacteriaceae; genus Collinsella. The sequence goes on from CABVDG010000011.1 coordinate 64,122, forward strand.
GACGGCTTCCGCACCAGCCACGAGATCCAGAAGGTCGCCATGTGGGACTACAAGGATCTGGCCGAGATGTGCGACATGGACGCTGTCCAGGCTTTCCGCGACCACGCGCTCAACCCTGAGCACCCGCACACCCGCGGTAGCCACGAGAACGGCGACATCTTCTTCCAGAACCGCGAGGCCTGCAACAAGGTCTACGACGAGCTTCCCGCCGTCGTCGAGGGCTACATGAAGAAGATCAACGAGAAGCTCGGCACCGATTACGGCCTGTTCAACTACTACGGCGCTCCCGATGCCGACCGCGTCGTCGTGTGCATGGGCTCCTTCTGCGACGTGCTCGAGGAAGTCATCGACTACCTCAACGCTCACGGCGAGAAGGTCGGCCTGGTCAAGGTTCGTCTGTTCCGTCCGTTCTCCATCAAGCACTTCGTCGACGTTCTCCCCGAGACCGTCCAGAAGATCGCCGTCATGGACCGTACCAAGGAGCCGGGTTCTATCGGCGAGCCGCTCTACCAGGACGTCGTCTCCGCTCTCTACGAGGCTGGCAAGACGGGCATCAAGGTTGTCGGCGGCCGTTATGGCCTGGGCAGCAAGGACACGCCTCCCGCGTCCGCGTTCGCTGTCTTCGAGGAGCTCAAGAAGGACGAGCCCAAGCGCGAGTTCACCATCGGCATCGTCGATGACGTGACCAACCTGAGCCTGCCCGAGGCCGAGGATGCGCCCAACACCGCAGCCCCCGGCACCATCGAGTGCAAGTTCTGGGGTCTGGGTGGCGACGGTACCGTCGGCGCCAACAAGAACTCGATCAAGATCATCGGCGACCACACCGACAAGTACGTCCAGGCCTACTTCCAGTACGACTCCAAGAAGACCGGCGGCGTCACCGTCTCGCACCTGCGCTTTGGTGATTCTCCGATCCGTTCGCCGTACTACGTGACCAAGGCCGATTTTGTCGCTTGCCATAACCCCAGCTACATCGTTAAGGGCTTCAAGATGGTCCGCGACGTCAAGCCGGGCGGCACCTTCCTGGTCAACTGCCAGTGGAGCGACGAGGAGTTCGCCGAGCACATGCCCGCCGTGGCCAAGCGCTACATCGCGAACAACAACGTCAACGTCTACCTGATCGACGCTATCGACCTGGCCGCTAAGGTCGGCATGGGCAAGCGCACCAACACGGTGCTCCAGTCCGCCTTCTTTGCGCTGGCCAAGGTCCTGCCCGCCGAGGACGCCCTGCAGTACATGAAGGACGCGGCTACCAAGTCCTACATGAAGAAGGGCCAGGCTATCGTCGACGCCAACCACAAGGCCATCGATGCCGGCGCTACCGCCTTCCGTAAGTTCGAGGTTCCGGCCGACTGGGCTACCGCCGAGGATGCCGCTCCCGTCGAGCTCTCCGAGGAGACCAAGTCCGCCATCGCCCAGCAGGTCAAGAACCTGCTCGAGCCCATCGATCGCATGGACGGCGACAGCCTGCCTGTTTCCGCCTTCGTCGGTTGCGCCGACGGCCAGTTTGAGCTGGGCGCCTCCGCATACGAGAAGCGCGGCGTCGCCGTGGTCGTTCCCCACTGGGACGAGACCAAGTGCATCCAGTGCAACCAGTGCGCCTACGTGTGCCCGCATGCCACCATCCGTCCGTTCGCGATGACCGAGGACGAGGCTGCCGCCGCGCCCGAGGCTACCCGTACGCTCGACGCCATGGGCCCCAAGGCCAAGGGCATGAAGTTCACCATGGCCGTGTCCCCGCTCGACTGCATGGGCTGCACCAACTGCGTCAAGGTCTGCCCCAAGGGTGCCCTCGAGATGGTTCCCACCGAGCAGGAGATGGACCAGCAGCCTGTTTGGGACTACATGGTCGAGAACGTCTCCGAGAAGAAGGAGCTCATCGCGGCCAACGTCAAGGGCAGCCAGTTTAAGCAGCCCTACCTGGAGTTCTCTGGCTCCTGCGCCGGCTGCGCCGAGACCGCCTATGCACGTCTGGTGACCCAGGTTGCCGGCGACCGCATGTTCATCTCCAACGCCACCGGCTGCTCCTCCATTTGGGGCAACCCCGCTGCCACCGCTCCTTACTGCAAGGACAAGGACGGTCACGGCCCGGCGTGGAACAACTCCCTGTTCGAGGACAATGCCGAGCATGGTCTGGGCATGGCCGTTGGCTATGAGGCCGTTCAGCACAAGCTGATCGCCGCTACCCAGGACATCATCGCTGCCGATGGTCCGTCCGACGAGCTCAAGGCCGCCGGCCAGGCTTGGATCGACTCCGTCAATGACGCCGAGGCCTCCAAGACCGCTGCCGCTGCCTACGTTGCCGAGCTCGAGAAGTGCGGCTGCGACGCTTCCAAGGCGATCCTCGCCGACAAGGCTTACCTCACCAAGAAGTCCTTCTGGATCTTCGGCGGCGACGGCTGGGCCTACGACATCGGTTTCGGTGGCCTGGACCACGTCCTGGCTTCCGGCCACAACGTCAACGTCTTCGTCTTCGACACCGAGGTCTACTCCAACACCGGTGGTCAGGCCTCCAAGGCCTCGAACCTGGGCCAGGTCGCTCAGTTCGCCGCTGCCGGTAAGGTGACCAAGAAGAAGTCTCTGGCCGAGATTGCCATGAGCTACGGCTACGTCTACGTGGCACAGGTTGCCATGGGCGCCAACCCGGCTCAGACCCTCAAGGCCATCCACGAGGCCGAGGCCTACGACGGCCCGTCCCTCATCATCGGCTACAGCCCCTGCGAGATGCACTCCATCAAGAAGGGCGGCATGCAGAACTGCCAGGCCGAGATGAAGAAGGCTGTCGAGTGCGGTTACTGGAACCTCTTCCGCTTCAACCCCGAGGCTGCTGCCGGCAAGAAGTTCTCGCTCGATTCCAAGGAGCCCGCGGGCGGTTATCAGGAGTTCCTGATGAACGAGGCCCGTTACGCTTCGCTGACGCGCTCCTTCCCCGAGCGCGCCGAGGAGCTTTTCAAGGAGAACGAGCAGGCCGCCATGGATCGCTATCAGCACCTGCTGAAGCTCAAGACGGTGTACAACGAGGCCTAGGTCTCTCACCGCAGGATCTGAGGGCTGACCTTCGCGGACGTCCTCGGACATGAAAGAACCCCCGCTGTGCACTGAACTGCGCCCCAATTCTTGGACGGGCTAATAAGCGGCCTACGCCGCACATAGGGACTGATTCCGGAATTCCTCCGGGGTCAGTCCCTTCAGTTTAACCTGGCGCCTCCTCGTGTTCCAATGGA
>CABVDG010000012.1:0-61585 GCA_902497075.1 uncultured Collinsella sp.
CCCGTCGCCCCGTCGCGCTCGAGGGAGAGGGCGCCCGCGCCCGAGGACAGCGAGCAGCCCGATGCGGAGGCCGACACGGCCATCCGGGCGTCGAGGGCGGCCGCGAGGCGGTAGGAGCCGTCGTCTATAACTTTCTCTAATGTTGTGATTCGGTATTTTGCTGCCAGGTCGTACCTAGCGCTCCATTTGCTGTTCGATTCCTTGGTGACGTTTGATGCCGCAGTAAGCTCAACCTTGGCGCCTTTAACTTTCCACTCCCTCTGATTCATCGTATACGCAACAATCCCATTTTGAATCCCCGAGACGCTCGGAGGGAACGACTGGTTATCAGCATCAATGGAAAAGCTCTCTTCCTTGGCATCCAGGTGCTGCTGAATGCGGTCGGTGTATTTTTCGGCCCATTCATCGGCCTTGCCATTTCGCACAAAGTAATTGTTGGACAGGTCGGTCGAGCGGTAGGCGTAGTCGGCCTTCTGGTAGTTTGCCGTGTGGTCGGAGTGGGCGATTGCCATGAGCTCGTCGGTCAGGCCAAAGTACAGATGGCGCTGGTCCAGGTCCCCGTACCAGTTGTTGCTGGTGTCGTCCCAGGTTAGGTCCATCTGGCACCATTTGCCGTCGATCTTTACGGCGTTCCAGGTGTGGCCGTTACCGGTGATGCGGCCGTTGGCGATGCCCGCGGCGTCAAGGAGCTTGGAGTAGATGCGCTGGTAGCTCTCGCAGGTGCCCTGGTGGCGCGTGAGGCCGCTTTCGGCCGAGCACCAGTTGAGGCTGTGGTCGTACTCCAGCTGGTCGAGCGTCCAGTCGTGGAGCCACAGCGCCATGTCGTATTCCGAGCCGTTTGTCTCTTGCCTGCATAGGTCCACGGCGTCGTTGACGATCTGCGTGACGCTTGGGCGGGCGGCGTCGTTTACGGTCACCTCAGCCGTGGCGCGCAGGTAGTAGATTCCCTTGTCGTTTTGGGAGTCGTTTCTGTCGTTGTCCATAAAGTAGAAGTAGACGCGGTACGTGCCCGATGCCGTGAAGTCGAAGGTAAAGTCGTGGCCCGCCGTGCCCAGGCTGTGGTAGCCGGCCCATGCCGGGCGCGACGGGTCGCAGACGCTTTCCTGGCTGCCGCCGTCCCAATAGGTGGGCACGTCCATGCGCGCCTTGGCCTGGGACGAGCCGTTGGTCTGGGTTACGTGGAAGGTCGTCGCGGTGCCCGCGGGGGCGTCGTTCCACGAGACGGTGAAGGTGACGCCGTTTTGGGTTGCGGTGGCGGAGTGGGCGTAGCCGGTTTGTGACGCGGCGGAGATCGCCTCGGGCGTGGGGGTGGCTTGGGCTCGGAGGGATGGGGTGGGGGTGGTGGTTGCGGCGGCGGTGCCGTCAGCGCTTTCCGTGTTGACGGAGCTGGTGCCGGTGGATGTTGCGGCGCTGTCCTCTACGGTATCTGCTGCCGCGATTGTGTTGGTGCCGTCTTCAGCATTGCCTGTGTCGCTGCTCGTGGCGTCGGCTTGCGACTGCTGCTCGGCTGTTGCCCGAGGCTGCATGGCTCCTGCGATGGCTGCCATGGGCAACGTCGCGCCGACCATGGACGTGCACGCGATCGCGCAGAGCAGGTGGTAAAGGAGTCGTTTCATAGCGGAGCCTCTCGGTGAGCAGACAATAGGGTCCGAAGGCAGCTCCAGGCCAGCGCTCCGCACATATTTTGTTGGGGTTTATTTTACGGGAACACCAGTCAACATCAGCGAACTTTCTGGGGAATGTTGGGGTGGGGAGAGGGAGCGGGCCTGCTTTAGTCCCCGGCGGCGCTCTGACCTGTGCTGTGTTGGCTATAAGCGATGCGGTAACTCCAACATGAGGCCGTTTTGCGCCTCTTCGAGACTCGTCACCGGGACCTTCCAGGAAAAGTCGCGAGGTTGCTGCTAAGGTCAAGCTCTGCATGGCCGTATTTTTCAATTTTGCAGCCTAAGCTTTATTCATCGGGCTAACTTAACGGCAGTGTCGAGAAAGTTGGTGTAGCGTCCGATCAGAAGCGAGCCGGCCCGTCGTCCTGGAACCTGGAACACAGTTGATATCCTATGCCGTCTCGATCCTGTCCGCAAGCTCGAGGCCCGATTCGATCATCTTCCTGGCCTCCGCCTCCAGCCGCGCCCAGTCGACCGCCCCGTCGATCCCGCGCGTGCGGCCCTCGTCGTAGGGCTCGCTCATCGTCGCCTCCGAGAAGTACCTCGACTTCTGCCACATCTCGTCCTGCTCCCACATGACCGCGCCGGCCAGACGCACCAGCGATGTCGTCGAGGGGAACGTCTGCGCCACACTCGACCTGCGCTTTATCTCGCGGTTCGTCGGCTCTTGGACGTTGTTGGTGCGCAGGCGCTTCAAGTGTGACGGCGGGAAATCGAGGTATGCCGGGACGTCCGGCTCGGCCTCCTCGAGGATCGCCGCCGCGCTCGGGCAGCACCCCCTCCAGCATATTTGAGTGTTTAGCGTTCACTGCGGCTCATTGGCCACAGTAATATACTGTAGGCGCAATAAAAAAATGACGGGAGATTATCGATGACTGCTGAGAACAGCGATTGCCAGAGCCTTTGTGTCGTTCATCTTTCTGATTTTCATTTTCGGTATACGGCGCCCGATGATTTAACCATGCGAGCGAAAGACATTGCAAGCTCGGTTGTTAATAAATGTAAAGCTCATCATGTTCTAATTTTGATAACAGGCGACATTTCCAACTCAGGACAGTTGGATGAATATGTAGTAGCAGAACAGTTTTTCGATTTAATAAAAACGGAGCTTGAGGCGAAGAGCGAGTTCGTTGTCCATCTCATGGTTGTTCCAGGAAATCACGATATTGATACGCCTGTAGAGAGCAGTATCGTCTATGGACCGGATCAATACGCGCGTGAACTAAATAAAATGGATGCTTTCTTTTTGTTTTCAGAGGGATACGAGTGCGGATTGGGCAATAGGGAAACCGAGGTAAAAGAAATAGATATCGATGGGTTTCGCTACACAATATGCCTAATCAATAGTGCGCCCTTATCGACGATTGCTGGAGACGATAAGGGGTATCATTGCCTTAGTCAGAGTGCCCGTGATGCTCTGATGTCCCTCCCTTCCGATGGCTTTCATATTTTAGCTATGCACCATGGTCTTGAATGGTTTAAAGACGACGACCGTTTGGCGCTTGAAAGATTAATGTCAAATAAAATCGATGTGGCCTTCTTGGGCCATGAACATAAAGGAGAGACTAGGGTTGTGCGGTCGATTGATGACGGGTCCTGCTATTTAATTAGGGGAGGAGTGTATTCATTCTGCGACGGAAACGCATTCTTTCGCGTGATTAATATCATCCCTCAGTCGAATCAAGGATATGGCATCGAACAGGTCTCATGTCAATGGAATGCTAACAGCCAACTGCATGTTTCACCTGAACGTCAGTTTAATGAGAATGGCATTCTTAAGCTTGGAAAGGCTTGCGCGCCTCTACCTGCGTTTATCGAGGGCATTTCAAAGGATGAGCTTGCTGAGAATCTTGCACTTCTCGATACTTTTGTTTTCCCTTCATTAAGGCGGGAAGTTTCTCCTGACAGCGAGGATGGGGAATTGGTCGTAAGCCAACAGAGGGATATTACTGATTTCGATTCATTCTTTAAGTGTATTGAAACAAATCCCTGCATCGAGGTTCGTGGAGGGGCCCGTTCTGGTAAATCATTCTTCTTGAAGGCGATATATCAAGAAAGTGTTTATCGAGGCTACTCTCCTTTATTGCTAACATCTGACAACTCGACAGCTTCTATAACCAGGACAATTAAGTCAGTTATTGGGGATCAGTATGGAGACTCCCCTGTTGATGTCGAAAGATATTCAAGAGTTAGTAAAAATCGTAAACTGCTACTAATTGATGATTTTGGATCCATCAGATGGAAGAACAAGAAGGTAGATGTTCTTCATTCTGCGATGTTGCAGTTTGGTCATGTGATTGTTATCTGTGACAATGTAGGCGACATTGCCCTTAATAAAAAAATTGAAATGGAGCTTGCAAGTTACTCCATGCTTCCCTGGACAAAGGTGAAACGTGATGAGTTGGTTGCCATGCGCTGCAAGGCGTCTGGTTTTAGTCCTGCTCAAATTGACAATATGATTGTGACGATTGATCATTCCGTTCACTCGCATCAAAATCTATTTGAGATGACGCCTCCGTTCATTAATCAGTACATTGATTATTATTTGAACGATCCCTCGAGAAAGTTCAATCAAGAGCCACTTCCCTTTGCCCAAATTTATTCAAAGAATGTTCAACGAAGGTTGTTTTCAAACCTGGGCAGTGAGTGCGATGTTGATGACGTCCTTGCTGTATTGAAAATAATTGCTTTCGAACTTCATCAGTCTCGAAAATCCTCCATTTCCGTGATTGATTTATCTCATTTAATCGAAGATTACAGTTTAAAATTCGATAATCCAATTAATCCAAAGGAAGTAATGGATGCCGCATGCCGTTCCGGTGTCCTCTTTCTGGTAGATAACGGTCGTGAGTATCGTTTTGTAAATCGGAGCCTGCATGCCTTTTTTGTTGCCCAGGCCATCGACTTGAAATTAGATCGTAATTTTGATGACGGCTGGAAGCATGTTTTGCGCCTGATTGATGAATTGGATTATTCAATAAATGAGGAAATATTGCTGTTTCTGGGAAAGACTAGGGCTATTCCTCGCTTGACTTTGGAATTAAGCAAAAGGGCAAGGACAACAGTGGGCGATGGAAAAGCTTTGTCATTTCTCAATTCCCCTGCCCATGTTTCCTTGCAGGGTATCGAGGGGTTGAAGGTTGAGCCGCCTTCTGCTGGCAGTTCTAAGGCCGTTGCTCGCGTGGCTGATACGATGGAGCAAAGAGATTGCGAAGAAATGGAAAGAATAAGCTTCGACGGTATATACGACTATTCGATACCAGATGAAAAAACCATAATTGATACTGCTATTTCTGCATTAAATTATGGAAGAGTTGCAGCCAGGTGCTTTTCAGGACAACAGGCGATTTTGAATGCTGAAGAAAAAAATAAAGTAAGAAGTGATATTAGGGACTCGACTGGCATCGCTCTTAACCTTATGTTGGATGCGTTTGATGAAGATTACCATGATGTCGTCAAGGACTTGATTGAATCATCGATGGATATAACTGATGGGGCCGAGCAGGAAAAACAATGTCGGAAATTGGTCTCCTCTCTGATAATGGGCTTCTGTATTGGGGCGCTAAATGGCGTTACGTGTAATTTGGCCCTGCCTCGAGTGGTTGAAGCTTACCAACGAAATGATTCTGGTGATTTCAATAGCTTGTTTTCGCTGAGCCTTTTGTTGGCCAGAGATGACGACGCTAGTTTCACGAGAAAGGCAAAAATTGTTAAGAAGATTGCCGACGAAAGATCCTCTTGGTCTTTGAAGGTTGCAGCTTGCTTACTTTCGGGTCTTTATATCATTAATCATCCTCACATGTCGTCCTCCGCAATGGATTCGCTTATTAATGGTGTATTTGAAGGAAGTAAAAAAGCGCGGATTCACTTTATTAGGCAGACGTCTGAATTGGCTTTAAATCATGAATAGGCAATCAGGGGGAAGAAAGAGCGATACTGTCCACTCGTAGTTTTACAATTGCTTGCTAAACGTGGATGTCGCATGGTGGCACATATTACTTTCGCAAATTGACAGCCGCATAGCGGAACACGGCCCGCGACCCGCCATATGATTTCCAACGGCTAAACAACAAATCATTGACGAAGAGGTACGGGTCGTGTCCGCGAACATCACATCAGTCCACGAGTAGCCGCTGTGCAAGGACGTAAAGAATCTGGTGAGGAAGGCCGTCGAGGAGACGCTCAACGCGCCGCTCGACGAGGAGGCGTCCGAGCCGTCGGGGCCGAGCGCTACGAGAGAACGGCGAGCCGGGAGGCCTACCGCAGCGGCCACTACGCCAGAAAGCTCGTCACCGGGGCAGGAGAGGTCGAGCTCAGCGTGCCGAAGCTCGGCGGGGCGAGCTTCCAGACGGCCGCCACAGGGATATGACCTCCATGTCGGCGTACTTGTTCGCGGTGTTGCGGCTAGCGTGGGGCCTTCGGGCGATATCGAGCCTCGATGCATCGTCGGTGTCCATTGCCCGCATGTTGCGTCTGAGTCCAGGGGATACGGACATCCTGATCAAACTGCTCAATTTTTCGTGCTCATAGTGTTCATTTCTCATTAACCATTCGAACCACTTTTTAGTGAACATCAACATTGCAGTCAGGGCTGTTCTCGTTGGCCATAAGGCGCTACTTGACCGGTTGTGACCCGATTGTTCGGCACCCGCGTTGGTGCGCATGTTGGCGCGTTTTTATAACGAGACTATATGGGTTGCCTTGGAGCGCATCGCCGGTCAGGTGTGTGGTTGGGGAGCCATTGGAGACGTGACCGTGCATGGGAACGCCATTTTTTGAGTCGTTCCTTCGATGAAGAAGCGACTCGAAGTGGCTACACCTTACGACGCCGATCCGGCCGGCGCGCACCTGTACCCTTCAATCATTCGCTTGCTAATCACGACGCTACTTTTTGCGATATCGCTTGGCAAGAGCCAGTTGGCGTAGATGTCCATCCCGTACGCAAAAGACGCTTCCAATGGATCGCCCTGCTCGCCGCGTGGACCATGGTAGTAGCCTGCTGCGTTCACATAGAGGCGCCCGTCCGTCAGGTTGTCGATATGAGCCTCTTTGGGTGCGAGCTTCAGTACCTTCTCTGCTCTTTCGCTTTGGTTCGCAGGGCTGCCAGAAAGACAAGAAGATCAACGCGGTCGTTGCGCGCGCTTCATTTTATGTCCGCTCCAGTGGCTACACTTTTGAATAACGGCACGAAGGTATCTGTCGCATATTTCATGCTGTAGACATATCGGCGAGTTCAGGGTTGAAGGCGAGGTGAGTATGAAAGGCAGAAATCAGCACGTTACGAAGCGTTCGGATGGCAATTGGCAGGTTAAGGGCGAGGGAGCAAGTCGCGCTTCTTTCGTTACGACGACCCAGGGCGAGGCGATAAAGCTCGGTCGACGCATTTGCTCTAATCAGGAGTCGGAGTTGATTATCCATCGTCGCGATGGAAGAATCCGTGCAAGGGATTCCCATGGCCACGACCCCTTCCCACCGAGGGGATAAGGGTTCGGCTCCATAGCGACAGCAGCCCGTAACAGCGTGTCCGTTGTCGCTAAATGACTTCTTCATTGTGGCGAAGGTTGTAATCGATGCTGTCGATTCGATATTCGCATTGGAACGCATATTTGGGCGTTTTGAAAACGAGGTTGTGCGGTATGGTGCTTCATTTCATTGAGGTGTATAGAATATAGCTAAATACAAAAGCTTTTTGGGAGCTTTAAGGGTGACGCTTTCTGTTAGAGAGTGTTGCCCTTTTTTCATGCATGTAATGTGCGACGTGCTAGCTAAACGCCATTTCAGCAATGCGATGGTCTAGTAAGGGCGGTTTGCACCTTGCGCCTGCTGTCATTGGTGTAGCAAGCACTTGATTAAGCATACTTAAAGTCTATAATCAAAGAAAAACTCTGATATACCTTTTAAAACAATGAAAAGAATGTTGAGTACCATGCTTTGCCAGTTCACCTTCAGGAACTATAGATCCTATCGCGACGAGACCGAGCTTTCCATGCAGGCAACATCGATGAGGGAGTTCGAGCGCTCCCTCATAGAGTGCCCCGACGGGCAGCGTTTTCTTCCGGTGGCTGCGGTGTACGGGCCTAACGCTGGCGGCAAGTCTAACCTGCTCGAGGCGCTTGACTACATTCGTTCGGCGGTGGCCAGGCCGATCAGGTTGCTGTCTGCCAGCACTGATGCGCCAGAGGGTAACCGTCCTTCGATACCCCGTTGCTCTGCGTTTGAGTTCGATGAAGTGTCGGCTGCTGAGCCCACCGAATTCGAGCTCTACTATCGCGCGGGTGAGCACGAGTACCGCTATGCCCTGTCCGTGCATGCGGACGAGATCGTGTCCGAAGGCCTGTGGCGGCGAAAATTGGGAGCGTCACGCACGGCGCTGCTGTTCGAGCGTGAGGGCGCAGAGGTTGAACTCGGTCCCACACTGCGTAAGCTCGTGACGGCCGCGAGATTCAACCCGAGGCTGCCGTACCTGTCGTTTCTCTGCATCAACTTTGACGCGCCGGTGGTCAAGGAGGCTGCCAGCTGGTTTCTTGACGGGGTGTTCCTGAACTATAACAGCTCCTATCTGGAGCAGATGCTCGAACAATTGCTCGATGAGGATGACTCACCCGAGGTCACGCGTTTTTTGCGCGCCGTTGATGTGCGTATTGATGGCTTCAGAGTGGAAAGGGCGCCGGAGTGGCGCGGCCAGCGCGTCTTCGTGAGGCACGATGTGGGCGGCAAGGCGTACGAACTGCGTTTATCCGAGGAATCTGCCGGAACCCAGAAGCTCATGGGGTTGGCTGCGTATCTGATGACAGCGCTTGAGCGTGGTGGCACCGTTGTGGTAGACGAGCTCGACGCCAAACTGCACCCGAAGCTTCTTCGCTATGTGATTCTGCTGTTTAAGGATCCTGGGGTCAACAAGAGTGGCGCGCAGCTCATCTTCTCGTCCCAGGATGTGTCAACCATGCGAAACGATGTGTTCCGCCGTGACGAGATATGGTTCGCTGCGCGCGGCGAGGCGGAGGCGAGCCAGCTGTGGTCTCTCGCCGACATCCACGAGGCAAACGGTAATCTTGTAAGCAAGAACGCGGCTTTCGACAAGCAATACCTGTCCGGTCGCTACGGCGCCGATCCGTATCTCACCCGCATCGAGGAGTGGGATTAGCATGGTGGCGAAGAAGTCGAAGGACTGGCGTAGCGGCAAGCGAGAGGGCCGCTCGCGCATGGTTCAGATGACGCGTCATCTTGTAGTGAGCGAGGGCAAGGAGACCGAGCCTCGCTACTTTGAGGGTGTGCGTGCGGCGTTGGGCGCGGCGAACGAGCGTAAGGTTGCCATTGTCGTTAAGGGGACCGGCAAACACACGCTTGACCTACTTGACTTCGCCGTCGAACACTGCCGCTATGCGCCCGAGACATTCGACCATGTGTGGCTCGTGTATGACAAGGATGACTTTCCTGCGTCCGATTTTGACGCGATGGAGCGCAAATGCGACGAGCTCTCCGATGGTTCGAGGACCTTCCATGCGTTGTGGTCGAACCCCTGCTTCGAGCTGTGGCTGCTTCTGCACTTTCGCTACACGACCGCGCATATGTCCGCGTCCGACTGCCAGCATGCCCTCGCGCAGGAGATGTCGAGAGCCCTGGGCATCGAGTACCGCAAGAACTTGGACGGGCTGTTCGAGGTGGTGGACGGCAAACGAGGCGAGGCATTGCAGCGTGTTGGGCGCCTCGTCACATACCATAGGGGGCTGGGTAACGTTAAGCCATCTGCGCAAAACCCTGCAACTAAGGTGGGCGAAATTTTCGATGTAATCGGGCCGTATCTGGCTGGCTAGTCGAGTCTGTGGATTGGCTTTCCGGTTAGGGCGATTGGCGGATTGTGATGCGCGATTGCAAATCCGGTGCGTAGGAGAAGTGCGGAGAAAAATCGAAACTCGCCGAGCATAGCCCGATTTCAGGCAACAAAACCGCAGGTCGCGGGTGCCCAAAACTAGGGTCTGGTCGACAGGTCTCGGTTTTTCACCCCACTTCCGAATTGGTCGCTCATTTAGCGCTCTCGATGTCCCCACATCCTCTAAAAAAGTTCTTAAAACAGCCTTAAAGGCGTTCCAACTCGCGTTGACAGCGTAAAATACGCATGTTTGACTATGACAGAAGTGGATTTTAGGGGAGGAGTACGCCATGGAGGTGCTGGTTGTTGGCAACACCGCATATGTTGACGATGACTTTTGCGCCAAGGCATTCCCTGGGGACCACGTTAAGGTTGTAGCCGCGCAGGAAGCGCGCCGCGATGAGTCGTCGCCCCATGCTTCGTGGAAAGAGCTGCTCCAGCACTTGGAGCAGGCCTACGAGTTCGACCGCGTGGTCTACCTGTCTAATTACCTAACCCCGCATACCGATACCGTGGGCGATATCGAGCTGCTGCGCTCGGTCTTTCGTACGTGCGCGGGTCGCCGGATCCAGCTGTTGTATATAGCAGGTCCCGCGGGTGCCGAGGGTGCCGCCGATGCCGCGGGGCAAACGGGCAAGGGCATTATCGCGCACGCAGCCAACGACCTGTGCCGCTACTACGCTGCTCGCGAGGGCGTTCAGACTAAGATCCTGCGCGTGCCGTTCCTGTATACCGCGTCTGCCGCGCTGGAAGACCCGTTTTTGGTGCCGCTGTTCGACGCGTGCTCAACCGGATCGGCCGCTCTGCAGGGCGCGCAGGATGCGGCGTTTCCCCTGCTGTGTGCCGAGGAGCTTTCGGTGCTGGTACGCCGTATCTTTGACAGCTGGAATGGTAACTTTGAGACGCTCGACGTAGTCGATACCTTCCATCACACGGTGGGTGAGGTGGGCGAGGCCCTTCAGGCACTGTTCCCAGGACTCTCAGTTGCCTATGGCGATTCTGCCGGCTACGCCCTGCCCGCCAGCGACGTCGCTCGCGTGCGCTATGGCTGGTTTCAGCGCTACGACTTGCTGCGCGACCTCTCGACCATTCAGGCTCGCTGGGATGCTGGCCGTGCAAAGAAGGTCAACCCCTTGCGCGCGGCCATCGACCGCATTCAAATGCGCACGCTGCCTGTCAAATGCTTGGAGACGGGCGTTGCCTGGGTTCTGTTCGAGGTGCTGGAGCGCTTGTTCTCCCAATCGACCCAGCTCAACGTGCTCGATTATCGCCTGCTCTACGTGGTGCTCATCGGCACGCTGTATGGCTTGGACTTTGGCCTGGTTGCGGCGCTGCTGGCGTCGGTGGGTTTGGCTGCGAGTTACTTTACTCTGTACGGCTATACCTTCCAGGGCCTGTTCTACGAGCCGTCCAACTGGCTGCCGTTTATTGCGTACTTTGTTGTGGGTGCCGTGTGCGGCTATGTGCAGCTGCGCAACAGCGAAGCCATTAGGGCGGAGCGCGATCATAACGAGTTAGTGCGCAACCGCAATACGTTCCTTACGCAGCTCTACCATGACGCGATCGAGGACAAGCGCGCGTACAGGCGCCAGATCGTGGGTCGCCACGACAGCTTTGGCAAGATCTTTGCCGTGACGCAGGAGCTCGACGTGTTCAACCCACGCGACATCTATCGCAAGTGCTGCGAGCTTCTGGGCGAGATCCTCGAGAACGATTCGGTGACGATCTACCATGTTTCTGGCGGAGCATTTGCACGCCTGGTGGCAGCAAGTCCCGCGATTGCCGAAGATGCCGCACGCTCGCTTACGCTTGAGCAGCTTGCGCCCCTTTTGGGCGACGGGGGTCGTTCGAACCTGTGGGTGAACCGCGAGCTGACGCCGGGGCTTCCCATGTTTGGATACACAATCGAGCGCGATGGGGCACCCGCCGTGTTGATCTTTGTGCGTAGTGCGGCCGAAAACCAAATGACGCTCTATTACCAAAACCTGTTCCGCATCTTGTGCGGCCTGGTCGAAAGCGCGCTGGGCCGTGCCTTTGACTATGAGGCGGTGGCACAGGATAAACGCTGCGTTGACGGCACTTGCGTGCTCAAGCAGGCTGCCTTTGGCCAAGAGCTCGCGGCCGTGCAGGCGCTGGCAGATGGCAAGATGGGCAGCTTTTTGCTCCTGCGCGTGGTACCGGGCATGGAGCCTGTCGGCGAGCTGGTGGGCGCAATTGGGTCGGCAATCCGCGAGAGCGATGCGGCGGGCCTGGTCGATGGTGACATGCTCTACCTGCTTATGCGCCAGGCAAAGGCGTGCGATCTGCCCATTATCCGCGAGCGCCTGAGCGCAAAGCAGATTGCGGTGGAGCCCGTCGACGGCGAGGACATCGTGGCGCTGCTGCAGCACATCGCTTACACCGGCGACGGTGAGGGAGGTGTCGCTTGATCTCGCTTGTCGTTGCTGCCGTCTTGCTGCTGATTCATGCGCTGGCTTGCCTGATACTGTGGACGCTCATGAAGTTGGGCCTGCTGCCGGTGCGCGGGCACATGCTGGCTGTAATAGTGTTGGTGCCGCTGTGGGGCCCGTTGCTGGTGGTTCTGCTATCGGTCCGCAGCGCGGTGTTTGGCGAGGGGCTGAAAGAGTCTGCGCTGGAGTCGCTGCGCTTCAACGACGACCTTCATCGCAGCATCCTAGTGCACGACCGTGAAGCCGATGCGGGCGTGATCCCGCTCGAGGAGGCGCTCATCGTCAACGATCCGGCAGACCGGCGTCGCCTAATGCTCTCCATGCTCACCGAGGAGCCCGAAGCGTACCTGGCGCAGCTGCAGGCGGCTAAGCTTAACGACGACGTTGAGGTGGCTCACTATGCCGCGACGGCGGTGGCGCAGATCTCCAAGGAGTCCGACCTTAAACTGCAGCAGCTGGAGCGTGCCTTTAAGACGGACCCGAGCGCGCAAAACCTCAACGAATACTGCGATTTTCTTGGTGAATACTTGGGCTCGGGTCTGGCCGAGGGGCGCGTGGCTCAGATTCAGCGCCAACAGTACGCGCGTTTGCTTGCGCGTCGCTGCGAGCGCGAGGACACCCTTGAGCTTCGCATTCGATACGCGACGGCGCTGGCCGATGTCGGACAGATCGACGAGGCGCAGGCCGTGACCGACCAGCTGGTGCTCGATGTGCCCGAGGAGCAGGAGGTTTGGATGCTTTGCCTGCGCCTTGCGGTGATGCGCCGCGACGGTGACGAAGTCCACCGCGTGATCGATGCGATTGACAAACAGCATGTATACTTGAGCGCCGCCAACCGTGAGGAGCTTGCTTTTTGGCGCAACGGAGAGGAGGCCCGATGAGCGTGGTGCAACATATCCGCGACCGTGCGGGCCATTTTCGCTGGATGGGGCTGCTTGTGGTGTGGGCGGTCTTTATTGCCATGGCGGCCATGCTGCTGGTGGAGCGCGCCGGCGTACAGTACAGTGCGGGCCAGCATGAGCTGGGGATGCTTGCCGCCAACGATGCGGTGCCGGCTTCCTCGGCAATATTTGGCCAAAAGCCCACGTGCCTGGTCATTACCGATTCCGATCAAGCTGGCGTCGAGGACGTAAAGGAGCAGTTCGACCAGATTCTGCTCGATATGAAGATCGCGCACCGCGACGTGGACCTTGCCCTGGACGGCGCGGATGCCATTCCCTCGCTGACCTCCTACGATCGCGTGATTTTGCTCATGCCGTCGCTCGATGGGCTCGGTACGCACCTGAGCGACATTATGAGTTGGGTGAGTGCCGGCGGTTCGCTTATGCTCGCCATGCCTCCGGATAACTCGGGCTATCTGCAAGTGATTGCTCCCAAGCTTGGCATTGAATCTGCCGGATATGACTATGTAAAAGCCGAAAGCATTGTGCCGAGCGAGGACTTTATGCTGGGCGGGGGAGAGCGCTACGAGCTCTCGGACCCCTTTGATTCGTCGCTTTCGGTTTCGCTGCGCGAGACGGCTCGTGTGTGGGCTAAGACCGGCGATGCGGGCGCCCCGCTCATTTGGTCGTATGACTGCGGTAGCGGTCGCACCGTGGTGTGCAATATCGGTATCTATGACAAGGTCATGCGCGGCTTTTACGCCGCGGCAATCAGCCTGCTGGGCGATGCCACGGCCTATCCGGTCATCAACAGCGCCGTTTTCTACCTGGACGACTTTCCCAGCCCCGTGCCCTCGGGCGACGGCACCTACATCAAGCGCGACTGCGGGCTTTCCATTGCCGATTTTTACACCAAGGTTTGGTGGCGCGATCTGCAAAAGCTCGCGCAAAAATACGGCATTCGCTATACCGGCGTGATGATCGAAAACTACGAGGAAGCGGTCAACCAGACCGAGCCCGCGCGTCAGGCCGATACCACACAGTTCCGCTACTTTGGCGGTATGCTGCTGCAGATGGGCGGAGAGCTGGGTTTCCACGGCTACAACCATCAGCCTCTGGCACTCTGGGACACCGATTACGGCACGTTGTACGACTACAAGACGTGGAAGAACAAGGAAACGCTTGTCGCATCGCTCAACGAGCTTATCGCTTTCCAGGACGAGGTGCTGCCCAACGCGCACGGCTCGGTCTATGTGCCACCGTCGAATATCCTTTCGGCCCGTGCGCGCAAGCTTATTGGCACCGACGTTCCGCGCATTAAGACCATCGCCAGTACGTATTTTGAGGATGGCACCGACCTGCCGTACGTACAGGAGTTTGGCGTGGCAAGCGATGGCATTGTGGAGCAGCCACGTATTGTCTCGGGCGGCATGGTCGACGATTCCTATATGCGCCTGGCAGCCGTGTCCGAGCTCAACATGCACTACGTGAGCACGCACTTTATGCACCCGGACGACCTGCTCGATCCCGATCGCGGCGCCAAGGAGGGCTGGGAGGTCTACAAGGGCGGCCTGACCGACTACCTGGACTGGCTTAGCAAGTCTGCGCCCGACCTGCGGCGTCAGACCGGTTCGGAATGCTCGGGCGCCATCCAGCGCTTTTCGTCCGTGACGGTGAGCGTGGATACCAGTGCGGATGCCTGGACGCTCAGCCTGGGCAATTTCCACGACGAGGCGTGGCTCATGTTCCGCGCCAACAACGGTGAGCCGGGTGCAGTCACGGGTGGCGAGATTACGCATCTGACGGGCGACCTGTACCTGGTCAAAGCCACGGATAAGACGGTGACCATTGCACGCAAGGAGGGTGGCGACAAATGAGAATCTGCTTGGTACTCGAGGGTTGCTACCCCTATGTGCACGGCGGCGTATCTACCTGGATGCATGGCTATATCCAGGCCATGCCCGAGCACGAGTTTGTGCTGTGGGTGATCGGCGCGCATGCTGCCGACCGCGGCAAGTTTGTCTACGAGCTGCCCGGCAACGTGGTCGAGGTGCACGAGGTATTTCTGGATGACGCCCTGCGGCTTTCGGGCGAGCAAGAAGAGGCCGACTTTAACAACCGCGAGCGCGAGGCGCTGCGCCGCCTGGTGTCGCTTTCTAATCCGGACTGGGACGTGCTATTTGATATCTTCCAGCGCCGTCGCGTGCATCCGCTATCGTTTTTGCAGAGCCGCACGTTTATGGATATCTTTCGCGACGTGTGCCTGGCCGAGTACCCATACACGCCCTTTGCCGATGCATTCCACACCATGCGCTCCATGCTGCTGCCCGTGCTCTACCTTCTGGGCAGCGAGGTGCCGGTGGCCGATGTGTACCACGCCATCTCGACCGGCTACGGCGGCCTGCTCGCCTGTCTGGGCTCAAGCGTTCACCAGGCTCCGGTGCTGCTGACCGAGCACGGCATTTATACCCGCGAGCGCGAGGAAGAGATCATTCGTGCCGACTGGGTCGTGCCGTCGTTTAAGGACCGCTGGATCCGCTTTTTCTACCTGCTTTCGGAGGAGATCTACCGCCGCGCCTTCCGTGTGACGAGCTTGTTCCATAACGCTCGCAAGACGCAGATCGATATGGGCTGCGATGCGGACAAATGCATGGTTATTCCCAACGGCATCCAGTTTGACCGCTTTAAGGACATTCCCTTAAAGCCCGATGACGGCTGGGTGGACATTGGCGCGGTGGTGCGCCTGGCGCCCATCAAGGACGTCAAGACCATGATCTATGCCTTCTTTGAGCTGCACGAGCGCCTGCCCCGCGTGCGCCTGCACATCATGGGTGGCGTGGATGACGAGGAGTACGGCGCCGAGTGTCACGCGCTGGTCGATACCCTGGGCGTGCGCGACTTGATCTTTACCGGCCGCGTCAACGTGGTTGAGTACATGGAAAAGCTCGACTTTACCATTTTGACGAGCATCTCCGAGGGCCAGCCGCTCAGCGTGCTGGAGTCGCTTGCAGCGCGCCGTCCCTGCGTGACGACTGAGGTGGGCTGCTGTCGCGAGCTTCTCGAAGGCGCCCCGGGCGATGACTTTGGCGTGGCGGGTTTTGTGACGCCGCCTATGTATCGCAAGGGCTTGGCCGATGCCATGGAACGCATGTGCACAAGCCGCGCTCGTCGCATTGAGATGGGGGAGCGTGGCCAGCGTCGCGTTGCCACGTACTTTTTGCACGAGCAGATGCTCGCCAACTATCGCGCGCTGTACGACGAGACGGCGCGCGCGTTTGACCTGCCCAGAGAGGGGGAGTAGCCGTTGGCCGGAATTGGTTTTGAGCTCAAGCGCCTGTTTAGGCGCAAGGGCCTGTTTGCCACGATGCGCGCCTATGGCTACGCTGGCATTGTGTGCACGGGCCCCATGCTGCTGGGCGTGCTACTCCAGGTGGGTATCTTGGTGCTGTGCGGTCTGTGGGGCGTGGGGCGCGCCAACCAGGATCTGCTGGTGTGCATGGTGACCTATACACTGCTGGCCTCGCTTACGCTCACAAGCTTTTTCTCCATGCCGGTCACGCGCTTTTTGGCCGACATGCTCTTTGCCGAGCGTGAGGATGAGATCCTGCCTTCGTTTTGGGGATCTAATGCCATCATGCTCGTTGCGGGCACGGTGCTCTACGGCGTCTTTTTGCTGTTCTCGGGGGCCACGCTGCTGCAGGGGCTGCTGTGCCTGTGGCTCTTCAACATCATGATCGTCAACTGGAACGGCATGAGCTATCTCACGGCCATCAAAGATTATCGTGGCATTCTGTGCAGCTTTGCGGCCGCCATTGGCGTGGCGTGCCTGTGTGCCCTGGCAGCGCTGACGTTGGGACTGCCGCCGGTCGAGGGCCTGTTGGCGTCAATCGCCCTAGGCTACGGCGTCATGCTTGCCTGGGATGTGGTACTGCTGTACCGGTATTTTCCACAGAGTGATCGGAGTCCCTGGCGTTTTTTGCGCTGGCTCGACCAATTTATGCCGCTTGCGCTTACGGGGCTGTTTACCAACTTGGGGCTTTTCGTACACCTGGTTATTATCTGGGCGGGCCCTATTGGCGTGCAGATCAAAGGCCTGTTTTACGGGGCTCCTTACTATGACGTTCCGGCACTCATTGCGTTTTTGACCACACTCGTCACGACCGTCAACTTTGTGGTGTCGGTCGAGGTCAATTTCTATCCGCGCTACCGTGACTACTACAGCCTGTTCAACGACGGCGGCGTGGTGGGCGATATTGTGGTGGCCGAGGAGGAGATGCTCTCCACGCTCAACAGCGAACTGCGCTTTTGCGCGCTCAAGCAGCTGTTTGTGACCGCGGCGGTCATCTCGCTCGAGACTACAGTGCTCTCGGCCCTGCCGCTGGGCTTTAACAATCTTATGCACGGGTATTTTCGCACGTTATGCATAAGCTACGGCCTGTATGCCGTGGGCAACACGATCCTGCTTATCTTGCTGTACTTTACCGACTACAAGGGAGCCGTTCTGGCCTCGGGCCTGTTTGCCGGTGTGGCAGGGCTGGCGACCGCCGTGTCGTTGCTTTTGCCGCAGCAGTTTTACGGCTTTGGCTTTTTGTTGGGTGCGGTGGTGTTTTTTATCGTGGCGCTGCTGCGGCTCGATACCTATACCGCCAACTTACCGTATCGTATCCTGAGTCAGCAGCCCATTATGGCGACCGACAAAACGGGTCGTTTTACACAGCTGGGCCGCTTGCTCGACCGTGCCGAGCAGCGCTATGAGGAGTGCCGCCGCAAGGGCGTGCCGCACGGCGCGTTTGAGCGCGCAGTAGTTCGCGTGTATCGCAACCATTGGGGAGGTTCTGATGATCGATAAGTTGATGTCTCGCCGCTGTCTGATCGAGGCGGCTGCCGGCGCGCTGCTGCTTTCGGGCTGCTCATCTCAGGACGAATCCTCGACAAATAAGGTAAAAAAGCAGGACAAGATTAAAAAGGCCGAGGCCTCCGTCCAGTCCAAGCATCTGCGCGATAAGGACGAGCTGTACGAGGTCTATGATGACTCGGGCATTGTGACCATGTATCTGACGGTCTCTCGCGGCAACAGCTCCGAGAACACGGACCATAGCTGGGCCGAGATCAACACGTACTCGGTGTATGACTATGCCGACATGGGCGTGACGCGCTATCAGGTTATGGGCCTGCTGCAGGCGGGCGACGAAGACGGCCCGGTGGCCGGCGAGGTTGGCTATGGCGAGGAAGCGCCCAATGCCACCGTGCAGGTGCGCGGCCAGACGTCGAGCTCCTACACGCAAAAGAATTACAAGGTGGAGCTCAAAAAAGGCAAGGGCACCTGGCGCCAACAGCGCGCGATTGCGCTCAACAAGCACATGGGCGAGGGTATGCGTTTTCGCAACAAGATGGCCTACGACCTTATCCGCGGGATTCCCCAGATGATGGGCCTGCGCACGCAGTTTGTGCATCTGTGGGTGTGCGACCAGTCCGAAAAGTCCAACGATACCTTTGAGGACTATGGCCTGTTTACGCAGGTGGAGCAGCTCAACAAGACGGCGCTTAAGGCACATGGCCTGGATAAGAGCGGGCACCTGTATAAGGTGAACAGCTTTGATTTCCATCGCTGCGAGGACACCATTAACCTTGCCGACGATCCCGACTACAACCAGGCAAGCTTTGAGGGCATGCTCGAGATTAAGGGCGATTCGGACCACACCAAGCTCATCGAGATGCTCGACGCCCTCAACGACGAATCGCAAAAGATCGATGACGTGCTCGACACCTACTTTGATACCGAGAACCTGGTCTATTGGCTGGCGTTTCAGATTCTGACGGGCAACTGCGATACTCAGAACCGTAACTGCTATCTGTACAGCCCGCTCAACTCCAATACGTGGTACATCCTCGATTGGGACAACGACGGTATGCTACGCAAGCTTGAGCTTTCTCTTGCCGGGTTCTCGGACTATGCGAGCTGGGAGCGCGGCGTAAGCAACTACTGGGGCAACGTGCTATTCAATCGTGCGCTGCGCAGCAAATCGTTCCGCAGTGAGCTCGACCGCGCCGTAAAGGACCTGCGCTCGTATATGACCGAGGCACGCCTGGCCAAGATGATTAAACATTATCGCGAAGTGACGGAATCCCTGGTCTTTGCTTCGCCCGATATCGACAATCTGCCTGTCACCAAGGACCAATACGAGCAAATCGCCGCGGCGATTCCGTCCGAGATCGAGGAGAACTACCAGAGCTTTCGCGAGAGCTATAAAAAGCCCATGCCGTTCTACATTGGCGTGCCGCAGATCGATAACGGTAAGCTGCGCATTAACTGGGATGCGTCCTACGACTTTAAGGCGCGTGACATTCGCTATACCGTGGAGCTGGCGCGCGACTATGCCATAAGCGACGTGCTTTTTAAGGCCGAGGACGTGCTGCTTCCCGAGGTGACCTGTGATGCGCCCGATGCCGGCCAGTATTTTGTGCGCGTGCGCGCCACCAACTCAGGCGGCTATATACAAGATGCGTTTGACTACTATGTGACCGACGACGGCAAGCACTACGGCATGAAGTGTTTTTACGTACAAGACGGCGGTAAGGTCGTGGAGGACACGTATGAGGAGGGCTAGCGCGCTGCTTGAGCGCTTAGCGGCTCCGCCTGTGCGCGCCACGCAGGAGCGCTATCGCCACGAGCTCAAATATCTCATTAACGAGGGCGTGCACGCCGCGCTTGCCTGCCGCATGGCGCCGGTGTTTATGCTGGACAAGCATGCGCGGGCGGGTGGCTACACCATTCGCAGCCTGTACTTTGACGACTACTGCAACTCGGCCTACGAGGAAAAAGACGCCGGCATCCTCATGCGCAAAAAGTATCGCGTGCGCATCTACAACGGCAGCGACAAGGTGATTAAGCTCGAGCGCAAAAAGAAGTACGGCAGCTGGATCTACAAGGAGGACGCGCCACTCACGCGTGGCGAGTTTGAGCAGATCCTGGCCGGCGACTACGACTTTTTGCTGAGGAGCCCCTATCCGCTCTGCCGCGAGTTCTACATCGAGTGCATCTGCAATATGATGCGCCCGCGGACCATCGTGGACTACGAGCGCGAGCCGTGGGTGATGGACGAGGGCACCGTGCGCATTACGTTTGACGCGAACGTGCGCGCCGCGGTGGGGAGCTTTGACATCTTTGACACCTCGCTGCCGGCGCTTCCCGTTCTGGAGCCCGGTAAGCTGGTGATGGAGGTCAAGTTTACGGAGTTTTGCCCGCAGCTGGTGCGCGATATGGTGCCGCCAGGTGCGGCCGAACTCACGGCGGTCTCCAAGTACTGCCTGTGTTATGACAAGACCGCCTACCTGCGCGGATTTAATTACTGGGAATCGGATTTTGAGAACCGAGGGGATATTTAGACCATGAGCACCAGGGACTTTTTTAAGAACTCCGTCTTGGAGGCGTTTGGTCAGGTCGACCCTGCCAAGATCGGCCTGTCGCTGCTCGTGGCGCTCGCCATGGGCATCCTGATCTATTACGTGTACAAGCGCTTTTTTACCGGCGTGGTGTATTCGCGCAGTTTTGCCGTAACGCTCGTGGGCATGTGCGTGCTCACCTGCATGGTCACGCTCGCGATCTCGACAAACGTGGTCATCTCGCTCGGTATGGTCGGTGCTCTGTCTATCGTCCGCTACCGTACGGCGGTCAAGGACCCGCTCGACCTGCTGTATCTGTTTTGGGCCATTACGACGGGCATTACGTCCGGCGCCGGCATGTATGCGCTCGTGGGGCTCACGGCAGTGGTGATCGTGGTGATGATCGCCGGCTTTGCGAGCCACCAGGACAAGGCGCGCGTGTACATGATGGTTATCCACTACACGGGCCAGACCACCGGCGATGATATCGTTCGCGCGTTTGGACGCACCAAGTTCACCGTTAAGTCCAAGACCATGCGCGGCGACAAGGTCGAAATGGCCGTCGAGGTGTTCTCGGACGGCGTTGACATGCCCTACGCCGATGCGATTCGCGCGCTCGGCGGCGTTGAGGACCTGACGCTCATCCAGTACAACGGCGAATATCACGGCTAATTTTGTTCCGGCGTTCTAACGAACGCCGGACCGCTCGACGCTGCGCGGGCATCTGCCGGGCGATCTGCCGCTCAAACCGTCGCTCGCGTACATGAAGTACGCGTCGCTCCTCTTTCACGGCACCTCGCCACGACCGCTGCCCGCTCGCTGGCGCGTGCTCTTCCAGGATGGCTAATTTGGTTCAGTTTTATTATTTAAGGGACGGTGTCGCGTGGACGTGCAACAGCTAGAAGAGTCCTGGGCTGCAAGGGCCGGCGCGCGTGAGGCGCGTCTTGTTGCGGCCTCGCACGTGCCGGCGGCGCTGTCGCTGCTGGGGATTGTGCGTCCCAGCGATCACCTGGTCGTGTTTGCCGATGACTTTGCCGATGCGTTTGCCTGCGGCTTTGATGGCTACGATGTTGCGCTGGTGGGGGAGCCCGCGGCTGCGGCGTTTGCTGCTGCGTCCGAGGGCTTTGATGCTTCGTTTGATGCCGAGGGGCCGCACCTGTGGTGGTTCGTCAATTCCATCGGCGGGTTTGGCCTGCGTGTGCCCGATCTTCGTGCCCTGGGTCGGGCGGCGCGTGAGGCCCGTGCGTTGCTCGTGGTGGATAACACCGTGGCAAGCGTCTTTGGGTGCGATCCGCTGCGTTTGGGTGCCGTCCTGTCGCTCGAGGCACTCGACCGTGTGTGTGCCGGCGTTGCGCCGCGCAAGCTCGTCGCCGCTTCGGTGGCGCGCTCGCAGCTTAAGCGCCATCGCGTGGATGCCGCCGCCGAGTGTGCGCATGCACTTCTTGCGGATTACGGTGCGTCTGCACTCGACCTTTCTGCTAATGAGGCTTGCATGCTGGAGCGGGGGCTGTCTTCGCTCGACGCTCGCATGCAGGCCCACTTCGATCGCGCCCGTGCGCTGGCCGAGTATCTGGCCGCCAACGAGATGGTACGCAACGTGCGCTATCCCGGGCTGACCTCGCATCCCGACCATGCGGTTGCAACGGGAATCCTCGAGCACGGCTTTGGCCCGGCAGTTGAGTTTGACCTTATCGAGCGAAGTGCTGGTGAGCTGTTCGACACATTGCCGGGGGAGTTCCGCACGTCGCCCGCCGGCGGCTCAGCAACGCGCCTTTCGGCCCCGCGCGGTAAGCAGGGGGGCGCCATCCGCCTCTTCGCCGGTACCGACGATCCCCTGGTTGTAGCGTCCACCCTAGACAACGCCCTTCGCAAGTTAGCTACTCTTTGATGCTGGCGATGAGGTCGTCGGCTTTTGAGGCGATGACGTTGTTGATGTCGGCCTGCAGCTCCTCGTAGACCGCTATGGCTCGCTCGCCGGCGGGGGTGAGCGATGATCCGCGGGCGCCGTCGCGCTCGATGAGTTTGCATCTCAGCTGACCTTCGGCCTCGTTCACGATGCGCCAGGCCTTGGAATACGCCATGCCCATGCTTTTGGCGGCGCGGTTGAGCGAGTGCTCGCGGGCAATACCCTGCAGCAGCAAGACGCAGCCGTGGCCGAACACGCCCGGCAGATCCTTGTCGCACGCTTGAATGACCAACTTTGCCGTTGTCTTGTACTCCATGTGCTCCACGTCTCCCCGCTAAAGTGTTTGCTGGGCAAACGCAAAGCCTGCGTCAAACCCTCGTGTGCTCTTCTTAAATCATGCATTGTAGCAGTCAAAGTGCGTTAAGATACTTCCCCAGTATTGGGCGCCCAAGGTTGGGCTGGGTCCTACGAGGCCTGCAGCCGACCGGTCGCATGGAAAAAGGAGAAACATGGCTACGTTCTTTCCCGGTGAGTCCCACACGTTTTCGGAGTATCTGCTGGTTCCTGGTTACTCGTCCTCGCAGTGCATCCCCAACAACGTCTCTCTCAAGACGCCGCTAACCCGCTTTAAGCGCGGTGAGAAGCCGGCGATCACCCTGAACATCCCCATGGTTTCCGCCATCATGCAGTCCGTCTCGGGCGTCGACATGGGTGTCGCGCTCGCTACCGAGGGTGGCCTGTCCTTCATCTACGGTTCCCAGACCCCCGAGTCCGAGGCCGCTATGGTCAAGGCCGTCAAGGATCACAAGGCCGGCTTCGTTCAGTCTGATTCCACGCTGACCCCCGACATGACCATGGAGCAGGTCATCGAGCTCAAGGAGAAGACCGGCCACTCCACCATGCCGGTCACCGACGACGGCACCCCCAAGGGCAAGCTCCTGGGTATCGTTACCAGCCGTGACTATCGCCCCAGCCGCGATGACCACCAGAAGAAGGTCTCCGAGTTCATGACCCCGCGTGAGCAGCTTATCGTGGGCGACAAGAACATCAGCCTCAAGGTTGCCAACGACGTCATCTGGGACAACAAGCTCAACGCCCTGCCTATCGTCGACGACAACGATCACCTTATGGGCATCGTCTTCCGCAAGGACTACGACAGCCACAAGACCAACCCCAACGAGCTGCTCGATAACGACAAGCGCTATATGGTCGGCGCCGGTATCAATACCCGCGACTATGCCGAGCGCGTGCCGCTGCTCATCGAGGCCGGTGCCGATGTCCTGTGCATCGACTCTTCCGAGGGCTTCAGCGAGTGGCAGAAGCGCACCATCGAGTGGATCCGCGCCAACTACGGCGAGGACGTCAAGGTCGGTGCCGGTAACGTCGTCGACGCCGAGGGCTTCCGCTTCTTGGCCGACTGCGGGGCCGACTTCATCAAGGTCGGTATCGGCGGCGGTTCCATTTGCATCACCCGCGAGACCAAGGGCATCGGCCGTGGCCAGGCCACCGCGCTGATCGACGTCTGCCGCGCCCGTGACGAGTACTACGAGGAGACCGGTGTCTACGTGCCCGTGTGCTCCGACGGCGGCATCGTCTACGACTACCACATGACGCTCGCCCTTGCCATGGGTGCCGACTTTATGATGCTGGGCCGCTACTTCGCCCGCTTTGACGAGAGCCCGACCGAGCGCGTCAACGTCAACGGCCAGTACATGAAGGAGTACTGGGGCGAGGGTTCTGCGCGTGCACGCAACTGGCAACGTTACGACCTGGGCGGCGCCGCGAAGCTCAGCTTCGTCGAGGGCGTCGACTCCTACGTTCCCTACGCCGGCTCCCTCAAGGACGGCGTAGGCGGCACGCTCTACAAGGTCAAGTCCACGATGTGCAACTGCGGTGCCCTCTCGATCCCCGAGCTCCAGGAAAAGGCACGCCTGACACTGGTAAGCTCGACCTCGATCGTCGAAGGCGGCGCCCACGACGTTGTCGTAAAGGACTCCCAGCAGTCTGTGTCTTATCGATAAGCGGCTTTCCCAGGCACCGCATCTTGCCGTTCAAACCGTCGCTTGCGTACCTAAGTACGCGGCGCTCCTCTTTCACGGCAACCTGCGGCACCTGGAAAACCCGTTGTTTCTAGAACGGGTTGCACATAAAGGTTGAGTATCAACCACGTTATTTAGATAAAGCGAGATGCCTGCAAGTCGCAGACATCTCGCTTGTTGTATTTGCTATCATCAGTCAAGTTAACCTTAGGGTCGGGCGGTTTAGCTTTGTTCGCTACAAGTTCCGCACGCAAAGAAGAGCACTTAATGTGCTCTTCGTCTTGCGCAGGACTGTCCGCAGTAGCGAATAAAGCTAAGCCGACCGACCCCCTTAAAGATTAAAGGAGCTGATATGTGCGATTGCACAGATCATAAGGATGAGATCCCTGCCTACGACGCGCAGGCCATTGAGTCCAAGTGGATGAAGGCCTGGGAGGACTCCAACCTCTTTGCCGTCGACACCGACGCCAGCAAGCCCAAGAAGTACGTGCTCGAGATGTTCCCGTATCCGTCGGGCGACCTACACATGGGCCACGCGCGCAACTACACCATCGGCGATACCATGGCCCGTCAGGCCCGCATGCGCGGCTTTGACGTACTGCACCCCATCGGCTTTGACGCCTTTGGCCTGCCCGCCGAGAACGCCGCCATCAAGCACAACACGCAGGCTGCTGCCTGGACGTATAAGAACATGGACCAGGCGCTCGCCACGATGAGGCGCATGGGCTTCTCCTACGACCTGGATCGCACCGTTAAGACCTGCAGCCCCGACTACTATCGCTGGGGTCAGTGGATCTTTGAGAAGATGTGGGAAAAGGGCCTGGTCTATCGTAAGAAGAATCCGGTTAACTGGTGCCCCACCTGCAAGACCGTTTTGGCTAACGAGCAGGTGACCGAGGGCAAGTGCTGGCGCTGCGGCACCGAGCCCGAGAAGCGCGATCTTGAGCAGTGGTACTACAAGATTACCGAGTACTCCCAGGAGTTGCTCGACGACCTGGAGAAGCTCCCTGGCTGGCCCGAGCGCGTCAAGCAGATGCAGGCCAACTGGATCGGCCGCTCTGAGGGTGCCGAGGTCGACTTTACCCTGTGCGACGACGATGGCGAGCCCATCGAGGGCGACGAGGGCAAGATCACCGTCTTCACCACGCGCGCCGACACGCTCTTTGGCGTCTCCTTCTTTGTCCTGGCTCCCGAGTACGCCCGTCTGCACGAGCTCGTCGA
Source organism: uncultured Collinsella sp. (assembly GCA_902497075.1). Classification (GTDB taxonomy): domain Bacteria; phylum Actinomycetota; class Coriobacteriia; order Coriobacteriales; family Coriobacteriaceae; genus Collinsella. The sequence continues at coordinate 25,415 of CABVDG010000012.1, forward strand.
GGGCACGGAGTACGAGGCGGCCGTCACCAAGATCGTTGAGGACTCTAAGCACATTTCTGCCGTCGAGCGTGCCCAGGGCACTCTCGAGAAGCACGGTGCCTTTACCGGCCGCTACGTGGTGAACCCCGTTAACGGCGAAAAGGTCCCCGTGTGGGTTGCCGACTACGTCGTGGCCGACTACGGCACCGGCGCCGTCATGGCCGTTCCCTGCGGCGACCAGCGCGACTTTGAGTTTGCCCGCAAGTATGATCTGCCGATCGTGCCGATCATCCTGGACGACGATGATCGCGCTGCCGTCGAGGCCAGCGGCGAGACCATCGATACCTTCCATGCCGAGACTGTCGACTGGGAATGCGCCCACGCTGCCGAGGGCACGCTGGTCCAGTCGGGCAAGTACACCGGCATGCGCGGCGGTAAGCACTCCGAGGGCGAGTCTGCCATCGTGGCCGACCTCGAGGCCATGGGCTGCGGTCGTCGCAAGGTCGAGTTCCGCCTGCGCGACTGGCTCATCAGCCGCCAGCGCTATTGGGGCAACCCCATCCCGGCCATCCACTGCGAGCACTGCGGCATCGTGCCCGTGCCCGAGGATCAGCTGCCGGTGACGCTGCCCGAGAATCTGGACCTGGGTGCCGGCGAGACGCTTGCCGAGTGCAAGGACTTCTACGAGACCACCTGCCCGGTCTGCGGCCGCCCGGCCAAGCGCGAGACCGATACCATGGACACCTTTACCTGCTCCAGCTGGTATTACCTGCGCTATACCGACCCGCACAACACTGAGCTGCCCTTCTCCCGCGAAGCCGCCGACCGTTGGATGCCCGTCGATAACTACATCGGCGGCATCGAGCACGCCATCCTGCACCTGCTCTACAGCCGCTTCTTTACCAAGGCACTGCGCGACCTGGGCCTGCTGAGTGTGGACGAGCCCTTCACCAACCTGCTGTGCCAGGGCATGGTCAAGGACGAGAACGGCGACACCATGTCCAAGTCCAAGGGCAACGTCGTGCCCCCGAGCTCGGTCATCGAGCCCTACGGCGCCGACACCATGCGTCTGGCGATCCTGTTTATCGCCCCGCCCGAGAAGGACTTCGACTGGGATCCCAAGGCCGTTGAGGGCGCCAACCGCTTCATCAAGCGCGCCTGGCGTATCGTTTGGCAGCTCGTCCAGTCCGGCGACGCCAACGTGGCCTTCGACAAGTCCGCGCTCGACGAGGTTTCGATGAAGCTCTATCGCGAGCGTCACCGGACCATCGCCAAGTGCACCGAGGACTTCGATCGCGGCCAGTTCAACACCGCCATCTCGGCCGTCATGGAACTCGTCAATGCCGCGAGTGCCTACCTCAATGCTACTGAGGGCGCTTCCCGTGACAAGGCGATGTGCTACGGCGTGGCTAAGGATATCGTGAGCGTCCTTGCCCCCATCTGCCCGTTCTGGGCCGACGAGCTGTGGCATGAGGCGCTCGGCTGCGAGGGCAATGCCTACACCGCCGCCTGGCCCGAGTTCGACTTGGCCGAGTCCATCGAGGACACGGTGCAGATCGTCGTACAGGTGCTCGGCAAGGTCCGCGGCCGCATCGACGTTGCCCGCGACGCCTCCAACGAGGAGATGCAGGCTGCCGCTGAGGAAGCCGTCGCCAAGTGGCTCGAGGGCAAGACGGTCGTCAAGGCCATCTGCGTGCCCGGCAAGCTGGTCAACCTGGTGGTCAAATAAGCTCTGCGCGTAAAGCTGACATGCAATAAACGAGGGACGGTCCGGTTGGGTCGTCCCTCGTTTTGTGTTGTCTGCCCTGCTTAGTCAGTGCGTCGCACCGTCTTCTACGGGATGTGTACCAGGTCCCTAAAGTAAACGTTGCCCGTTGCCTCTTCGAACATCCAAATGTTGAGGTAGATGTCGTTGAGGTCGTTGTTCACATCAAAGTCCGGGTCGTCGAAGGTGCCTACAAAGGTGAGCATGGCGCGCGTTTCCTCGCCCGCTGCGACCTGCTGGCGCATGCGCACATCGCGGACCACGCCGTTGACGTAGGCATAGGAGTCCACATCGCCAAACATCATGTCGACATCGGTGTTGTTTGTCACCGCAAAGACCAACGCGGCGTCGCCGTAGCCATCCGTGTCCTTGCCCACGCAGATAACATGGACGTTCTCGTCTGCCTCAAGGTCGATGGGGAACTGTTCTTGGGGGTCGGGGTCCAAACCCTGGGGATCGATGATGTCCTCGTCTATTTTGTCGAAGCTCACCGGGGGTTCGGTTTTTTCGATGGCTTTGGTGCTGCCGGGATTCGGTTCGCATGTTCCGGTTTTGCTGTTCGTTTTGCCACAGCCCACGAGGGCCAACGAGCACGTTGCGATGGCGAGTGCAGTCATGCAGAGGGTGCCTAGGCGTTTCATGGGTGCCTCCTTGCCGTAGAAGATTTGGAAAGGTTCGTCGTTGCGCGACTTGCTGGCCGGCTTGTTACAGAATGTCCCTTAGCTTAAGTCTGATCGATGGGGGCTCGGGGAGGAATGCCCTTGGGGTCCGAACGGGCCTGTGGATTGGGACGCATGGCCCGTTTTGGGGCTGTTGAGGGCGCGCCGCATGGGGTTCCTCGGTCAATTGTCCTATTCTTGTGGAGAACCTGTGCGCACGCTGACCTGCAGATTCGTACTGTGCTTGCGCGTTTCCGCAGCTATTGGTATAGTTTGCTTGCAAATGAAGTTGTAATTGAAGGAAGTGGGGTTTCGGCCCCGCTTCTTTTTTGTATGGATGGAGGTGCCGCAATGGTCAAGACCAAGACCGAGCAGGCGATCATCGACGCGCTCGAGGCCGTCGCCCCCCAGCACGATGTCGACATCGTCGACGTCGAGCTCGTGGGTGCCACCAAGGCCCCCTGCGTGCGCGTGCGTATCGAGGGTGCCGAGGGTCAGAGCCTGTCGCTCAATGACGTCACGGCCAACACCAAGTGGGTCGGCGATGTGATTGAGGAGCTCGACCCCATCTCTTCGAGCTATACGCTCGAGGTGTCGAGCCCGGGCATGGCGCGCCCACTGCGCCGCCCGAGTGACTTTGCCCGCTTTGTGGGCGAAAACTGCGAGCTCACCTCCACCGCCACCGAGGGCCGTCGCAAGTACGCCGGCAAGATTGCTGCCGCCACCGAGACGAACGCGACCCTCGAGCTCGAGGACGGCGAGTCCGTCACCCTCGATTTCTCTGATGTTAAAAAGTGCAAGTTGAAGCCCACCTACGACTTCAAGCCCGCGAAGGAAGGAAAGTAAGATGGCAGCATCCGACATGATGTCCGCCCTGATGGAGCTTTGCCAGGAGAAGCACATCGACCAGCTCTACCTGATCGACCGCCTGGAGCAGTCGCTCGCCAAGAGCTATGCCGAGATCCTGCATCTTGAGTGGGGCGCCAAGGTGACCATCGACCGCACCACCGGCAAGATCTACGTCTACCGCCTGGAGCCGATCGACGATTCCATGGATGAGGAGGGTAACTTCACCGAGTTCGAGGAGATCGACGTCACCCCCAAGAACACGAGCCGCATCGCTGCCCAGCACGCCAAGGCCGAGATCAACGCCATCGTGCGCAACTCCGCCCGCGAGCAGATCTATGAGGAGTTCTCCGGCCGCATCGGTGACCTCATCAGCGGTACCGTGCTGCAGTCCACGCCCGACTTCACGATCGTCAAGATTCGCGAAGGCGTCGAGGCCGAGCTTCCGCACTTTGATCAGCGCCGTTACGAGAACGAGCGCAACGAGCGTCCGATGGGCGAGCGCTACCTGCACAACCAGCATATCAAGGCCGTGATCATCGACGTTCGCGACCCCAACTCCAACCTGCAGCCGGTTCGTGGCGAGCACAGCCGTCCGCCGATTGTCATCTCCCGTACCCACCCCGAGCTCATGCGTCGTCTGTTTGAGCAGGAGGTGCCCGAGATCTATGAGGGCACCGTCCAGATCAAGTCGATCGCTCGCGAGCCCGGCCAGCGCTCCAAGGTCGCCGTCCACTCGCTCGACGACCGCCTGGATCCCGTGGGCGCCTGCGTCGGCCCCAAGGGCAGCCGTGTTCGCGCTGTCGTGGGCGAGCTCCGTGGCGAGCGCGTCGACGTCATCCTGTGGGATGCCGATCCTGCCGTCTACGTCGCCAACGCCCTGTCGCCCGCTAAGGTCACTCGCGTCCTCATCGACGAGGAGAAGGCCTACGCCGGCGTCATCGTCCCCGACGACCAGCTGTCCCTCGCCATCGGCAAGGAGGGCCAGAACGCCCGCCTCGCTGCGCGCCTGACCGGCTGGCACATCGACATCAAGTCCGAGACGCTTGCCGCCGACATCCTCAAGAACGTTCCCGTTCACGAGGAGCCCGCCGCCGACCTGATCGGTGACGAGGAGGACGAGGACGTCCGCCGCTGCGAGTACGTGTCCGAGGACGGCATCCAGTGCCGCAACCAGGCCCGTCCCGGCTCCCGTTTCTGCGGTGTCCACGACACCGACGCCTTCGATGATGCGGAGGACCTGATCTAGCGCGCGGTCGCGCCGGGCGGGTCCCGGCGCGTCTCCCACGCTCGTTCAGTCTCTAGGCACCCAAGGTGCCAGAAAGGGTAGGTGAAGTCATATGGCAAAAGTCCGTGTGTCCACCCTGGCCAAAGAGTTCGGCATGACCTCCAAGGAACTGATGGGTCATCTCGCCGATATGAAGATTCCCGCTAAGTCCGCTTCCTCCACCTTGGAGGATGCCTACGTTGCCATGGTCCGCAAGCAGCTCGCCTCGGTGATTGAGGCCCGCGCTCAGGAAGTCGAGGCCGCCAAGCAGGCCGAGGAGCAGGCAGCTGCCGCCGAGGAGGCCGCTCGCGCTGCCGAGGCCGAGCGCGAGCGCATCGCCGCCGAGAAGGCCCGCGAGGAGGAGCGCCGCCAGTTTGCCGCAGCCCAGGCTGCCGAGGAGGCTGCCCGCGCCGAGGCCGAGGCCAAGAAGAAGGCCCAGCAGGAGCGCCTTGCTCGCGAGAAGGAGGAGGCTGCCCGCGAGGCCCAGCGCCGCGCCGTTCCCGCTTCCGACTCCGGTTCGCGCTTCCGTTCGCTGCTCGACCAGATCGCCGCACAGGAGACCGTGCTCAAGGAGAAGAAGGACGCCGAGGACAAGGCCAAGGCCGAGCGTGCCGCCGAGCGCGGTAACCGTCGTGGCGGCAACAACGACCGCCGCGGAGGCCGTCGTAACGATCGTAACGCCTCCGACAGCAACTCCGAGCGCAACGCCTCCGAGAGCCGTCCGCACAGCCATCGCACCAACGCCAGCAACAACGTCGCTGCCGGCATGGACTTACCCAACCCCGACAAGCAGGGCAAGGGCAAGAAGCGCAAGGGCGGTCACAACAACGAAGAGGACCACTACAGCCGTATGGCTCGCGAGGCCGAGGAGTACAGTCGCGAGAAGGTACTCGAGGAGGCTCGTGCTGCCGTCGAGGAGGCCTCTCGCGAGTCCACCGGTCGCCGCAAGAAGCGCAAGGAGAAGCGCGAGCGCGAGGCTGCCAAGGCTCAGGAGGAGCGCAAGATAGAGGAGGCGCTGGCCCAGGGCGTGAACCCCGAGGAGCTCGACGCCATCAAGGTTTCCCAGGGCGTTACCGTTCAGGAGCTCGCCGAGGCGCTCGACGTTCCGGCCAACGACATCATCAAGCGTCTGTTCCTACTGGGTACGCCGCTCACCATGACGCAGTCCATGTCCGATGACCTTGTCGAGCTCGTTGCCGACGACCTGGGTCGTCAGATCAAGATCATCACCCCCGAGGAGGAGAACACCTTCTCGTTCTACGACGATCCCGCCGACCTTAAGCCGCGCGCCCCGGTCGTCACCGTCATGGGCCACGTCGACCACGGCAAGACGTCGCTGCTCGACGCTATCCGTCACACCGGCGTCGCTGCCGGCGAGGCGGGCGGCATCACGCAGGCCATCGGCGCTTCGCAGGTCATGATCAACGACCGCAAGATCACCTTCATCGATACCCCGGGTCATGCCACCTTTACGGCCATGCGTGCCCGTGGTGCCAAGGTGACCGACATCGTTATTCTGATCGTGGCTGCCGACGACGGCGTCATGCCCCAGACCGTCGAGTCGATCAACCACGCCAAGGCCGCCGGCGTACCCATCGTCGTCGCCGTCAACAAGATCGATAAGCCGGGTGCCAACCCCGACCGCGTGCGCCAGGAGCTCACCGAGTACGGTGTCATCCCCGAGGAGTGGGGCGGACAGAACATGTTCGTCAACATCTCGGCCAAGCAGAAGATCGGTATCGACGATCTGCTCGAGACCGTGCTGCTCCAGGCCGACGTGCTCGAGCTCAAGGCCAACCCGGACACCTTTGCCTCCGGCAACGTCCTCGAGGCCAAGCTCGACAAGGGCCGCGGTTCGGTCGCTACCGTGCTCGTGACCCGCGGTACCTTGCACGTGGGCGATACGCTGGTCGCCGGCCTTACCTACGGCCGCGTCCGTGCTATGCTCGACCCCAAGGGTCGCGCCGTCACCGAGGCCGGTCCCTCCGACGCCGTCGAGATTTTGGGCCTGCAGTCCGTGCCCAACGCCGGTGACGAGTTCCGCGTGTTCGAGGACGAGCGCGAGGCTCGCGCCCTCGCCGACGAGCGTTCGCTCAAGGCCCGTATCGAGGAGCAGAGCCGCGTCAAGCACGTCACGCTCGAGAACCTCTTCGAGACCATTGCCGACGCCGAGGTCAAGGAGCTCAACCTGATCATCAAGGCCGACGTCCAGGGTTCCATCGAGGCCCTTCAGGATTCGCTCGACAAGATGGATCAGTCCGAGGTCCGCATCAACACGATCCACTCCGCCGTTGGTGCCATCAACGAGACCGACGTCGTCCTGGCCGACGCCTCCAACGCCATCATCATCGGCTTTGGCGTCCGTCCCGACGGTAAGGCCCGCTCCGCCGCCGAGCGTGAGGGCGTCGAGATCCGTTGCTACGACGTCATCTACAAGTGCCTCGAGGAACTCGACGCTGCCCGTATCGGCATGCTTAAGCCCACCGAGGTCGAGGTCTCCACGGGTACCGCGACCGTCCTGGACACCTTCAAGGTGCCCAAAGTCGGTATCGCCGCCGGTGTCCGTGTCGAAGAGGGCGAGATCGCCGCGACCGATTCCGTGCGTCTGGTGCGCGACGGCATCGTGGTCTTCAACGGCAAGATCGCCTCGATGCGCCACTACAAGGACGAGGCCAAGAGCCTCAAGAGCGGTTCCGAGGGCGGCATTGGCCTGGAGAACTTCCAAGACATCAAGCCCGGCGACCAGATCGAGGGTTACCGCATCGACCAGGTTGCCCGTACCGAGTAGGGGGTAGCGCTATGAAGCAAACGCAGGCAACCCGCCGTCTGGGCGAGCAGCTTCGCGAGAAGCTCGGTTATATCCTGCTCTTTGAGGTTTCCGATCCGCGTCTCGACCTGGTTACTTTGACCGCGGTCGAGGTCGCGATGGACCGTTCGTTCGCGCGTGTGTTCGTGTCGTGCGATGCGAGCCGCTACGACGAGGTCATGGAGGCGCTCGCAAGCGCTAAGGGTCGTATTCGCAGCCTGTTGGCTCGCTCGCTCGATTGGCGTGTTACGCCCGAGCTCGATTTTCGCATCGATCGCTCGACCGATGAGGCCGAGCGCATCACGCGTGCGCTGGAAAACGTTCCCGCCACGCTTGCGATCGAAAAGGACGAGGACGGCTATCCGATAGCGGATGCCGCCCAGGAGGCAGCTTTAGATGACTAATTCCGCCGACCTCGCCTCGTGCGAGTCTGCAGATATTCAGCGACGCATCCTCGAGCTCATCGAGGGTGCGTCCTCCATTGCAATTTCGGGACATACTTCTCCCGATGGCGATGCCTTGGGCTCCGTGTTGGGTCTGGGCCTTTCGCTCATGAAGTTTTTCCCCAACAAGGACATTGCGCTGCTGCTGGCAGACGATGATCCGGTTCCGCGCATCTACCGCTTTATGGAAGGCTCCGATCGCCTGGTACCGGCATCTGCGTATACCGGCAATCCGGACCTGTTCATCTCGGTGGACGTGCCGGTCGTCGAGCGTCTCAATAATTCCGCCGAGGTGCTTCGTCGCTCCAAGCATGTGGTGTGCTTCGATCACCATCCGGCGCGCGAGGAGTTTGCCGAGCTCGGCCTGAGGCGCGTCGAAGCTGCAGCCTGCGCCATGATCATCGACCGCTTCTTGGACAATTGCGGCATTGTCGCACGTGATGGCGTTGCAACCTGCCTGCTGTGTGGCTTGGTTACCGATACCGGTCGTTTTCAGTACCAAAACGCCGACGCCGCCGCGTTCCATGCAGCCTCGCGTCTGGTTGCCCACGGTGCCGATCCGGCGCGTGTGGCACTCGAGGTCTACCAGAGCATGCGCGTTGAGTTTTTGCACCTCAAGTCCATCGTTATGGGCCGCATTAAGACGGTGGCCCACGGGCGCGTCGCGTATAGCTACGCGTACCAGAGTGACCTTGAGGCGTGCGGTGTCACCTCGGATGAGTGCGACGGTCTGGTTGACGTGGTGCGCTCGGTGATGGGCGTCGAGGTCTGCCTGTTCCTGAAGGGCATTGAGGGCGATACCAAGGTGCGCGGCAACCTGCGCTCCAAGGGTGACCTCAACGTGTCCGAGATCGCTGCTGCCTTTGGCGGAGGCGGACATCCTGCTGCCGCCGGTTTCTCCAACAACGGAACGATTCTCGAGACGCTCACCGTGGCACTTCCCATGCTGGCCGAACTGGTAGGGGAGGATCCCGCTTCGGTGACCGTCGAGCTTTAACTTTTTGGATGGTACATGGCTCGTCGTACGCCTTCTCAACTGAATATGCTGCTCGCCGTCGATAAGCCGGTGGGCTGCACGTCCCACGATGTGGTTTCGCAATGCCGGCGCGCCCTCCATGAGCGGCGCGTCGGCCATGCCGGCACGCTCGACCCCATGGCATCGGGTGTCATGGTGGTGGGTGTGGGCCAGGCCACCCGTCTGCTGGGCATGCTCACGCTCGATACCAAAAGCTATGTCGCCGACATCTCGTTTGGCGCCGAGACCAATACCGATGATGCGGAGGGCGAGGCGGTCCGCACGGTGGCTGTTGCCAACGAGCTCCGCGATCCTGCCTATGCCCGTGAGCGCCTGGCCGCTATGCTGGGTCCGCAGATGCAGGTGCCGCCGGCGTTTTCGGCTATCTCGGTCAATGGCGTTCGCGCCTACAAGTCTGCTCACGAGGGCAATGCGGTGGACCTACCTCCGCGCCCCGTCGAGGTCTATGCCGCCGACCTGATCGCCGTGGGCGGCGAAGGTGATACGTGTGTGTGGACCGTGGCGTTCTCGGTGAGCAAGGGCACCTATATCCGTGCGCTCGCTCGCGACTTGGGCCGCGCCTGCGAGAGCGCCGCGCACATTTCCGCGCTGCGCCGCACGGCCTCCGGTGTTGTTTCCATTGGCGCCTGTCATGCGGTCGAGGAGCTTTCTCCCGAGTCCGCGCCTGGCTTTGCCCTGGATCCCATTGCGGCCCTGGGCGCCACGCGTGTTGACTTGCCGGGCAATCTTGCCGAAGACCTGCTCTGCGGCCGACGCATTCCCGTTGAGCGTGCGCTTGCCGATTTCGATGCTTCGAAAGCGCCGTTTGCGCTGGTGCTCGATGGGGGACTCAAGGCGCTCGCCCGCATCGAAAGTGGCCGCTTTGTCATGGAGCACGTGTTTCCGCAGGCAATCGGCGGTGTTCGATGATGTTGTCCGCTTGCGAGCTCGCGCGTATCTTTTTTGAAGGCGAGTCGGACGAGGCTCGCATCGTCACTGCCGATGCGTTTGATGAGTGCGAGCACTTGGGTGCTGCCTCGATCGCCATTGGCGTGTTCGATGGAGTTCACCGTGGACACCGGGAACTCATCGAAGCGCTTGTCCGTGATGCCCGTGCCCATGGCTGCAAGGCGGTCGTGGTCACTTTCGATCCCGATCCGGACGTTGTGGTGAGCCCTTCGCCCGCTCAAAAATTGATGACGACGGCCGACCGTCTACATGCCTTGGCTCAGACCGGGGTCGATGCAGTGGTGGCCGTTCCCTTTACGCCTGAGGTTGCGGCACTCGACCATGTCGGTTTTCTCACACTGTTGTCACGCGTGGTCGACATTCGTTCGATTCGCGTTGGCAGCGATTTTAGGCTGGGTCGTGGCGGTGCTTCTGGTGTTGCCGAGATGCGCGTCTGGGGTTCCGAGCACGGCGTTGACGTGTATGGTCACGATCTGCTTTGCGAGGGCGGTGAGGCCATTTGCGCCACCCGCATCCGTCATGAGCTGGGACAGGGCCATGTGGAGCTGGCTGCTGAGTTGCTCGGCCGCCCGTATATGCTGCGCGGCGGTGTTATTCGCGGCCGTCACGAGGGCTCTGGCATGGGCTTTCCCACGGCAAACCTGCAGGTTCCCGACGGCATTCAGGTGCCTGCCGATGGCGTGTATGAGGGCCTGGTGCTCGTCGATGACACCGTATGGCCTGCTGCCGTTAACGTCGGCCTGCCGCCGACGTATGCCGACGATGCCGCTTCATCGCATCTCGAGGCTAACTTAATTGGTTATACGGGCGATCTGTACGGCGCTTCCGTTTCGCTGGCGTTTACGCGCTGGCTGCGTCCCTCGCGTGTGTTCGAATCGCTGGATGAGTTGATCTCGACCGTCGAGGGTAATATCGAGGATATTCGTCACAACTTGGGCGAGCAGGGGGTGAGTATCCGTGATTAGCGATGAGGAAAAAGACCAGGTACGCGCTGCGTCCGACTTAGTTGCCATCGTGCAGGAAACGGTTGAACTCAAGCCCCGCGGCCATGAGTTTTGGGGTTGCTGCCCCTTCCATGGCGAAAAGACGCCTTCTTTCCACATTATCCCCGCTACGCAGGTCTGGCACTGCTTTGGCTGCGGCGAAGGCGGCGACGTCTTCACCTATATCATGAAGCGCGAAAACCTGAGCTTTCCCGAGTCAATCCGCTATTTGGCCGATCGTGCGGGTATTGAGCTGCATGACACCGGAGATCGTCGCGAGCGCGGTACCAAGCGTGCCCGCATCTACGATCTGTGTGCCGAGACCGCCCAGTTCTACCACACCATGCTTATGCGCGGTAAGGACGGCCGTCCACGCGAGTACTTTGCCAGCCGTGGTATGGGTGGCGACGTCTGCCGTCGCTACTGCCTGGGCTTTGCACCGGGCCGCAACGCGCTGGTGTCGCACCTGTCCCAGGCGGGTTTTACCCCGCAGGAGATGATCGACGCCAACGTTGCCGTGAGCCGCGGGCGCGGGCAGCTTGCCGACCGCTTCTACGACCGCGTGATGTTCCCCATCTTTGACGAGCAGGGTCACAACATTGCCTTTGGCGGGCGCATCATGGGTGACGGCCAACCCAAGTACCTCAATACCGCCGAGACGAGTGTGTTTCATAAAAAGCGAAACCTCTATGGCTTTAATTGGGCCAAGGAGTTTATCGTCGCGCAGGATACGGCCATCGTGGTGGAGGGCTATACCGATTGCATCGCCTGCTGGGAGGCGGGGATCAAAAACGTTGTCGCCACGCTGGGCACCGCGCTCACGGAGCATCACGTCAAGACGCTCACCCGCTTTGCCAAGCGTATCGTGTATATGTTCGATGGCGATGCCGCGGGCCAGAAGGCCGCCCGTCGCGCGATTCAATTTATCGAGCAGGATTCGATGGACCTGCGCTGCGTGGTGCTGCCCGACGGCAACGACCCTATGGAGTTCATCACGGCGCATGGTGGACAGGAGCTTCAGGCGCGCATCGACGCTGCCGAGCCGCTCATGGACTTTGTCTACCGTTCGCTGCAGGAGTCGAGTGACATCACCACGCCGGGCGGTCGTGCCAAGGCGCTGGAAGATGCGCTGACGCTTATCTATCCGCTGCGCGATAGCTATATGATCGACACATACTTTATCCAGATTGCCGATCTGCTGGGTTTGGATCTGGAGACGGTTCGCGCGAGTTCGGGTCGCGTGTTTCGCGATGTCGCCAAGCGCGAAGATGCGGAACGACGTCGTGAGCAGAACTATGAACGCCAGCGGGCGCAAGCCGAGCGCTCTGGTAGCGCGGGCGGTCGGACGTCTGGTTCGCAGGGGGCATCTCGCGGTGCTTGGGCATCGGGCGCGACGTCGCCGGTGTTCGCGCCGGTCGAGGAGGAGCCGTACGACTATGTCCCGCTCGATGCCTACGGCGCCGCGCCCGTGGAGGTCGTCGACGATCTGCCGCCGATCGACGTGCCTGATGGTATGGGCGCTGTTCCTGTGGCTGATGGTTCGGGCGCACCGGCTGCGGCGGCGCCGATGGTTCTTACCGATCTTGAGCGCAAGTCCTTGGCAGGGGAGCGCGAGCTGTTGACGATGCTTACTAGCTACCCCGACCTGTTCCGCACGTATGCCGACCGCATCTGCTCCATCGAGTGGGTTGACCCACGTCACGAGTCCATCGCATGGGCCGTGCTGGCAACGCCGCCGGGAACCGATCCTGCAGCCTGCATGGATGCGGCGCGCTCGGTGTGTCCCGAGGCGGCAACGCTTGTGAGCGCCGGGCGCATCTCGGCGACGAGCAAACACCCTACCGAGACGAACATCGTGTTCATGCTCGATACGCTCGAGCTCTACACCATCAAGCGCCGTATGCGTGCCGCGCAGGCCAAGCTGCGCCAAGACCGTTCGCTCGACGATGAGGCCCGTCGCGCGCTGACCGTGCAGGCCGCGCAGGATTCGCAGCGTCAACGCGAGCTGCAAAAGTCGATCGGCGGCGTGGCGGACCCGTTCCGTTTGATCGGCCTGGAGGCCGCGGGCACCGAGCAAGCCTAGATGTTGTGGTCAACCAGCGTATTCTCGCCTATATCCAGTCCTCTTTTTGGGTATAGACGTCAATGTGTGTGCTAAAGTATTGAGTCCTGTGGACTATGAAGGGAGAATCTGTGCCAAAAAAGACTGAGAGCACGGGTACTGGGCTGGAATCCTACGTTGCAAAGCTCATGGGCAACGGCTCAAACAGGACTTCGGTAACCGAGGACGAGATTCAGGTCGCCCTGAAGGATATCGATGTTTCTGACGAGCAGCTCACCGCGGTGTATTCCGCGCTGCGCAACAGCGGCATCCAGATTATCTCCGCGAGCGGAAACGACGACGCCCCCATGGACGTCGACGATGACGATAACGATACCGATACTGACGATTTCGATGACGACGACGAGCACGATTCCGGCTCGCTCGACGATCACGAGCTCAAGATGGCCCGTCAGGCCGACGCCGAGATGGGTTCTTCCAAGAGCAAGAAGAAGCGCACCGTGCGCACGTCCCGTTCACGCTCCCGCGTGCGTGGCATCGATGCCTCCACGGTGATGCTGACCGGCGATCCGGTTCGTATGTACCTCAAGGAGATCGGCAAGGTCGACCTGCTGACCGCCTCCGAAGAGGTCGATTTGGCCATGAAGATCGAGGCCGGTCTCGAGGCCACCGAGAAGCTCGAGGCTGCCGATGCCGGCGAGCTCGAGCTCACGCGTGCCGAGATGCGTCGTCTTACGCGCATTGAGAACGTGGGCCTCGAAGCTAAGCAGGCACTCATCAGCGCAAACCTGCGTCTGGTCGTCTCCATCGCCAAACGCTATGTCGGCCGCGGCATGCTGTTCCTTGACCTGATCCAGGAGGGCAACCTCGGTCTGATCCGCGCTGTTGAGAAGTTCGACTACCAGAAGGGCTTTAAGTTCTCCACGTACGCCACGTGGTGGATCCGTCAGGCCATTACGCGCGCCATTGCCGATCAGGCCCGTACCATCCGTATTCCCGTGCATATGGTCGAGACCATCAACAAGCTCGTCCGCGTGCAGCGCCAGCTTCTCCAGGATCTGGGTCGCGACCCGACCCCCGAGGAGATCGGTGCCGAGATGGACATGAGCGCCGACCGCGTCCGCGAGATCCAGAAGATCTCGCAGGAGCCCGTGTCGCTCGAGACCCCCATCGGCGAGGAAGAGGATTCCCAGCTGGGCGACTTCATCGAGGACTCCCAGGCTATCGTTCCGCCCGATGCCGCCAGCTTCTCCATGCTGCAGGAGCAGCTCACTCAGGTGCTCGACTCGCTTGCCGATCGTGAGCGCAAGGTTATCGAGCTGCGCTTTGGCCTTGTCGACGGGCATCCCCGCACGCTCGAGGAAGTCGGCCGCGAGTTTGGCGTCACGCGCGAGCGTATCCGCCAGATCGAGTCCAAGACCTTGGCCAAGCTCCGCCACCCGAGCCGCAGTAGCAAGCTGAAGGACTACATCGAGTCTTAGTAGTTACGGCGTTTTACCAAACGCCGTAACTGGCCGACGCTGCGCGGACACCAGAGCGACAACTTGTCATTCAAAGAGGACGGCATGACCAGAAGGTCTATGCCGTCCTCTTTTCATGCCAATTTGTTCGCTCTGGTGCCCGCTCGCTGGCATTGTCAAAACATCGGCGTTTCCGTTGCCGGTGCCGGCAGTTAGGCCGTCCCCAAGGGATCAAGGCGAGAAAATTTCTTAAAAAAGTTCTTGCCCTTCGCCCAATCGTCCGTATAATAAACTTCGTTGCTTGAGAGCACGCACCTATTCCTCGGTAGCTCAATGGTAGAGCACGCGGCTGTTAACCGCGCTGTTGTAGGTTCGAGTCCTACCCGGGGAGCCAGAATTTCTCAGCCCATTCCGCTGGGCTTTTAAATTCCTCGGTAGCTCAATGGTAGAGCACGCGGCTGTTAACCGCGCTGTTGTAGGTTCGAGTCCTACCCGGGGAGCCAGGTTGTAAAACCCGTCGCTTATGCGGCGGGTTTTTTCATGCCGCGACCACTTGACTCGAACGTTGCCATATCAACATTTCGTGTCGAGGATGTAATCCCGCGACCCATCACCTCAACATGGCGCGGTCGTTGTAGAATATTGCAATGATTGCTCCCACGACATGGTGCCGTGAGCACCAGATAAGGAGATTCTTGTGTCTGAGACCATCAACGGCAGCCTGAGCGTCTCGAACGACGTTATTGCCGATATTGCCGGTTATGCCGCGATGACGTGCTATGGCGTCGTCGGTATGGCTGAGCAGCTCCAGGGCGCCGAGAGCGTGCGCCTGCTTGCCGGTCAGCGCCTCCGCAAGGGCGTGCTTGTCTCCGCCGACGAGAACGGCCTTACGGTCGATCTTCACGTCGTGCTCGAGAACGGCGTCAACATGAAGTCCGTCTGCCACAATCTTTCGAGCTCCGTTGCCTTCACCCTGCAGGAGATCGCCCAGATCGATCCCGCCAGCCTTAAGATCGGCATTCACATCGACGCGCTCAAGAGCCGTCTGAACTAGCATCCGAAAACGGAGATTCAAATACCCATGATTGCAAAGACCATTCGCACCTGTTTTCCGATCGCTGCGGCTGCTGTTTCCGACAAGGCCGAGGAGATCAACAAGCTCAATGTCTTCCCCGTACCCGACGGCGACACCGGTACCAACATGTCGCTCACGCTCGCCTCGGTGACCAAGGAGCTTTCCGCCCTTCCCGCCGATGCCGATATGGAGGCCATCGCCGGCGCCATCACCCACGGCTCCCTGATGGGTGCCCGCGGCAACTCCGGCGTCATCACCTCTCAGATCCTGCGCGGCGTGGCCGAGGGTCTCGTCTCTGCTGATGAGCCCATCACGTCCGCCAACATCGCCTATGCGTTCCGCCGCGCCGTCAAGGTCGCCTTCCAGGCCGTCCGTAAGCCCATCGAGGGCACGATTCTCACGGTGCTGCGCGATGTCTCGACCAAGGCCGACGAGTGCGAAAAGAAGAAGTTCTCGGCCGAGGACGCGCTTGATGCCATCGTCGTCGAGGCCTACCAGTCCGTCGCTCGCACGCCCGACCTGCTGCCCGTTCTGAAGGAGAACGGCGTGGTCGACTCCGGCGCCTTTGGCTTTGCCATCTTCCTCGAGAACTTCGTAGCTGCCGCTCTTGGCCGCAGCACCGTTGTCGAGGATTTCTCCGCTACGTTTGACTCCGCCGGCTCTGCCCGTGATGCCGCTCTTGGCCGCGTTGAGATCGAGGCTAACGACGACTGGGAGGGCTCGGAATTCCGTTACTGCAATGAGTTCCTGTTTAAGGCCGACGCCCCGTTTGACGAGGACGAGTGCCTTAAGTTCCTGGGTTCCATGGGCGACTGTGAGCTGCTCGTGGGCGCATATCCCGACTACAAGATCCACGTGCACTCCAACACCCCGAACCTGGTGCTCGAGCACATGCTGCAGCTTGGCCAGATCTACGAGGTCTTTATCCACAACATGGAGATGGAGGCCCACGACCGTACCGCCAAGATCCACGAGGACCAGGAGAAGGCCGCCGAGCCCGCGAAGGCCCTGGGCTTTGTCGCCGTTGCCGCCGGTTCCGGCGAGGCAGACATCCTCAAGTCCCTCGGCGTCGACGTGATCGTGTCGGGTGGCCAGACCATGAACCCTTCGACTGCAGACCTGCTGGGCGCCGTCGACCAGGTCAACGCGACCTCGGTCATCATCCTGCCCAACAACGGCAACATCCGCATGGCCGCCGAGGCCGCTGCTTCAGCCTGCACCGACAAGAAGGTCGCCGTCGTTCCCACCAAGACCGTTCCGCAGGCCTTCTCCGCGCTGTTCGCGGTCCTACCCGATTCCGAGCTTGAGAATGCCGTCGCCGCTATGGTCGACGCCATCAGTGAGGTTCGCGATGGCGAGGTCACCCGTGCCGTGCGCGATTCCAGCGCCTCCGACGGCTCGCCGATTCACTCCGGTGACGTCATGGGTATCATTGCCGGCTCCATCGATGTGGTCGGCTCCGACGTGAAGCAGGTCACGCTCGATTGCATTAACCGTATGCAGGAGGAAGAGGAGGGCGACGCGCTGACGATTCTGGCAGGCGAGGAACTGTCCAATGAGGCCTTCCAGGAGATTGTCGACGCCATTGAGGAGGCTCAGCCCGATCTGGAGATTGACGCCCATCGTGGCGAGCAGCCGCTCTATCCCGTGATCTTCTCGATCGAGTAGGCAACTGCCCATGTCCGAACTGTGCTCCGTGCCGCGCGTCTCGGAGCGCTTTGCCCAGAGCAATGCGCTCGACGAGGATATCGCGCGACTCAAATATGTTTCGGGTAAACGTGAGGAGGCCCTTCGCCGTCTGGGAATTCGGACGGTGGGGGACCTCCTTCTCCATATCCCTCATCGATACCTGGACTTTACGCGCTCCTGGTCCATCGAGATGGCGCCCATCGGTACCGTGTGCACCATCATCGCCACGGTCGATCGTATCGTCCAAAAGCAGCCGCGTCCGCGCATGCAGGTGACCGAGGTCTCACTCGTTGACGAGACGGGCGTGCTGCAGGTCGCCTTTTTCCGCCAGCCCTGGATTGCCCAGCAGCTTAAGCAGGGCGACCGCCTGGCCGTAATGGGTAAGGTCGAGTTTGCCTACGGCTTTAAGCAGATGGCCTCGCCGCACTTTGAAAAGCTTGAGGAAGGGCGCGCCGCGGGC
Organism: uncultured Collinsella sp.; assembly: GCA_902497075.1. GTDB lineage: Bacteria > Actinomycetota > Coriobacteriia > Coriobacteriales > Coriobacteriaceae > Collinsella. The sequence continues at coordinate 42,893 of CABVDG010000012.1, forward strand.
ACTATCCTGCCGGTCCATTACGTGAGTGACGGCGTGAGTCAGGCATGGATGCGCCGCATCGTAAGTGGCGCGCTCGAGGTCGTCGGCAATCCCTTTGATCCCATTCCGGCACGCTTACGCGTTAAACGTCGCCTGATGAGCCATGCCCGTGCCCTTCGATCGATCCACTTTCCCTCGAGCATGGCTGAGCGCGATATCGCGCGCGCACGGCTTGCCTACGAGGAGTGCCTCTACCTGCAGCTGGCGCTGCGCCTGCGCAACGACGGCGGCCTGGTCGATGTGGTGCCCTATGCCCACGCCGCGGGCGAGCACCTGGCCGCGCTTAAGCAGGCCCTGCCGTTTTCGCTGAGCGACGAGCAACAGGCCGCGTTCCAAGATATCCTGCGCGATATGTGCGATGGCGGGCGCGTGATGAACCGCCTGCTGCTGGGCGATGTCGGTACCGGCAAGACCGCTGTTGCCGCCTGCGCGCTGGCTGTGGCTGCCGATAGCGGCACGCAGGCCTGCGTTATGGCGCCCACGGGCGTGCTGGCGCGTCAATATGCCGATAAGACCGGCCCCTTGCTCTCGCAGGCTGGCATGACCTGGGCGCTCCTGACGGGCGCCACGCCGGCGGCCGAGCGCGAGCGGATCCATGCCCAGCTGGAATCGGGCGAGCTCGATGTCCTCTTTGGCACCCACGCGGTGCTTTCGGATAACGTTGCGTTCAAGCATCTGTCGCTCGTGGTCATCGATGAGCAGCACCGGTTTGGCGTCGGCCAACGCAACGCCCTGCGTGCGAAGGGCCCTGGTGCCGATCTGCTCGTTATGACGGCAACGCCCATCCCACGTACGCTGGCGCTTTCGGTCTACGGCGATCTGGACACGAGCATCATCCGCCATCGGCCCGTCCCTGGCGCTGGCGTGACGACACGCGTGCTTACCGAGTCGAGCCGCGACCTTGCCTATGGCGTCATCCGCGAGGCGCATGAAAAGGGTCAGCAGGCCTACGTGATTTGCCCGCTCGTGGAGCCGAGCGACTCGGCCGATGAGCTGGAGGACGTGCCCGGTATCGCCCGCGACGACGAGGGCCGCGTGACGGTCCCCGTGCCGCTGCACGATACGGCGACCGAGCTCGATCGCCTGCGTCTGGCGTTGCCGGGTCTTGCCATCGAGCGCCTTCACGGCCGCATGCCAGCGGGGGAGAAGGACCAGGTTATCGATGCCTTCAAGCGCGGCGAGATCGACGTGCTCGTCTCGACTACGGTGGTCGAGGTGGGCGTCGACGTGCCCAACGCCACCGTCATGGTCATCGAGAACGGTGAGCGCTTTGGCTTGGCGGCCCTGCACCAGCTGCGCGGCCGCGTGGGCCGCGGCAGCGTGTCGGGCACCTGCCTGGTCATGACGCACTCCAAGGGCAACGGCGGCGCTTCGGCGGCGCAAGACCGTCTCCAGTCGCTCGAAAAGACCTCGGACGGCTTTACGCTCGCCCAGATGGACCTTCGTCTGCGCCACGAGGGCGAAATCCTGGGGTACCGCCAGCATGGCGGTGTGACTCTGCGCTTTGTCGACCTGGATGCCGACGAGGAGCTGATCGAGTGGGCCCATTTGGACGCGGTCGAGCTCTTGCGGTATGCTTGCAACCTTGACTCCGTGGCGACGCGCCCCCTGCGCGATGCGGTCGCCATGCGATATCGACACATTTTTAAGGAGGTCAGCGGAGGATGAGAATCATCGGCGGCGAATGGCGCGGTCGTAAGATCGAGGAGCCCCGTGGTCGCGATGTCACCCGCCCCACGACCGATCGTGTGCGCGAGGCATGCGCATCTATGGTCATGTCGGCATTTGACTTCGATCTTGACGAGGTCCGCGTGCTGGACGCCTTTGGCGGCTCCGGCGCCTTAGGGTTAGAGATGCTCTCACGTGGTGCCCGCTCGCTCACGACGTTCGAGATCGATCGGAATGCCGCGCGGCTCATTACCAAGAATATCGAGTCGCTCTGCCGTGACCGTGCGCGTTGGCGCGTGATAACGGGCGACATGCTGGCGAGTGCCTCGCGCGGTCGTGTGCCGGGCGGCCCCTTTGATCTGGTCCTGCTCGACCCGCCCTATGCTTTTGGTGCCGAGCCGGTCGAGGAGCTGCTGCAGAAGCTGGCTCAGCAGGGTCTGCTTGCACCTGGCGCTTATGCCCTGTTTGAGCATGCCGCCGCCGATGCGGGCGCGCATCCGGCAGGCTTTGAGATCGTGCGCGAGAAGCGCTACGGCATTACCTCGGTCGACCTGCTTCGTTGGGTCGGCGATGACGATGGTGAGGAAGATTGCGCTGGCACCGATGCTCACAACAACGATGCCACGACGTTTCAGGAGGACGACCATGAATGACACCATCAACCGCGTGATCGTCCCGGGCACCTTCGATCCCATCACGTTTGGCCATATCGACGTCATCCGCCGCGCCCGCCGCATCTTTCCCAGTGTGATCGTCGCTGTTGCCGAGTCGCAGGGTAAAAACGGTGTGGGTACCACGTTTATGCTCGATGAGCGCGTGGCGCTGGCCCGCGAGGCGCTCGGTGATATCGACGGCGTCGAGGTCCTGCCCTTTACCGGCCTCTTGGTCGACTTCGCTCGCGAGCAGGGGGCGGGGGCCGTGGTCAAGGGCCTGCGCGCCATGACCGACTTTGAGTACGAGCTGCAGCAGGCAGATCTCAACTATCGCTTGGATAACGAGCTGGAGTCCATCTTTGTCATGAGTGCGCCGCAGTACGGCTATATCTCGAGCTCGGTCGTTCGCCAGATCGCCTCACTCGGCAGCGATGTATCGACGTTTGTCCCGCCCAACGTGGTCGAAGCGCTCAGACATCGCTTTTCGTGACGTTTTTTATTGCCTGGTGGCATGTGGTAAACTAGCACGATGATATGTTACCTATGAAAGGAGACCGGATGCCGGGCGAGAATTTTCCTGGCGATAGGATCGTCAGCTTGGTCGATGAGCTCGAAGGGCTGATCGAGGAAGCCAAGCCGCCTTTCGGCAAGAACGCTCAGTTCAAGGTCATCGACGCCGACGTGTTCTTCAACATCCTCGACGAGATCCGCATGAGCTATCCCGAGGAGTGGCAGAAGTCCCGCCGTATCCTTAAGGAGCGCGAGGAGCTTATGGCTTCCGCCGCCGCTCAGGCCGATTCCATCATCGCCGACGCTCAGCAGCAGGCCCTCACCATTGCCGGTGAGCAGGAGATCGTCCGCTTAGCACAGCAGCAGGCCGACGACATCCGCGATCGTGCCCAGCAGTACGAGCGCGAGACGCGTTATGCTGCCGAGGACTACGCAGAGCAGGTCTTTACGCACCTGGAGGAGAACCTTAAGAGCCTGACCGGCACCGTTACCCGTTGCCGTCAGCAGCTCAACGAGGGTGCCGCCCAACAGAATGGTCAGTGGTAATGGCTGAGTTCCCGAGCGTTACCGTCGATCTTTCCGAGCAGCTCGAGTTTCCTGGAGATTCGTATCCGCTGACCGGTAAGGTCGATGTCGCTACCTACACGGTGGGCGAGAAGGAATACCAGCTACAGGACGGCATCGACTACGACGTTGTCTTTACCAATGCCGGTACCGGTGTCTTGCTCACGGGTATGGTCCGCGCACACGCCACCGGCGAGTGCGACCGTTGCCTGGAGCCCGCCTCGTTTGATATCGCCGGCGAGATCGAGGAGTTCTACCTCTTTGAGGAGCCCGAGGATCCCGAGGCCTACGAGGACGGCTACGAGCTCCTGGGTGAGGATCGCATCGTCGATCTGGGTGAGCCCATCAACGACGCGGTCGTTATGGACACGCCGTTTGTCGTTCTGTGCAAGCCCGATTGCCGCGGTCTGTGCCCCACTTGCGGTTGCAATCTCAACGTCGAGCAATGCGATTGCGCCGCCCAGGCAGAGGCAGAATGGGCCGCTGCCACGGAAAATCCATTTGCAGCATTGAAGAATCTCAAGCTCGATGAGTAAAACTGTGGTAGTATCGCTACTTGCGCGTAATCGCCACACTGGATAGTTCATAAGGAAGGTCACTATGCCCGTACCTAAACAAAAGCAGGGTCGTATCCGCACTCACACCCGTCGTTCCGCCAACATGAAGATTTCGGCTGCGGCTCAGTCCACGTGCCCCCGTTGCGGCGCTGTCAAGCTTCCGCACCACGTGTGCCCCAGCTGCGGTTTCTACAAGGACCGCGAGGTTATCGTTACCGAGTAACGGTATACTCTGGATGCGATGCCGTTCCAAATGGAACCACAATGGCCGGCTCAATGAGTCGGCCATTTTTGTATAAGGAGCATGTATATGAGTAACGTTCGCGTTTGTGTAGACGTTGTGGGCGGAGACGAGAAACCTCAGGTTGTTCTCGATGGTATCGAGGCTGCGCTTGCCGCCGATCCCGATATCGAGGTCTTGGCAGCTGGCCCCGCTGAAATCGTCAATCCCTTTGCTGCTTCCCATGCACGTGTTGAGGCTCTTGAGGCACCCGACGTTATCGCCATGGATGACGATCCCATTCGCGCCGTGATGACCAAGCGTAAATCGTCGATCGTGCTTGCCTGCCGCGCCATCAAAAAGGGCAACGCGGACGCGTTCTTCTCCGCCGGCTCGACCGGTGCCATGACCGCTGCCGCCACCGCCTATGTGACGCCGTTTAGATATATGGCCGAAGGCAAGAAGCAGCCGGTGCGTCCCTGTCTGACCAATGCGCTGCCCAATCGCGCCGGCGGTCTGACGGTGCTGTGCGATATGGGCGCCAACCCCGATGTCGAGGTCGATGACATGGTGCGTTTTGCCCAGATGGGTAGCGCCTATGCCCGCGTCGTCCTGGGCATCGAGCATCCCCGCGTGGGCCTGCTTGCCAATGGCACCGAGGACGAGAAGGGTTCCAACTTTACCAAGGCCTGCTTCCCGGTCATGAAAGCCGCCGTTCCCGGCTTTGTGGGCAACTGCGAAGGCACCGACCTCACCTCGGGCAATTTCGATGTCGTCGTTGCCGATGGCATGTCGGGCAATATTGCGCTCAAGGCCACCGAGGGCGCTGCCAAGTTTTTGCTGCAGGAACTCAAGGGTGCCTTTATGGCCTCGCTCGGCACCAAGATCGCCGCGCTGCTCATCAAAAAGCAGATGCGCGAGATTAAGGCCAAGCTCTCTGGTGATGCCAAGGGCGGCGCGATTCTTTTGGGCCTGCGTGGCGTGGTCCTGATCGGCCATGGCGCCACCTCGGTCGAGGCTGTTAAAAACGGTACGCTTGCGGCGGCCGAAGCCGTGCGCGCGGGGCTGGTCGAGAACGTCGCCAACTCCATGGACGGCATCGTTTTGTAAGAGCGAGTTAGAGCGCTGTTATGTGCCTCGCGGCCTGCTTCGTGGGGTAGAATCAGAACCGTGTCTTGGTACCGCCCGGGCGGTACCATTCTTTTGGTATTCATGCACTATGAGAGGAAGCGCTATGGACCGCTCCGAAATCTTCGACAAGATCGCCGAGGTCGCTGCTGACGTTCTGGGCGTCGATGTTGCCGAAATTAGCGATGAGACCACCTTTGACGACCTCGATGCCAACTCGCTCGAGCGCCTGCAACTGGTTACGGCTATCGAGGACGAGTTCAATCTCGAGATCGATGACGAGACCCTGCTCTCGCTCAACTCTGTCGCCGACGCCGTCGACGCGATCGAAAACGCCAGGGAGGCTTAGGTCTTGGCTTTATCCGAACGACTTACGCGCGCCCAGGAGATTCTTGGCCACGAGTTCAATGACAAGGTGCTGCTGCGCGCGGCCCTTACGCATCCTTCGGCCGTCGAAGGGCAGCCAGTCTCGGCAAGCTACGAGCGCCTTGAGTTCTTGGGCGATTCCATTTTGGGCGCCGTCGTCGCCCGTTCACTCTTTGAGTCCTATCCCGAGTTTGACGAGGGCAAGCTCACACGCCTGAAGGTGTCGCTTGTCTCGGGCGCCACGCTGTCCGAGGTGTCGCATGAGCTGGGCATCGACGACATCATCATCTTTGGTGCCTCCGAGACCGGTACCGGTGCGCGCGGCCTGCATTCGGCGCTCGAGAACGTCTACGAGTCGCTCGTGGGCGCGCTGTACCTGGACGCCGGCTGGGATGCCGCAGCGGAGTTTATCCACCGTACGCTTAAGCCCCATTTGGCTTCCGAGCGTGCCGAGCACCCCGCGAACCCCAAATCGTTCTTGCAGGAGTGCGTGCAAGCCGACGGTCACGAACCCCCGGCGTATAAGCTCGTTGGCTCCGAGGGCCCGGCGCATGCGCCCACCTTTACCGCCGTGGTGTTGATCGATGGTATTCGCCAGGGTCGCGGCTCCGGCTCCTCAAAGAAGGAAGCCGAGGGAGCCGCTGCACTCGAGGCACTTGACCGCATGGGCTACACCACCAACGGCGTGATTCTCAACAAGAAGCCTGTTTAAGCGAGGAGCCGTGTATCTCAAGTCCCTCATGCTCAAAGGGTTCAAGTCGTTTGCCGACCGCGCCCATATGTCATTTGAGCCGGGCCTGACCGTCATCGTCGGTCCCAACGGCTCGGGAAAATCGAACATCTCCGACTCGATTCTGTGGGTCCTGGGCGAGCAGAGCGCCAAGCAGCTGCGCGGCCAGGCCATGGAGGACGTCATCTTCTCGGGCTCGTCGGCGCGCAAGCCGGTGGGTGTCGCCGAGGTCACGCTGGTGCTCGATAACTCGGACCATATGCTGCCCGTCGACTTTGACGAGGTCGCCATCACCCGGCGCATGTATCGCTCGGGCGAAAGCGAGTACCTCATCAACTCGAGCCCGTGCCGCCTGATGGACATTCAGGACATCCTGCACGATTCGGGCCTGGGTAAGGATACGCATTCCATCATCAGCCAGGGCAAGCTCGACGCCATTTTGCAGAGCCGCCCCGAGGAGCGCCGTGCCCTCATCGAGGAGGCCGCCGGCATCTCCAAGCACAAACGCCGCAAGGAGCGTGCGCTCAAAAAGATTAAATCGATGGACGAGCACTTGACCCGTGCCCGCGACATCAATAAGGAAATCGCCCGTCAGCTGCGGCCGCTGGAGCGTCAGGTCGATCGCGCGCGCAAGTACAAAGAGCTGTCCTCGCGCGCGAACGAACTTACGCAGATGCTGGCCGTCGACGAGCTTCGTTCGCTGCAGTCGCAGTGGAACGACTTGGAGAGCCGCTCCAAGGAAGGCGCCGCCGAGCTGGAGCTTGCGCAGTACCGCATGGGCGAAAAGGAGCGCGAGCTCGAGAAGCTCCAGGTTATGCTCGAGGAAAAGGGCCTGTTTGTGGGCGACCTGGGCGAGCAGCGCCGCCATATGCAAGACGTGGTCGGCCGCATTAACTCCGATATGCGCCTGCTCGAGGAAAAGGGCCACAACATGGTGTCGCGCCTGTCCGACATGCGTGGCCAGATCTCGAGCTCCGAGCATCAGCGTCGTCGCGTGGTCGAGGAGCTCGAGGACGCGCGTGCACAGCTTGAGGAAGTGACCGGCGCGCACATGCAGGCCCAGGAGGACGTTGACGCCGCTGGTCCTGCCGCCGCTGAGCTCCACGAGCGGCGCGTGGCGCTCGACAATCAGATTTCGCAGCTTACGCGTGAGCAACGCGATGTGCAGCGTGTGGCCGATAACGCGGCGCTCGAACTCGCCAAGGTGAAGGACTCGCTGAGCAACGCCGAGGTCGAGGACAACATGTACGCCTCGCGCCTGGAGCAGATTGATGAACAGCTCGAGGAGGTTACAGCATCGTTTGATAGCCGTCGCGACCGTGCTGAGGAGCTTGAGAGTGCCCTTGAGGCGGCTCGTCAGGCCCAGAACGATGCGCGCGAGGCCACCGAGGTCGCCCGTGCAGCCCTGAAGGACTTGCGTAATCGTGAGAGCGAGGCGCGCAACAAGCTGTCCGAGGTGCGCTCGGAGCTTGCCAGCCAAAAGAAGCTTGATGCCCGCATGGCAGACAGCTCGCCGCTGGTGAGCCGTCTGATGGGCGCACTGGGCGATGATGTCTCAGGCCGTCTGGGCGACGTGCTCGACGCCCCTCGTGAGCTTGAGGGCCTGGTTGAGCAACTACTTGCCGGCGATATCGATGCTCTTTTGTTTGATGATGCCGCTACGCTTGAGCGCGCCGGTCGTACGGCTTTGGACCAAAAGAAGGCTTCGGGCGAGGCGCTGTTGGTGGCGCGCGGCGTGAGCGGTGGTGCTGCTGCCAGTGGCGCTGCCGGTACGCGTCTGGTCGATCGTCTGTCCGTGCGCTCCGGTTATGGCCCGGTTGTCGAGGCCCTTCTCGGCGGCTATTACGTGGTCGATGACTTGGCTGCCGCGTTGGCTGCCCCTGTCGTTGACGGTGTGACCTACGTGACTCCCGATGGCGCCCGCGTGAGCTGTGGTGGTCTGGTGCGCGTGGGGCTCGATGCCGGCGAGGCTTCGGGTGCCTTGGAGCGCAAGCGCCGCATCCGTGAGCTCGAGGGCCTGGAACCCGATCTGGCTGCCATCTTTGAGCATGCTTCGGACCAAGTCGTTGAGGCCAACGCCGCCGTCGAGGAGGCACGTGCCGCCGAGGGCGATGCCGCCGGTGAGATCGCCCGTCTTGAGGGCGAGCGCCGCTCGCTGCTCTCCGAGATCGGCCGCTTGGAGCAAAGCGTCAACAATGCCGAGGTCGAGCGCGTGCGCATCTCCAAGCGCCGCGAGCAGGCCTCCGAGGCCGTTCGCGCTGCGCGCCCGCGCGTTGACGAGCTCACCCGTTCGCGTGACGAGGCGCGTGCACAGGCAAGCGACCTGGGTCTCCAGATTGCCGAGGCCAACGATGAGCTCGATCGCGTTCGCCGTGACGATTCCGAGGCCGCCGGTAAGCTCGCCGATGCCAAGGTGCGCCTGGCCCAGACGAGCGAGCGCCTGCGTTCGCTGAAGGGCCGCGTGCCCGACCTTGAGCATCGTCTTGAGGGCATCGACCGTCGTATCCGCGGAACACGCCAGGCTTCGCGCTCGCTCGAGCTGCTGCGCCTGCGCGTCGACCCCATGCACGAACGCTATTCTGCCCTGTTGGAACGCGCATCGGATTGGGCAGCGCGCCTGCGTGACCAGGCCTCTCTGGAAGAGGCGGACTCCGCTTCGCTCAAGAAGACCATCGAGGATGCCAAGGCCGAGGTTGCCCGCGCTAAGGAGCGGGTCGATACCGCCACTGCCACGCAAAACGAGTTCAAGGTCGCACGCGGCAAGCTTGAGGTGCAGGTAGAGGCCGCCATTAAGGCCATTACCGCCGATGGCACCACAGTGCTCGAGGAAGCGCTCATGCTTCCTGCTCCCACCGACCGCGACGCCGCCGAGCGGGAGCTCAACCAGCTCGTGCGTCATATCAACAATCTGGGCCCCGTGAACCAGGTTGCCATGGAGGAGTACGAGCAGCTCAAGCGCCGCGCCGACTACATCGAGGACCAGCTGGCCGATCTGGAGAGCGCGCGCAAGGCGCTCTCCAAGATCACAGTGGCCATTGATCGCAAGATGCGCAAGGCGTTTCTGGTGACGTTTGAGAAGGTCGACGCAAACTTCCGCGAGATCTTCGCCATGCTGTTCCCGGGTGGCCAGGCTCATCTTGAGATGACCGATCCCGAGCATCCTGCCGAGACGGGCATTGAGGTTGTGGCGCAGCCGCGCGGCAAGCGCATTACTAAGATGATGCTCATGTCGGGTGGCGAGAAGAGTCTGACGGCGCTCGCCCTGCTCTTTGCCGTGTACCGCACGCGCACGGTGCCGTTCTATGTGCTTGACGAGGTCGAGGCGGCGCTTGATGACGCCAACCTGTCCAAGCTCATCGGAGCCCTCGATGTGCTGCGTTCCGATACACAGCTCTTGGTCATTTCGCATCAGCGCCGTACTATGGAGGACGCTGACGTTCTCTATGGCGTCTCGATGCAAGCCGACGGCGTCAGCCGCGTCGTCTCGCAAAAACTCGATCGCGAAACCGGAAAGGTCGTGAATGCATAATGGGATTCTTTGACGCTCTCTCGCGCGGACTTGAGCGCAGCCGCGAGGCCCTCAACGAGGTCTTCTACTTTGGTGGCGAGGTCGACGAGGACTTTTGGGAGGACCTTGAGGACACCCTCGTCATGGGTGACATGGGTGCCGAGGTCGCTATTCAGGTCTCCGATGACCTGCGCGATGCTGCTGCCAAGAAGAACCTTAAGACCGCCCCGCAGCTTCGCCGCGCTCTGGCCGAGCAGCTCGAGGGCCATTTTGTGCCTGTTGAGCGTGATCCGTTTTCCGATACGCCGAGCTGCGTGCTGTTTGTGGGCATCAACGGCGCCGGCAAGACCACAACGGTCGGCAAGATTGCGAGCGCCATGGCTGCCCGCGGCAAGAACGTTGTGATCGGTTCGGCCGACACCTTCCGCGCCGCCGCCATCGAGCAGCTCGATGTGTGGGGCCAGCGTGCCGGCGTACCGGTTATTAAGCGTGACCGCGGCTCCGATCCGGCGAGCGTGTGCTATGACGTGCTCGACGAGGCCGATAAGCGCGGCAGCGACCTGGTGCTCATCGATACCGCCGGCCGTCTGCACACAAGCCCCGAGCTCATGCGCGAGCTTGCCAAAGTGGTCAACGTGACGCGTAAGCGCGCCGCCAATATGGCTGCCGGCCCCATGCCTGTCTCGGTCGTCCTCGTAATCGATGCCGCGACGGGCCAAAACGGTCTGAACCAGGCGCTCGAGTTTAATGAGGCGCTTGGCCTGGACGGTATTATCATGACAAAGCTCGACGGCACGGCTAAGGGCGGCATCGCCATGGCCGTGGCCGAGAAGCTCAAGCTCCCGATCCTTCGCATCGGCGTGGGCGAGCAGGTCGATGACCTGCAGGAGTTTAACGCCAAAGATTTCTGCCGCGCCCTGGTGGGCGAGTCCAATTAAGGAGTGACTAGTGTTTGATTCTCTGAGCGATCGCCTCAACGACACATTTGACCGCCTGCGCGGCAAGGGTAAGCTGACCGAGGCCGATATCACCTCGGCCATGCGCGACATTCGCATGGCGCTGCTCGAGGCCGACGTTAACTTTAAGGTCGTTAAGGAGTTCGTTGCTAAGACCAAGGAGCGCTGCATGACCGCCGAGGTCATGGAGTCGCTGTCGCCGGCGCAAAACGTCGTCAAGATTGTGCTCGACGAGCTCACCGAGATGCTCGGCTCCACCGAGAGCAAGCTCGTTTTTAGTAACCGCATTCCTAATGTCATCATGCTCGTGGGCCTGCAGGGCTCCGGTAAGACCACGGCTGCCGTAAAGCTTGCCTACCTGCTCAAGAAGCAGGGCCGCTCGCCGCTGCTCGCCGCGTGCGACGTCTACCGTCCCGCCGCTGCCGACCAGCTGGCCACGCTTGGCGGTGAGATCGGCGTACCGGTCTTCCGCGGCGACGGTGCACACCCGGTCGACATCGCCAAGGGCGCCATCCAGGAGGCCGTCGACCACCTGCGCGACGTGGTCATCGTCGATACCGCCGGTCGTCTGCAGATCGACGAACAGATGATGCAGGAAGCCGTGGACATCAAGAAGGCCGTCAAGCCCGATCAGGTGCTGATGGTCGTCGATGCCATGACCGGCCAGGATATCGTCAACGTCGTCTCGACCTTTGCCGAGCGAACCGACTTTGACGGCGTGATCATCTCCAAGCTCGACGGCGATGCCCGTGGCGGCGGCGCGCTTTCCGTGCGCCAGGTGACCGGTAAGCCCATCAAGTTCGTGAGCATGGGCGAGAAACCCGATTCGCTGGAGCCGTTCTATCCCGATCGTATGGCCAAGCGCATTCTGGGCATGGGCGACGTCGTCGGCATCATCGAGAAGGCCCAGGAGGCGGCCGACGCAGAGCAGCTCGAGGCCGCCGAGCGCATGTTGCGCGAGGGCTTTACCATGAACGACATGCTCGACCAGATGAAGGCCGTCAAAAAGATGGGCGGTATGAAGGGCATCCTGGGCATGCTCCCCGGTGGCCAGCGTGCGCTCAACCGGATGGGCGGTAATCTGGACGAGGGCATCTTCGATAAGAACGAGGCCATCATCATGTCGATGACCAAGGAGGAGCGCCTGCGCCCCTCCATCATCAACGGTCAGCGCCGTGCCCGCATTGCCAAGGGTGCCGGTGTGACCCCCACTGAGGTCAACAGCCTTATGAAGCAGTGGGGCGAGATGAACAAGATGATGGGCCGCATGCGCACGATGGCCAATCAGGCACAGGCTGGTGGCAAGAAGGGCAAAAAGGGTAAGAAGGGCAAGAAGATGCGCATGCCCAATATTCCCGGTCTGGATGCCATGGGTCTGGGCGGCATGGGCGGCCTGGGTGGCTTGGGAACGGGCGGTCCCAAGTCCGATATGGACCTGCTGCGTCAGATGGAAGCGCAGATGCGCAATAAAAAGTAATGGCTCTTTTGAGTTGTGTATGACGAAGGCCGCCTGGATCGTATTCCAGGCGGCCTTCGCCGTTCGTTTGCAGGTTGTTGTACGCGTGGGAGCGTGCTGGCGGCAGGGTATTTGCCGCTAGTGGCAGCCGCAACCCTCGTGGCCCTTGTGCTCGTGATGGCCGTGGCAGCCGCAGGACTCGCCATGCTCATGGGCGTGCTCGTGGTCGTGACCATGGCAGTCGCAGGTGGCCTCGCCGGTCTGTGCGAGCGTGCCGGCAATGAGGGCCTCGACGCAGGCGTCGCAGCTGCCCTGGGCGCCCGCATAGACGGTGATGCCCGCTTGGGCGAGAGCGTTGATGGCGCCGCCGCCGATACCGCCGCAGATAAGCGTGTCGACGCCACCGTTGGCAAGCAGACCCGCCAATGCACCGTGACCAGTGCCGCCGGTGCCCACGACCTGCTCGTTGAGTACCTTGTCGTCCTGGATGTCGTAGATCTTGAACTGCTCGCTGCGGCCAAAGTGCATAAAGATGTTGCCGTTGTCGTACGTCGTTGCCACCCTCATGGTGTCGACCTCCTTTGCTGGCCATGCGGCCGTCGTCGTGGTGATGGGGGAGTATGCGATATTGCCACCTTCGATGATAAGTGCTCGCCCGTTGACCAGCGCGTTTGCAACCTTGCGATGCGCACGACTGCTGATGGCCGCCACCGTGGCTCGTGCGACGCCCATGTGCAGGGCGACGGCCTCCTGATTGAGGCCTTCCAGGTCGCACAGGCGCAGGACTTCGAGGTCATCGACCGTCATGTCGATCGCGTCTCCGCTGGCCAGGCCATCGGGGGTAAAGCCACGATATTCGGGGATGATCCCAACGCGGCGCAGTTTTTCGCGTCTTCCTGCCATACACACTCCAAACCTGACATATGTCAACAATAGAATAGCGCGCATGAGGAACCACGCAAGGTATTTCTGGCATATGTCAGAAAATGAGGGCTTATGTTTGGGCTGTGGGGCGGCGTGCGCCTGGGCTACAATAAAAATTGCTTATAGGCGACTGACAGGAGGGTCAATGAGCAAGGCTGATCAACAGTTTGTATCCATGTGCCGCGATATTCTGGACCATGGCACCACCACCGAGGGCCAAAAGGTCCGTCCGGTGTGGGAGGATGGCACCCCTGCCTATACCATTAAAAACTTTGGCGTTACGGCACGCTACGACCTGCGCGAGGAGTTTCCCGCGCTTACCCTGCGCCGCACGGCGCTTAAGTCTGCGATGGACGAGATCTTGTGGATCTATCAAAAGAAGTCCAATAACGTCCATGACCTCAACAGCCATATTTGGGATGAGTGGGCCGACGAGACCGGCTCCATCGGCAAGGCCTACGGGTATCAGATTGGCCAGAAGAGCCATTATGCCGAGGGCGATTTCGACCAGATGGACCGTGTACTGTACGATCTTAAGCACACACCGTACAGCCGCCGCATCATGACCAACACGTACGTGTTTAACGACCTGTCCGAGATGCACCTGTATCCGTGCGCCTACAGCGTGACCTATAACGTTACGCAGCGCCCGCAGGACGATAAGCCCACGCTCAACATGATTCTCAACCAGCGCAGCCAGGACATTTTGGCCGCGAATAACTGGAACGTGTGCCAGTACGCCATCTTGCTGATGATGGTCGCGCAGTCGGTCGATATGATTCCCGGCGAGCTGCTGCATGTGATTGCCGATGCCCACATTTACGACCGCCATGTCGACATCGTCCGCGAACTTATCGGGCGTCCGCAGTTTGCGGCGCCCAGGGTAACGCTTAACCCCGATGTGCACGATTTCTACGCGTTTACGACCGACGACCTCATCGTCGAGGGCTATGAGCACGGCCCGCAGGTCAAGAACATCCCCATTGCGGTATAGGTGGCAGATATGACGTGTAAGCTTTCTGCCATCGTCGCCGTGTGTGACGATTGGGGCATTGGGTGCGAGGGCGACATGGTGGTGTCCAACCGTGCTGACATGCGCCATTTTGTGGCGTGCACCAAAGGTTGCCCGGTCATTATGGGACGCAAGACGCTGCTGAGTTTTCCCGGCGGGCGTCCGCTTAAGAACCGCCGCAATATCGTGCTCACGCGCGATGAGGACTTTGCTCCCGAGGGCGTCGACGTGGTGCATAGCGTCGACGAAGCGCTCGCCGCGGTAGCCGATGAGCCCGTTGCGTGGGTGATTGGCGGCGGCGAGGTATATCGACAGTTTTTGCCGTATTGCGTGGAGGCCGAGGTCACGCATAACCACTGCGTGCATGACGTGGATACGTACTTTCCCGATTTGGATGCCGATCCCGCGTGGGAGATTGCGCGGCGTGGCGGTGTTGTCTCGATTGCCTCGGGTGAGGGCGACGAGGGTGTCGATTATGAGTTCGTGACGTATCGTCGCGTTGAGGCGTAAATCGTCTGGCGTGAACGGTATCATCGGGTTGTTTGAATGCATGGGGCGGCGCTTAGCGTCGCCTCGTTTGGTATAGATGTGCTGTAAAGAAGGGTGCGGGCTGGCTGCTATGACTGATGCCGTTGAGGTGCTGCGAATTGATTCGCTCGAGGACGAGCGGCTCGATGCCTACGTGCGACTGACCGAGCGCGAGTTGCGCTGCGTGCTGGAGCCGCAAAAGGGCATCTTTATCGCCGAGAGTGCCAAGGTTATCGAGCGCGCGGTGCGCGCCGGATACCAGCCGGTGAGCTTTCTTTTGGGCGAGCGCTGGCTCGACCAGATGATGCCGCTGTTTGAGCGCCTGATTGTGCGCGAGGGCGCGGGTCCGGTTCCTGTGTTCGTTGCCTCCATGGAGCTTATGGAGCAGCTGACGGGCTTCAATGTGACGCGCGGTGCGCTCGCGGCATTCCGTCGTCCACGTCAGATTCCGGTAGCCGAGTTCTTGGGTGGCGTCGTCGATGCGGCGGGGGAGCGCCCGGTGCGCGTGTGCGTGCTCGAGGGCATTGTCGACCACACCAACGTCGGCGCGATTTTCCGCTCGGCGGCTGCGCTGAACGTCGATGGCATTTTGGTGAGCCCTACGTGCTGCGATCCGCTGTACCGTCGCTCGGCCCGCGTGAGCATGGGCACGGTGTTTCAGGTGCCCTGGACGCGCATTGGCAGCGAGGCGCGCGTATGGCCGCATGATGGGCTGGCGGCGCTGCACGATGCCGGCTTTTCGTGTGCCGCCATGGCGCTGACGGATGATTCGGTGTCGCTGGACGATCCCGCGCTCCAGGAGATTGACCGCCTGGCAATCTTTATGGGCACCGAGGGTGCTGGCTTGGGCGCCAAGACCATTGCAGGCTGCGACCGCGCCGTGCGTATTCCGATGGCGCATGAGGTCGATTCGCTCAACGTGGCCGCGGCAAGTGCTGTTGCCTTTTGGCAGCTGTGCCCGCATGTGAGCAACGAGTACCACTACCAGCCGGGGCTGTATCACTAGGCAGATAGTTAGCACCGGGCTCTGGTTCGGGGCGTTTCGGCCGACGTCGGTCGGTGCTAAGCTGGTATTGGCTTTGGTCTTAAATTGCCGTTTTGTTGTTTGACGTACGCTGGTGGGGAGGGCGTGTGGCTAAGAAATCTACGGCTATCGATGTAACGCAGGGCGTTATTTGGCAGCAGCTACTGTCGCTGTGCGTCCCTATCTTCTTTAGTTCGTTCTTTCAGCAGGCATACACGCTTATCGGCACCTATATCGTCGGTCAGTTTGGCGGCAAGCTTGCGCTTGGCGGCATTCAAGCCACGATGGTGCTCACCGAGCTCTGCATTGGTTTTTGCGTTGGCGTTGGCGCCGGTTGTGCCGTTATCACGGGTCAGTTTTTTGGCCAGCACGATAGCGAGCGTCTGAGCCGTTCGGTCCATACAGCCATGACGCTTGCTTTGGTGGGCGGCATCGTCGTTTCCATTCTTGGCATGGTTTTTGTCGAGCCCATGCTGGTGTTGATGAATACGCCGCACGAGCTACTTGCCGAGGGCGTTGCCTATGCTCGCTGTTATTTTGCCGCGATGGTTGCGGCACTGCTGCTTAATATGGGAACCGCACTGCTGCGTGCCGTGGGGGATACGCGCGGTCCCGCTGTGATCATTGCCTCTGGCTGCCTTGTTAACGTGGTGCTGGATATCATCTTTGTCGCTGTGTTGCATATGGAGGCGCTGGGCTGCGGCATCGCGGTAGCGTTGACCATTTGCTCCAATGCAACGATGATCGTGTTGCGCATGATGCGCGCTCCGGGTGCATGGCGTCTTTCGCTGTCTAAGCTCGGCATCGATCGCGGTATTTGTAAGAGTATGATCTCGTGCGGTCTGCCACTCGGTTTTCAATCGGCTGCCTATTCGATCTCGAACGTGCTGATCCAGGTGTCGGTCAACTCGTTTGGTGCCGATGTCACCACGGCATGGGGTCTATCTGGGCGCCTGGATGGCATTATCTGGATGGTGACCGAGGCGCTCGGCGTATCGATCACTACGTTCTCGGCGCAGAACTTTGGCGCGCGCAATTACGAGCGCATGCGCAAGGGCTACCACACGTCGCTCGCGCTTTCGTTTGCGCTGATCGGTGGCCTCTCTGCCGTGCTGATGGTGTTCTCGGGCCCGTTGTCGCGTCTGTTTGTCGACGATGCTTCGATTTCGGCGTACACCACGACGATTCTTCATTTTATCGCGCCGTTCTACGCGATCTTCTCGATTATCGAAAACGCGTCGGGCTCCATTCGCGGTGCCGGCGTGAGCTTGCAGCCCATGCTGCTCACGATTTTTGGCACCGTCGTGCTCAGGGTGTTCTGGGTGTTTGCGATTATGCCGTTCGATCCGTCGCTTGAGCACCTGCTGCTGGTTTACCCCGTAACCTGGCTCATCACGGCCACGATGTTCACCGTCTACCACCATAGCGGCAACTGGCTCGGTCGCGCCACCGCCTAATGATCCCTGGGGGACGGAGGAAAACGGATCATTGCGGATCATTGCTCTTCGTCGTGATGTCGATGATCCGTTTTCCTCCATTCCCTTCTGATCAATTAGTATTCGATGCCTTGGCGGGCTAGGAGGCCTTCGTCGAAGTAGTGTTTGACGGGGCGCATTTCGGTAACTAGGTCGGCAAGGTCGGCGAGGGGCAGCAGGCCGCGGCCGGTGAGCACGAGCTCCGTGGTGGTTGGTTTCATCGCGATCAACGCTTCGACATCTTCGCGCGTCACAAAGCCCCGTCGCATGGCTTCTCCCAGCTCATCCAAGATCAGCACGTCGACCTGGCAAATCTGCTCGCGCGCCAGCTCCATGATCTGTGCGGCACAGGCTTCGGGCGTATCGCGGTCGGCTTGTACGATGCGTAGCCCCAATCGAGGTGCTGCGTCATGTTCGGCGCAGTGCAGCTTCTTGGCAAACTGCAGCATGAGCACGTTAAGTCCATAGCCCGTGGCGCGCAGCGCGAGCCCCAGCGCAGCCGTCGTCTTGCCCTTGCCGTCGCCCGTATAGATTTGAACCTTGCCGACTTCCAGTGATGCCATCTCTGTCCTTTCGTGCCCGGCGTCGGTTTATCGCCGTTCGGGTTGGGTATTCTAGATAGCATTATCAACCCCAGTAGATGGAGTTCAAGCAGATGGAGATGGATGACAACAAACGTAGACGGAATATGATCCTCTACGTGCTCATCGCCTTCGTCGTCTACCTCGTGCTCTCGACCGTTCTGTTCCCCAACATCGGTCACACGCAGCAGATTACGAAGACCGATTACTCGACGTTTGTCAAAGCGCTCGATAAGAAGAGTGTCGACAAGGTCGAGTACAACACGGACGATTACACGATTTATTACACCAAGAAGGGCGAGGACGAGAACATCGCCTACAAGACGACCGGTGTGCCGAATGACGCGGGCTTTACCGATCGCGTGCTTGAATCTGGCGCCTCGCTTGAGTCGGTCGTTCCCGATAAGAACTCGGGTCTGATGACCTACTACCTGCTCACCCTCATTCTTCCCATGGCGATTTTCTTCCTCATCGGTTGGTGGCTCAACCGCCGTATGAAGAAGGCCATGGGTGATGACGGTCCGTCGATGAACTTTGGCGGCGGTGGTTTTGGCGGCGGTGGACTGGGCAAGTCCGGCGCGCGCGTGATTGCCTCCAAGGACGTGGGCGTGACCTTTAAGGATGTCGCTGGCCAGGAAGAGGCCAAGGAGTCCCTCAAGGAGGTCGTCGACTTTCTGGAGAAGCCGCAGCGCTACGAGGAGATCGGCGCCAAACTGCCACGCGGTGCCCTCCTTGTCGGCCCTCCGGGTACCGGTAAAACCCTGCTCGCCAAGGCTGTGGCCGGCGAGGCGGGC
>CABVDG010000013.1:0-61281 GCA_902497075.1 uncultured Collinsella sp.
GAGATAGTGGACGAGATAGTCGAGAGGCGCGGCCTCAAGAAGGAGTAACATCGGGACTTGCAGCGACGGACCTCAGGACGCTCTTACACCACGTCTGCGCGCGCCACCGCAACTTAAATTAAGGCTAATTGTTGCGCAACTCGAATTTGAATAATCGCTTTACATTGGCCTCGATTGGAACGTCTATGGTTGTGGGGGCTGGTATGAATTGTCCTTATTGTGGTACTGAGTTGCGCAATGGCGTGAGGTATTGCACAACATGTGGGGTTACCATCCATGGCATGTCGACTAATTCTGCAATTCGGGTAAAGCCTCGGAATCACATTGCGGTTGTTCTTACCTGCATGTTGGCAATTGCCATTGTCGGCGGCAGTTGTTTGGGTCTTCATCTGCGGCAAGCATTGTCTTGTTTTATATCGGCTCATTCGGAGCATGCTATTGTGCTCAACATCTCTGCCGCAGGTTGGGATACCGATAGCGGGGCCTCACGTGTCCCGATACACATTACGGGCAAGACTGTCGACGGGATAACGGTCGACAAGGTTGAGTTCGTCGCCTCCGACGGTTCCGGTATCAGCCTCATTCAAGGTGTGTACACGCTCGAGGCGGCAGGTTCCCCCATCGCCACTGATGGCAAGATTTATCAAATTCCCTGTACGAGCGCGACGCTCGTCCTCGACGATGTCTTTACCGCAGGCGAAACGATCAATCTCGCCGAGCTCGCTGAGCAGAATTCGATACTCACCTTCTGCCCCATCGATGCCAGCGATATGACCAACGACGAAATCTATGATGCCGCCCTACTCGCCATGACATATAAAGGCGACGACGCCCCCGACGTTGCCGCACTGTGCCAGGCAGCAATCAATCGTCGTGCCGCCGCCAGCAAAAGCGAGAACGCCTTCGAAAGTTGCGGTGAAATACGGATTAATTGAGCCTTTAAGCTGGCAAACAGTCCTTATTTCACCGCAACTGAAACAGGGGCGCTCTCCATGAGAGCGCCCCTGCCGGGCTTCCATAGTACTGGCGAAACAGTTTTATAGTTCTGGCGAAGCAGTCCTTGAGATCCGCCTTGCCTTATGCCAAGAACTCCTTGGTGGTCGCCACGATGTTGGCGGCGTCCAGGCCGTACTTGTGCAGGAGCTCGGCGCCCGGGCCGGACTCGCCGAAGGTGTCGTTGACGCCAATCTTCTTGAGCGGCGTCGGGCACTGCTCGCACAGGACGTCGGCGACGGCGCTGCCCAAGCCACCGATCACGGAGTGCTCCTCGACGGTCACGACGTGGCCGGTCTTGGTGGCGCTCTTGACGATCAGGTCGGCATCGATGGGCTTGATGGTGTGCATGTTGATGACCTCGGCGTCGATGCCCTCGGCAGCGAGCTGCTCGGCGGCCTCGAGAGCCTCGCCGACCATCAGGCCGCAGGCAATGATGGTCACATCGGCGCCCTCGCGCATGACAATGCCCTTACCCAACTCGAACTTGTAGGTCTCGGGGTCGTTGATAACCGGCGAGGCCAAACGAGCGAAGCGCATGTACACCGGACCGTCGCACTCGTAGGCGGCGCGCGTCACGGCGCGGGCCTCGACGTCGTCGGCAGGAACGATCACAGTCATGCCAGGGATGACGCGCATCAGGGCGATATCCTCGCAGCACTGGTGTGTGGCGCCGTCCTCGCCCACCGAGATACCGGCGTGCGTGGCGCCAATCTTAACGTTGAGATGCGGGTAGCCGATGGAGTTACGGACCTGCTCAAAGGCGCGGCCGGCGGCAAACATGGCAAAGGTGCTCGCGAAGGCAACGCGGCCGGTGGTCGCGATACCGGCGGCGACGCCCATCAGGTTGCTCTCGGCAATGCCCACATCGAAGAAACGATCGGGGCAGGCGGCCTTGAACTTGCCGGTCTGCGTGGCGGCGGCCAGGTCAGCGTCGAGGACCACAAAGTCATCGTGCTCGTTGGCGAGCTCGACGAGGGCCTCGCCGTAGCTTACGCGCGTGGCGATTTTTTTGACGTCTGCCATCCTAGAGCTCCTCTCCGGCGGCCGTGAGCTCTGCCATGGCCTGCTCAAACTGTTCATCGTTGGGGGCCTTGCCGTGCCAACCAACCTGGTTCTCCATAAAGGAAACGCCCTTGCCCTTCATGGTCTCGGCGATGATGGCGGTCGGCTGACCCTTGGTGGCGCGGGCCTCGGCAAAGGCGGCGCGGATCTGATCGAAATCGTTGCCGTCGGCAAGCTCCACCACGTGGAACTTAAAGGCGCGGAACTTGTCGGCGAGCGGCATGGGGTCGTTGACCTCCTCGACGGGGCCGTCGATCTGCAGGCCGTTGTGGTCGACGATCACGCAGAGGTTATCGAGCTGCTGGTTGCCGGCAAACATGGCTGCCTCCCAGACCTGGCCCTCCTCGCTCTCGCCATCACCCAGCAGGGCGTACGTGCGGTAAGTATCGCCCCAGTGCTTGGCGGCAACCGCCATGCCCACGGCGGCGGAGATGCCCTGGCCGAGCGAGCCGGTGGACATATCGACGCCCGGGGTGTCGTTCATGTTGGGATGACCTTGCAGGTGGCTGCCGATATGGCGCAGCGTCTCGAGATCCTCCTTGGGGAAGAACCCACGCTCGGCGAGCACGGCGTACAGGCCCGGAGCGCAATGGCCCTTGGAGAGCACAAAACGGTCGCGATCGGCCTTGCGGGGATCGGCCGGGTCGACGTTCATTTCCTCAAAGTACAGATAGGTCATGATGTCGGCAGCGCCGAGCGAACCGCCCGGATGGCCGGACTTGGCAGCGTGCACGCCGGTGACGATGCCCTTCCTTACCTCGTTGGCAACCTTTTTGAGCTCTTCGTCGCTCATTGTGCCTTCCTTTCATCCTCATTAGACAAAATGCGCACGGCACGGAAAGGTAATCCCAACACAGCCGCAATGCACGTACGTCATTCATTATGCTGGAAACTGATGGCTTTACCAGAGTTTTTATCATTATTTGAACAATTTAGCAGGCAGAACCGCTGATGAAACGGTTTATCAATGTGAACGTCTTTTGGATGGAACGCGATCGACCCTACGCGCTAATGTCCTTGAATCCCTCGCCGAAGGCTTCCGTAACGTCGGCAACCGTCACGATGGCATGAGGATCGCGCTCGCGCACGATCGTCTTGAGGGTATTGAGCTCTCGACGGCTCACGATGACCATAATCACTGGCTTCTCGGCACCCGAATACATGCCAGTCGCCTTAAACTTGGTACAACCACGACCCAGGCCATACATGATATCGGCAGCGATATCAGGGAACTTGTCCGAGATGATGAGTACCATACGGCGTTTGTTGCCACCATCGACCACGGCATCGATCACGTAGCCGCTAATGACCATCGAAAGGCCTGCATATAGTGCGTTTTCGATTGAAAAGACCGGAGCCGACAGCGCGCATACGGCAACATCGATCGCCATGACGGTCGAGCCCACCGGCAGTGAGGTGTTACGCGAGATGATTTGGCCAATCGTGTCCGAGCCGCCGGTGTTGGCGCCGGCGCGCAACACCATGCCGTAACCGATGCCCGTAATAATGCCGCCCCACATAGCGGGAAGCATCAGGTCCGCATCCGCCAGAGGTGCTACAAACGGGGCGAACAGATCGGTAAAGAAGCCCAGCAGCACAAAGCCCGTCGCGGTCTGCACCACGTAGAACATGCCGCCCTCGCGCATAACGACCAACAACAGCAAGGCGTTCATCACGATCGTCTGAATACCAACGGGAAGCGATAGGCCGCGCGCCGCGCCGACCGCCTGGATAATGGTGGCAAGGCCCGTAACGCCACCGGCGGCAAGACCGTTGGGAATCAAAAACAAGTCGGTCGCGATGGCGGCCAAGGCACACCCCAACATGATCTGGGGCAGGTCGTGAAAGAAGTTCATCGAAAGAATGCGCTTGATGTCCAGACGATATGCCATGCTGCCTCCCTCAAAAAAGCGCACCCAAACGGATGCGCTTTGAACTTCTTCTTGTATTCGATTCTACCGATTCGCCGGACAAAAACCACCCCTGCGCAGGGTTTATTCTGGATACAAACCCGTCCAACCGTTGGGTTTGGCATCGGCTTGAAGCCACCCGATGTTTTAGACCTCCGAGCCTTCTGCATCGGCGTTGCCGGTAGCCCAGCGATGGTAGCCAATAACAAACGGGTCCAGGTCGCCATCGTCAAGAACGGCCTCGACATTGCTGGTCTCCACACCCGAGCGCAGATCCTTGACCATCTGGTACGGGTAGAGCACGTAGCTGCGAATCTGGTTGCCAAAACCAATCGTGGTCTTGGGTCCGCGGATCTCATCGAGCGCCTCGGCGCGCTTCTCGAGCTCAATCTCGTACAGACGAGCCTTGAGGATCTGCATGCACGCGGCCTTGTTCTGGATCTGGCTGCGCTCATTTTGGCAGGTAACCACAATGCCGCTGGGGAAATGCGTCACGCGCACGGCGGAGTCGGTGGTGTTGACGCCCTGACCGCCCGGGCCGCTCGCGTGGTACACGTCCACGCGGATGTCATCGGGACTGATTTCGATGTCGATATCATCGGGTAGCACGGGGATGACCTCGACGCCGGCAAACGTGGTCTGGCGGCGCTTCTTGTCGTCGGTGGGGCTAATGCGAACCAAGCGGTGGACACCGGCCTCGGCGCGCAGCATGCCAAATGCGTCCTTGCCCTCGACGGTAAAGGTCGCGCGGTCGATGCCGATGACCTCGGCCGCGGGACAGTCGTTGATGGTGACCTTCCAGCCGCGACGCTGGCAGTACTTCATGTACATCTTAAAGAGCATGAAGGTCCAGTCCTGGGCCTCCAGACCACCCTGTCCGGGCTTGATGGTCACAATAGCATCGCCGTGATCGAACTCACCGGTAAACCAGCTCGAAAGCTCAAGTTCGTCGATAGCGCGGGCCAGGCGTTCTGCCGTAGCGGCAGCCTCCTCGCGCAATGCGGCGGCGTCGGGGTCATCCCCCATCTCTTCGGCAAGCTCCAGCGCGGCGCGGGCATCGGAAAGCTCGCCGCGCGCGGTGTCCACGGCAGCGATATCTTCCTTGGTGCGAGCAATCTCCTCCATGGTGGCACGGGCGGCGTCGGCGTCATCCCAAAAGCCAGGGGCAACACTTTTGGCCTCGAGCTCGGTCACGCGGGTACGCTTCTCGTCCAAGTGGAGATACGACTCGACCTCGCCGAGCCGGTCCGCAAACGCGTCCAGCTCGGCGGGCGTTACCTCTAAAGCCTCAGCCATTAACGATTCCTGCCGTGGCAGTACTTAAACTTCTTGCCGCTACCGCAGGGGCACGGGTCGTTGCGGCCCACGTTGACGTACGGATCGTCGCTCTCGGACTTGCGATAGGTCGTCACCTTGCCACCGTTGTTAACGGCAGCCGGTCCGCCTTGGACAGCCGTGCGGGCCTGCACCTGCGCCTGCTTGCGCAGCACCGAGTCGCCGTTATCACCATCGACCTCGGCAGGACCGGAGAAGCGCGCGCCCTCGAGCGCGGGCTCTTCCTTGTGCTCCACGGCACGCGGGGCAGCCTTGATCTCGATGCGCAGAACCGTGCGCAGGTAATCCTCATACATGGTATCGACGAGTATCTGGAACGCGCCGTAGGCCTCGGTCTTGTACTCAACCAGCGGGTCGCGCTGGCCAAAGCCGCGCAGGCCGATGCCGGTCTTAAGGTAGTCCATCTCCTGCAGGTAGTTCATCCAGCGGGTATCGATGACGCGCAGCATGACCTGGGTGTTGAGCTCGCGCATCAGGTCCTCGCCCAAGCGCTCGGCCTTCATGTTGTAGCACTTCTCTACGTAAGCCAGGACATCGGCAGCCAGGGCCTCATAATCCTCGTCGGGGAACTTCGGCGTATCGATGTGGCCGGTGAGCTCCACAACCCACTTGCGCAGGCCCTCCAGGTCGCGCTCGCCATCGTGACTGTCCTTGGTGCAGAACTCCTGCACGCAGCGGTACACGGTGTCGTGCATGACCTCGGTGATGTGGTCGGTCAGGTCCTTGCCGTCCAGAATCTTATTGCGCTCGGCGTAGATGACCTGGCGCTGCTTGTTCATGACGTCGTCGTACTCAAGGACGCTCTTACGCATGGAGAAGTTGATGCTCTCGACCTTGTGCTGGGCGCTCTCGACGGCCTTGGAGATGATCTTGTGCTGGATGGGCATGTCGTCGCCCATGTCGGCCGTGACCATCATCTTGGAGACGCGGTCCATCTTGTCGCCGCCGAACAGGCGCATGAGGTCGTCCTCGAGCGACAGGTAGAACTGGGTCTCGCCTGGATCGCCCTGACGGCCGGAACGGCCGCGCAGCTGGTTGTCGATACGGCGGGACTCATGGCGCTCGGTGCCGATGACGGTCAGGCCGCCGGCGGCAAGCACGCGCTCGCGCTCGGCCTTGCAGGTCTCCTTGGCCTCGGCGTTAAACTGCTCGAGCTGCTCGGGCGTCACGTCCTCCATGGTCAGGCCCTCGTACTCCAAGCGCTCGCGCACCAGCTCGTCGGGGTTGCCGCCCAGCAGGATGTCGGTACCACGACCGGCCATGTTAGTAGCGATGGTCACGGCGCCGTAGCGTCCGGCCTGGGCAACGATATGAGCCTCGCGCTCGTGATGCTTGGCGTTGAGGACCTCGTGCGCGATGCCGCGCTTGGTAAGGGCGGCGGACAGCTTCTCGGAGCTCTCGATGGAGACGGTGCCCACCAGGACCGGTTGCCCCTTGGCGTGACGACGCTCAACGTCGTCGGCAACGGCGTTGTATTTAGCCTGAATGGTGCGGTACACCAGGTCCTCGTGGTCCACGCGCTGCACGGGCTTGTTGGAGGGGATGACCTCGACGGGCAGCTTGTAGATCTCGCGGAACTCAGCATCCTCGGTAAGTGCCGTGCCGGTCATGCCGGAGAGCTTGTCATACAGACGGAAGTAGTTCTGCAGGGTGATGGTGGCCAGGGTCTGGTTCTCCTCGCGTACGAGCACGCCCTCTTTGGCCTCAATGGCCTGGTGCAGGCCCTCGGAGTAACGGCGGCCTTCCATAATGCGGCCGGTGAACTCGTCGACGATCTTGACCTCGCCGTTGGTGACCACGTACTGCTTATCACGGTGGAACATGTACTGGGCCTTCAGCGCCTGCTGCAGGTGGTTGACCAGCTGGCCGGAGAGATCGGCATAGATGTCATCGATACCCAGGCGGCGCTCGATCTTCTTAAGACCGCGCTCGGTGGCGGCGATGGTGTGCTTGGCCTCGTCCATGACGTAGTCGCCCGTGGGTTCAACGTCCTCGGTGGCGGTGAGCATGTCGTGCGACACGTCCTCACCGCGCTCCAGGCCGCGCACGGCGCGCGCGAAGTCCTTGTAGGTGCTGGCGGACTTAGTGCCGGCGCCCGAGATAATGAGCGGCGTCCTGGCCTCATCGATCAGGATGGAGTCGACCTCGTCGACGATGGCGTAGTTGTGACCGCGCTGCACGCGCTGCTCGGGACGGGTGACCATGTTGTCGCGCAGGTAGTCGAAACCGAACTCGGAGTTGGTGCCGTAAGTGACGTCTGCCTGGTAGGCCGGGCGCTTGAGCTCGAGCGGCATGTTGTTCTGGAGCAGACCGACGGTCATGCCCAGGTACTTGTAGATGCGGCCCATCCACTCGGAGTCGCGCTTTGCCAGGTAATCGTTGACGGTAACGACATGCACGCCCTTGCCGGCGATAGCGTTGAGGTAGCCGGCCAAGGTGGAGACGAGCGTCTTGCCCTCGCCGGTCTTCATCTCGGCAATATGACCCTCATGAAGCGCCATGGCGCCGATGAGCTGTACGTCAAAGTGGCGCATGCCCGTGATGCGCTTGGAAGCCTCGCGCACGGTGGCAAAGGCCTCGGGAAGCATGTCGTCGAGCGACTCGCCGTTGGCGTAACGCTCGCGGAACTTATCGGTCTGGGCGCGGAGTTCCTCCTCGGTCATCTTCTCAAACTGGGGCTCAAGACCGTTGATCTGGTCGACGATCTTGTAGTAGCGCTTAAGGTCCTTATCGGATCCAAAGGACAGCAGCTTTGACATGAATCCCATGTGGTTTTCCTTTTTGGCCATCGCCCACGCCGTGCAGCTGCGGGCGAGTTAAACACAGATGATTGTACTTTAGCCAAACAAGGCGCGGCCTATACGGTCGACCTCGACCGCCACGTAATAACTACGACCCGACCGACCTGCCAAAAAGGGACTGGTTTATTTTGGCAGGTTTTATCTGGGAAAACGCCGTCACTCTGCCATTTGGTGCAAACCAACCCGTCCCCTTCGCACCAATCTGGTGCAATGGGAACGGGTTAGCCTGCACCAATAAAAAGAAAAGGGCCGCGCACCCAAACGGATGCACGGCCCTTTTGCCATGAATGCGAGCGATTCCTCGGCGAGCTATTTACTCAGCAGCCTCGGTGGTCTCGGCCTCGGCAGCGGCCTCCTCGACGGGAGCCTCTGCGGGAGCCTCGGCGGCCTGCTTGGCAGCCTCCTCGGCAAACTTAGCAGCACGCTTGGCCTTCTCGGCAGCCTTAGCCTCAGCGGCGGCCTTGCGAGCGGCCTCGGCCTCAGCAGCCTTGGCAGCCTTGGCAGCCTTGGCCTCCTCAGCCTTCTTGAGCTGGGCGGCAGCGGCGCCACCGAACTTGTCGGCGAAGCGCTGGACGCGTCCACCGGTGTCGACGAACTTCTGCTGGCCGGTGTAGAACGGGTGGCACTCGTTGCAAAGCTCGACCTTCATCTCAGACACGGTAGCGTGCGTCTTGAAGGTGTTGCCGCAGGAGCACGTCACCGTGCACTCGACATACTGGGGATGGATACCCTGCTTCATGGTAGGACTCCTTATTGGTCAGGCGCTGGTTACCGATCAGCGCATAAGGCGTCTTGGTTTCCGACCAAGACAACAAACTTTGCTATGGTACCACGGCGTCGCGCGTCCCACAAAAGGTTCACGGTCTTTGTGCAGGGCGGCGTGGCCAACCGCAGCGAGCACGCACCCCGACGAGCCTTCACCCATGTTGCAGACGTGTAACGCCGCAGTAAGCACACCCCTTTTGGCGCCAGACAGGTACAATGATGAACACTGTACCGTAGCGGAGCGCCCCGCGCGCGCCGCAATCACGCGAAAGGGTTTCCCATGGCCGAGATCTCGTCCTCCCGTATCGTCATCACCGTCCTTGGCAAGAACCGCCCCGGCATCGTCGCCGGCGTCACCCGTGTCCTAGGCGAGGCCAACGTCGACATCCGCGACATCACGCAGTCCATTATCGAGGACATCTTCACCATGACCATGCTGGCCGACACCGCCGAGTCCAAGCTCGACTTCGCCGAGCTGCAGAAGGCGCTGGCCGAGGCCGGCGAGCTTTCGGGCGTCAACGTGTCCATTCAGCGTGAGGACGTCTTTAACTTTATGTATCGCCTGTAGCGAACAGGCCGCTCGGGGCAGCTTGACGTCATATCGTCCAAGCGCGCGGCCCCAAAGCGAACCGGAGAGGAGCGCGCATGGCCTACGACGCCAAGAAAATCTACTATCGCTTCGACGACCACCTGAGCCGCCTGGTTCTGGATTACGAGGCGAGCCGTCAGATTTCGCCCGAAAGCGAAAACCTCTACCACGGCCTGCCGACCGCCCCATACGACGAGGGCCTGTTCGTAGAGCACAACGTCAAGCGCGGCCTGCGCAATGCCGACGGCTCGGGCGTGGTCGCGGGCCTTACCCGCATCTCGGACGTGCACGGCTACAACAAGGTCGACGGCAAAGTCGTGCCCGACCAGGGCAAGCTTACGCTGCGCGGCTATAGCATCGAGGACCTGGTCAACAACGCCCAGGCCGAGGATCGCTATGGCTACGAAGAGGTCGCCTACCTGCTCATCACGGGCTCTCTGCCCACCAAGGAAGAGCTTGACGGTTTTTGCGAACGTCTGGGCGCTTTTAGGCACCTGAGCGACGAGTACGTCCGCGAGTTCCCCATGACCACGGTGTCGTCGAGCATCATGAATGTGCTTCAGCGCGCCGTGCTGCTGCTCTACGCCTTCGACGCCGAGCCCGACGCCATTACACCCGAGCACGAAATCGACGTCGCCATCTCCATGCTCGCCCGTCTCCCCCGTATCGCCGCCTTCGCGCATATGGCCTCGGTCGCCAAGCGCCGCGGCTCCGAGGTTCATGTACCGCACCCCACACCCGGCCTCTCCACCGCCGAGACCATCCTGCAGGTGTTGCGCGGCGGCATGGCATTCACCCGCGACGAAGCCATGCTGCTCGACGTGATGCTCATGCTGCATGCCGAGCACGGCGGCGGCAACAACTCCACGTTCGCCTGCCGTGTGCTGTCCTCCTCGGCCACCGACCCGTATTCCGCCTACGCCGCGGCTATCGGCTCGCTCAAGGGCCCGCGCCACGGCGGCGCCAATGCCAAGGTCGTGTCTATGCACGAGGACATCCGCGCGCATGTCTCCAACTGGGAGGACGAGGACGAGGTCGCGGCCTACCTGGGCAAGATCCTCGACAAGCAGGCCTTCGACGGCACGGGCCTCATCTACGGCATGGGCCACGCCGTCTATACGCTCAGCGACCCGCGCGCCGAGGTCTGCCGCCGTTACGCGCGCTCACTGGCAGCCAAGAAGGACTTGGGCGAAGAGTTCGCACTCATCGAGCGTATCGAGCGCCTGGCACCCCAGGTCATGCGCGACCACGGCATGACCAAGCCCATCTGCGCCAACATCGACCTGTACACGGGCTTTATCTACAAGATGCTCGGCGTGCCCGAGACGCTCCTTACGCCGCTATTCGCCGTCGCCCGCATGGCCGGCTGGTCGGCGCACCGCATGGAAGAGCTCTTCTGCGCGCACCGTATCATCCGCCCCGCCTATCGTCCGGTGATCGAGCCGCTGGAGTACAAGCCGCTCGCCGACCGCTAGGACGCGGACCGTTATAGAACTCGAGCGTGGCCAGGGACCCAAGCCCTCGGCCACGCTTTTTATGCCAGTAGAAAGGATTACAGCGAATGATTGTGTTTTCCGATATGGATGGAACGCTGCTGACGAGTGATAAGCAGATGAGCGACGCCACCTGGGCAATGCTCGACGAACTCGCTCGACGTGGGATTGAGTTTGTGCCCTGCACGGGGCGTCCGCTGTCGGGCATCTTTGAGCCCATCCTCGCCCACCCCGCCGTACACTACGCGGTCTGTGCCAACGGCGCCAGCGTCTGGCAGCTCGACGAGGATACGCCCACCGACGCCTCGCGCGCCACGTGCATCTTGAGCCGTCCGCTCGACCGTGGCATTGCCCACCGCATCCATCGCATTGCCGCCGGCCACGATGTGACCTTCGATATCTTCGCGGATGGGCAGTGCTTCCTCCCCCGCTCGCTATACGGGCGTCTGGATGAGTTCTGTGGCGGCGACCCCCACATCGCGGCTTCGCTCAAGCGCACACGAACACCGATCGACATGGATATCGACAGCAAGATCGACGAGGTCGAGACGCTCGAACGCATCGCCATGTACTGGCACGACCCGGCCGATCGCGACGCCATCGCAGCAGAGCTCGACACGCTCGGAGGCATTGAGGTCACGCGTTCGTACGCCATGAATATCGAGGTCATGGGTGAGGGCGCCACCAAGGGGACGGCCCTCACGTGGTTATGCGAGCACCTGGGCGAGCGTCTCGCCGACGCCTGGGCGTTCGGCGACAACATCAACGACATCCCCATGCTACAGGCAGCGGGCCACGGCATGGCCATGATCAACGCCGAGTCCGAAGACCGCGAGGCCGCCGACGCCATCACCGAATACGACAACGACCACGACGGCGTCGCCCGCACCATCATGGCCGCCCTCGCTTAGTCGTTGGGTAGTCATTGGGGACGTTCTTAAACGACTAGTCGTTGGGGACAGTCTTCGCGAAAAGGCTGCAAGGACTGTCCCCCACTGCCGGCAGAAAAGGAACGTCCCCATCTGCCGGATTAAGCGAGACTCTCCAGCACGCGACGGAGCTCCTGCTGGACGGCGTGGTCGCGATTACAACCCACCACGCGATCGGCCACCGCTTTGAGCGCGGGACGCGCGTTTTCCATCGCGCAGCCCGTGCCGACAAAGCGAATGATCTCGTAGTCGTTCATCGAGTCGCCAAACGCCATGACCTCGTCGCGTTCGACGCCATAGTGCTCCATGAGCTGCTCGATTCCCGAGGCTTTCGACACACCGGGCTGCATGGCATCGATCCATGCGTTTCCAGAAGGCGCAAAGGTAAAGAGCTGGCCAAGCTCGCGCTGCAGTACGTAGGCACTGTCCATAACGGCACAGTCATCGCAAAAGATACTCGCCTTGATGATATTTACGCTGGGATCGGGCAGCTCCCAAATGCGCTCGGCATTGGGAAGGTCCTTATCGACCTCACGCACGAACTTGCACTCGTCATCGAGCAGGAAGGACTTGGTTCGGTCAAAGAGCGCAAGATGCAGATTGGGAAACGTCCTGACGGCTTGGGCGAGCCTTCGAATCGCCAGGTGGGAATACACCTCACGGTCTACCATCTTACCGTCGGCGTAGACTTGGGCGCCGTTAGCGGCGACAAAGTCCATCTTGTCGCGAACGGGCGCAAAGAACTCGCACAGGCGATCGTAGCGACGACCTGACGATGCAGCGAAATGCACGCCATGCTCGTGTAGCGCCAGAATCAGTTCGTAGGTCTCGGGAGGCACCTGGCCGTTTTCGTCAAGCAGTGTGCCGTCCATATCGGATGCAATCAGTTTAAACATAGAAAAGCTCCCTTCGGGCTTGATGGAATCGGACGTATATCCAAAATCACCGTACCCAAAGGGAGCTCAAATAAGACTCCGCGGGCGCAAACGTTACAAGGACCTAGCAAATAGCTCACGCGCGCCAGAGGCCCCACGGTCGCGACGTCAGGCAGCCCGCCAAAGAGTGTCCCCGACGATTAGTCGTTTAAGAACGTCCCCGATGACTAGTCGGCATAGGTGAAGGTTGTAACGTCGAACATGCCCTCGGGGCGGATGCGGAGCGTCGGGATGACCGGCAGGGGCAGGTAGATGATGCCCATGATGGGGTCGAGCGGCGGCTCAATACCCATGGCGCGCGCCTTGACCATAAAGTCGTCGTGCTGCGCAGCAACGTCCTCGGCCGCGCCTTCGCTCATAAGGCCACCGAGCGCCAGCGGAATACGCGCCACGACCTTGCCGTTGCGCACCAGCACGTGGCCGCCCTGGCCCACGGCCTCGACGGCAGCCATCATATCAGCCGCGCTGTCGCCCACCACGCACACGTTGTGCGAGTCGTGGCCGATCGTCGAGGCGATGGCACCGCCCGTGATGGTAAAGCCGCGCACCCAGCCGCGACCGATATGCTTGCCGACCAGGCCCAGGCCAGCGGGGCCGTCGCCATCGGCGCCCTCGGCCTGCAGCGACACGCCGCGGCCGTGGCGCTCGATCAGCATAATGCGGCGCAGGCCCTCGGCACTCTCGGGGCGAGCCATACCCGTGATGGCCTTGCCCGGCACCACGTCGATCACGGCCTCGCCCGGCTTAAAGGCATAGTCGAACACGTCGAGCGATAGCTTCGGCAGCTTAACGGAAGCACGCAGCTCATCGGCAAGGGCCGCAACCTCGGCCATCTCGGGTGCGATCTCGCCCACAAAGGTGCCGTCCTGCGCCACCAGAGCACCGGCGGCATACACGCAATGCGGAGCCGTGGCAAACGTCAGGTCGTTGAGTACCAGCAGGTCGGCACGCTTGCCCGGGGCGATGGCGCCACGCAGCTCGTGCGGGTCGCGGCAACCGTGGTCCAGGCCAAACGCCTCGGCCGTGGACAGGGACGCCATAGAGATGGCAACCACGGGGTCAATACCGGCCTCGATAGCCACGCGGCAGGCATTGTCGATCATGCCGGTCGAAAGCGCGTCGGAAGGAGCGCGGTCGTCGGTCGCAAAGCAGCAGCGGCGGGCGCGGGCAGGGTTCTCCAGCAGCATCGGGGACAAATTGGCCAGGTCGTGGCTGCATGTGCCCTCACGCAGCATCACATACATGCCGCGGGACAGCTTGTCGAGCGCCTCCTCGGGAATCGTCGACTCATGGTCGGCGATGATGCCCGCTGCGGCATAGGCGTTGAGGTCCTTACCGGCAACGAGCGGCGCATGGCCGTCAACCTGCTTGGACGGCGTTTGATTGGCAGCGTCGATACGAGCGCAGGTCTCGGGATCGGCCATAAAGACGCCCGGCAGGTTCATCATTTCGCCCAGACCAAAGACATCGCCCGGATGCTCGGCAAAAAACGCCTGCATATCGGCAGCCGAAATAACGGCACCGGCCTGCTCATCGGGCAGTGCGGGCACGCACGAGGGCATCATGTACTTGATGGAAATGGGCGCGCGACGGCCGTCCTCAATCATAAAGCGCAGGCCGTCCAGGCCGGAAACATTGGCGATCTCGTGGCTGTCGGCAATGGCAGTGGTGGTGCCGCGCGTCGCCGCCATGCGCGCATACTCGGCGGGACGGATGTTCGAGGACTCAATGTGCAGATGTCCGTCGATAAAGCCGGGGGCGAGATAGCGGCCCTGGCAGTCAATGACCTCGGTCGCCTCATAGGTGCCAGCGGCATCGTCGCGACCGTCGTAGAGCACGCCGACGATTACGCCGTCCTTGACGGCAACGCTACCGGGCGCCACGCGCTGGCCATATACGTCGACAATCTGCGCATTGGTAAACAGCGTGTCGACGGGCACGCGACCCTCGGCTGCATCAATCACAGACCTCATGACCTCAACGGACATACATACTCCTTTAACTGTAGAAAAAACTGCGGAGCGGACGAGCCTTCACCGCAGCAAGCCAATAGCAATTGTATGCCCAAACGATAGGTCAGCAATACGCCCCTCCGCTTAACGGCACACGCCGCTTGGCGCAATGGGGACTGCCGCTGAGCACCAATGACAAGGGGTGTCCCAAAGTGCCGGCACAAAAGGACCGTCCCTAACTGCCAGGTCCAAGAGTGTCCCTTCCGACTAGTCGTTTAAGAACGTCCCCAATGACTGCTTGCGACCAAGGCGACGCCGATGTTTTGGCAGCGCCAGCGAGCGGGCCGCATTTGAGACAAGGTGACGTGAAACGAAAGGGCGCAGACCTTCTGGTCGCGCCCTTGAAGTTGAACGTCAGATTGTCCAAATGCGGCCCGCGCAGCGTCGAGCGGTTACGCGGTTTGGTAAAACCGCGTAACTAAATGAGCTTGAAGCCCTTGCGCTTGCCTACGGAGAGGGTGTCGCCCAGCTTGAGAGCGCTCGGGTCGATGTTGTAGCTCTTGGGAGCCACGGCCTTGCCGTTGATCTTGACGCCGCCGCCGTCGATGTCGCGGCGGGCCTGACCGGCGCTGGCCGAAAGGCCCAGGTCCTTGAGCAGGCCGGCGAGGTAGATCTGGCCCTCGTCGTTGACGGTCAGCTCGACGTGCTTCTCGGGGAAGTCGGCAAGCTGGCCCTCCTTGAACACGCGGTCGAACTCGGCCTGGGCCTCGTCGCCGGCGCCGGCGCCGTGGTAGGTATCGCACAGGTCGCGGCCCAGCGCGCGCTTGAGCTCGTAGGGGTCGGCGGAACCGTCGGCCAGGGCAGCGTCGATCTTGTCGACCTCGGCCGGGGTGAGCGAGCTGGCAAGACGATAGTACTTGCCGATCATCTCGTCGGGGATGGACATGGTCTTGCCGAACATATCCTTGGGAGCATCGGTCAGGCCGATGTAGTTGCCGTAGGACTTGGACATCTTACGCACGCCATCGGTGCCCTCGAGCAGCGGCATGGTAAGCGCGATCTGCGGCTCCATGCCCATCTTCTCCATGAGCTCGCGACCAGCGAGCAGGTTGAAGAGCTGGTCGGTGCCGCCCATCTCCACGTCGGCCTTGATCTGAACGGAGTCGAAGGCCTGCATCACGGGGTACAGGAACTCGTGCAGGGCGATCGGCGTCTGGGACTGGTAGCGCTTGGTAAAGTCATCGCGCTCGAGGATGCGGGCGACGGTGAACTTGGAGCACACCTGCAGCAGGCCGGCCAGATCCATCGACAGGATCCAGTCGCCGTTGTGCACGATGGTGGTCTTCTCGGGATCCAGGATCTTCATGGCCTGGCTCACGTAGGTCTCGGCGTTGGCCTCAATCTGCTCCTGCGAAAGCTGCGGACGGGTGGAGTTCTTGCCCGAAGGATCGCCGATCAGTGCGGTGCCGTTACCGATGATGAGGGTGACCTTGTGGCCCAGGTCCTGGAACTGACGCATCTTGCGCAGGGGCACGGCATGGCCCAGGTGCAGGTCGGGGCTGGTGGGATCGACGCCGAGCTTGATGTTGAGGGGCTCGCCCTTCTCAAGCTTCTTGCGAAGGTCGGCCTCGGGGACGATCTGCGCTGCGCCCGAGGTGATGATACGCATTTGCTCGTCGACAGACAGCATTGGGTATCCTCCTTTTGCTATAGCACCCTCACCGGATACGGCGGTGCTCGAAGTTCATAAACCCACTAATAATAACCAAAACGGCGCGGCCGAACACCTACGACAGGAAAATCCTCGTCCTGCCGCACGCGTCGACAACGACCGGCAAACGCGTGCCGTCACGTTCGACCAAAAAGCGCGCCTGCTGACGACGCGAGCAGTCACGGCAACGGACCTGCCCCGTCACATCCGTGGCGCAGGCGCCCTCGGCAGTCAGCAAGCAGTGCTCGCACACCATGAGCTCGGGACGGTCGGCGTCGACAGCCCCCAAGACACCGGGGCAAGCGGCAAGCTCGGCAACGCGCTCTGCGTCGTCAGCGACAAGCTCGGCAGGCAAATACACACGGCCCGCGCCGAGCCCGCGTAGCCAGGCAAGCGTAACCCGGTTCGCGCAAAACACCGGTGCCGCAACGTCAAACGCCACGCCCAGCTCACGCGCCATCGCCACCTGTCCCAGATTACGGCAGACGACGCGCCCGGCACGCCGCATAAGCGAACGGGTACGCGAGGCATCGGCCGCGCGACAGACCTCGTCGAGCACCACGGTCGCATCGGACAGATCGCGCTCGCCACACGGGTCGGCATCCATCAGCTGCCAGGCAAAGACCATGCGAGCGGAAGCCCCCTTTTCCGTCGGCTCCGCCAACGCCGCCTCGGGCACGTCGTCAACAGTCACGGCGCCCTCAAAGGGCAGTATCTCAACGGCTCGTGCAACGGGTACGACCGCGTCCGTCTCGACCCGCATGTGCTCCAGCGCCGTCGTCGTCTGCTCCAACACGCCGGCGCTGCGAATCAGGTACACCTCGCATCCCGCATCCACCTTACGCTTGCAGTGCACGACAACGCGCTCCCCCGCCGCCGCATCCACCGGGCAGGGCACCTGGGGCCAGCGCTTGGGCACATCGGGGCGCGCATC
This sequence comes from uncultured Collinsella sp., assembly GCA_902497075.1. GTDB lineage: Bacteria > Actinomycetota > Coriobacteriia > Coriobacteriales > Coriobacteriaceae > Collinsella. The sequence continues at coordinate 17,413 of CABVDG010000013.1, forward strand.
GGCACCCGGATAGAACCGAATCTCGAGCGTGTCGCCCGCTGCCACGGCGGCATCGAGCTCGACGGTCACCTCTTCGTGACCCACAGTCACCAAGTGGCCCACGCGCACGCCCTGGTTGATCGCACGCTCAAAGCTCATGAGCTCAGCACCCGATCGCCCCCGCAGATATGAATCGGTAAACCCGCGGTTGAACGACCTGCCCAGCTCGCGCTCGAGCGCCGACACGGCAGCGGCATCCCACGCGCCATCGCGCAGCATATCAAGTGCACGACGCCACACCCGCACCACGTTGAACACGTAGTCGGGGTTTTTCATGCGTCCCTCGATCTTGAGCGACGCCACCCCGGCCCCAACAAGCTCGGGCAGGTGCGCAATGCCCAGATAGTCGCGCGGGCACAGCAGACGATCGCCCTCCACGGAAACGACGCTCTCCCCCGCCTCGTCCACCAGGTCGTACGCCAGGCGGCACGGCTGTGTACAGTCGCCGCGCATCGCCGATCGTCCACGCCGCAGGGCCGAAAACTCGCAGGCGCCCGAATATCCAATGCAAATCGCGCCGTGGCAGAACACCTCGATAGGCACGCCGGTAGCACACAGAGCGGCAATCTCGTCGACCGCCAGCTCGCGGGCGGTCGTCACGCGCTCGACCCCGAGCTCGTCGGCAGCCAGGCGCACGGCGCCTTCGCTATGGACGCCCGCCTGCGTGGACAGGTGAATCTCGACCCCGGGAATCGCCGCGCGCAGTGCGCAGGCCAGACCGGCATCCGCCACGATCAAGGCATCAGCACCCAACTCATGTGCGTGCGCCCCCAGCGCCACCGCGTCGGCCAACTCGTCATCGAACACAAACACGTTGAGCGTCACGTATACACGCACGCCGTGCGCATGCGCCACGGCGCAGCCGCGCAAAAACTCGTCGTCGGTAAAGCCGTGTGCGCTCACGCGGGCGTTAAACCCGCCCAGGCCCGCATAGACGGCATCGGCGCCCGCCGCAATGGCAGCGAGCATCTGATCGAGTCCGCCGGCAGGCGCCAGCAGCTCGGGCAGCGCCGCCTCGGCAGCCCCCGGCTCGTTATCGCATTGTCCACTCGGCCCCATCGTCCGAATCGCCATCGGCAAACTCCTTACCAACAAGGTATGCATTCACTCTGAAAAATGCCGTCATCCAGCATACACGAGGCCTCGCGCGCCTCGTTTGGTTTATCGTGTAATAACTTATGTCCATCCTGCCCCAGCGGCGCACCCGCCGCCCGGCACGACATACCTGGAGGTCAATATATGGGTCCTCGCCAACGACAGGGACGCAGCCGTTCAAAGACGCATGCCCTGCCCATAATCCTGCTCTCGTTTTTGGGCTTTCTGCTGATTGCGGGCGTGGCATTTGGCATCGGCATGGTCGGCAACGTCAACCGCTGGCTGTCCGATCTGCCCGACTACACCGACGCCAACGCGTATCTGGTGAGCGAGCCCACCGAGATCGTCGACTGCAACGGCAACAAGATCGCAAGCTTCTACACGCAAAACCGCAAGTCCATCACCAAGGACGAGGTCTCCCCCTACGTGCTGCAGGGCACCGTTGACGTCGAGGACGAGCGCTTCTACGAGCACGGCGGTATCGACCTGTGGGGTATCGCGCGTGCTGCGGTGGCAACCCTCGGCGGCGGGCACGAAGGCGCCTCGACTATCACCCAGCAGCTGGTGCGCAACACCATCCTGCAGGAGGAGCAGTTCGACTCGACCATCGAGCGTAAGGTGCGCGAGGCCTACATCGCCGTAAAGATGGAGGACATGTACTCCAAAGACGAGATCCTCATGATGTACCTCAACACCATCTATTACGGCCACGGCGCCTACGGCATCGAGGCCGCAGCCGAGACCTACCTGTCCAAGAGCGCCGCCGACCTCACCCTGAGCGAAGCCGCACTGTTGATCGGCCTTCCCAACTCGCCTTCGCAGTACGACCCCACGGTCAATCCCGATCTGGCACTGTCTCGCCGCAACAAGGTCCTCGACAACATGTTGCGCCTGGGCCACATTACGCAGGAGGAGCACGATGCCGCACAGGCCGAGCCCATCACCCTCAACGTGACCGAGATTTCGGGCAGCGGCGTCGACGTATACTCGCAGCCCTACTTTGTCGCCTATGTTAAGCAGCTGCTGGAGCAGGAGTTCTCGACCGACGTGCTCTTTAAGGGCGGCTTGACCGTCAAGACCACCATCGACCCCACGATGCAGCAGGTGGCAGAGAATGCCGTCCGCGAGCAGCTCGACACGCTCTCGCTCGACGGCCTGGACATGGGCATGGTCGTCGTCGACCCCAAGACCGGCTACATCAAGTGCATGGTGGGCGGCTATGACTACAACGCCGACGAGAACCACGTAAACCATGCCACGGCCAAGCGTCCCGTCGGCTCCACCTTTAAGGCCTTTACGCTGGCAACTGCCATCCAAAACGGCATGAACCCCAACGTCACCCTCAACTGCAACTCGCCGCTCAAGGCCAAGGGCACCACGACCGAGGTCCAAAACTACGCCAACCATAGCTATGGCAACATCACGCTTAAGCAGGCAACGGCATACTCCTCCAACACCGGCTACATCCAGGTGGCGGAAGCCGTCGGCAACAGCAAGATCATCTCACTCGTCAAAAAGCTCGGCATCGATCCCGCCAAGGACAACATCGAGGACGTTCCCGTCATGACGCTCGGCACCGGCTCGATCTCGCCGCTCGAGATGGCCGCCGCCTACGCGACGTTTGCCAACGGCGGCTACTATCGCCAGCCGATCGCCATCACCGAGATTGACTCTCGTACCGGTTCGGTGCTGTACCAGCACACGGACAATCCCTCACAGGTGCTTACCGAGGGCGAGGCCGCCGCGGTCACCGATGTTCTGTCCGGCGTCATGCAGGGCGGCGGTACGGGTGCTGCTGGCGCCCTGAGCGTCAACCAGCCCTATGCCGGCAAAACGGGCACCACCGACAACACCACCAACCTGTGGTTCTGCGGCTATACCCCGCAGCTGGCGTGCGCCCTGTGGACCGGCTATTCCGCGGGCGAGATCCCCATCCAAAAATACGGCACGGACCTGCTGGGCGACAGCACCAACCTGCCTGTCTTTAAGCGGTTTATGAACACCGTTCTGACCGGTACCGAACGCGAGGAGTTTGCGACCGGAACGGCGCCCACCTACAAGAACAACAGCGTCTGGAAGTTCTACGGCACCAACAACACCAAGAAGACGGAGAACGACGACAAGGACGAGAACGAGGACGAAGAGGAAACCACCACAACGACCACCACGACGACCACGACCACCGAGACCACGGGCGGCGACACCACCGGCGGCACCGGAACGACCGGTGGCTCGACGGGCGGCTCCACTGGTGGTTCGACCGGCGGCGATGGCGGCACGCCTACGCCCACGCCTACGCCCACTCCCGACCCCTCGCCCACGCCTGACGATACTGTTGGCTAGAAATTCATCCGGCCATTAGCAACAAGGCCCCCGAGCAGCTTATTAAACTGCTCGGGGGCCTTTTAGTTTAAAGCGACCTGGTGAACGGTCTTTATACCGGCAAACAATATAGGGGGTACCGACCAACGTCGATACCCCCTTACAAGCCACCATGTCACGCACACAGTGCCGAGCGCACGACCCGCACGCCTACTTGCGAGAATTGCTCAGCTTATTGATCAGCGCCTCGAGACGCTCGCCGTCCTCGGCCGTCTGGGCAATAACCAAAATCGTATCGTTGCCGGCAAGCGAGCCAAGCACATCGGGCAGCTCTGCCGCATCAACGGCGGCGGCGATGCCGGAAGCCGTGCCAGGCTGAGCCTTGATCATAACCAGATTATCGGTGCGCAGAACGCCCGTTACGAGCTCGGAAACCATACGCTGCAGGTGCAGGTCCTCTGCCAGAACATAGATGCCCTCAGGGAGCTTACGCAGCCCCATATCGGCAATATCGCGAGAGACAGTCGCCTGCGTGCAATCAAAGCCCATAGCGCGGAGCTCATCGACCAGCACGCGCTGCGTGCGGACGTCCTTATTGCGCACAATATCTCTAATGGCATCCTGGCGCCCATTGCGTTTTTTAGCCATACAAACCCTCTCTCCAAAAGATGGCGGAGACAATCAATCAGTGATTGAATAGTTTAACGCTATTTGAAGGCTTTTGTGTATAAGAACGCATTTCGAAACAATTCTATGCAAATTTGTTTCGAGATGAGCCGTTTAGGCGGTTTTTGCGCCCGTCCGGTTAAGAAAAGCTGCCAGATGCGTACACATCACGCAGCGCGCGGGCTTGGCGCTGGCGATCGGCCCAAACAACAGACCGAGCCCCCGATGGTTATCCTTGAGCGCGGCGACCATCTGACGGGTTCGAGGCGCCTCGAGCATATCACGCATACGGGCGGAACGCTCGATTGACGACACCCCATGCGGGCTCAGACACAAATTCTCGATGCAGGCGACCAGTCCGGCAAAGTAGAACTTTTGGCTTGCCAGCTTGAGCCGACCACCGCTATCTGCTTCCGAGAGTGAGTCCGTAAGCTCGTCGAGCGCCCGGGTGTCATCGGATACCTTGGCATACATGGTGGGATCAAAGGCATCTGTAAGCTTAGGTGCCGCCGCGTGGAAACAAGCGTCGCCGCATCCGGAGACGCGCTGCGCCCGCGAGAGCGAGCACGCCATAAACCCAACTGTGCGAAACGCCTTGTCGTACAAAAGGCATGCCTCAAACAGCGGACGGCTATACATCACGCCAGAGGTCTGAACGACTAGGCCGCCTAAAATCAACTGGGACAGCCCGGTCACCATCGAAGATTTGCTATCAATGGAAATATGAGCAGCATCCAAGACGCGCGAATGGCGCTCTCGATGTGCATCATAGCGGTCGAGCGACACCGTGGGGAGCACTATGTCTGCCGCAGTATCGCACGCGATATCGACCATCTTGGAAAGAGACTGCGGAGCAAACCACTCATCGGCGTTCATGGCGATGATTTGAGAGCCGCGCGAGGCAGCAAAACCGGCACGAAGACAAGCGCCGCGCTTCGCGTCCTCGACGTCAATCAAATCAATATGGATGTCCCTGTCGGCGGCAACTTGAAGCGAATGGCGCACACCAGGCGCAGCATCGCGGCAGACAACGACAATCTGCAAATCGTAGAGGTCTTGGTTCTGGATACTCTCGAGCGCACGCATCGCATAGCTGGGCGAACCTTCTACCACAAGGATCACCGAAAGTCGCGGATGCGAGCCACGTCGAACCAAGTTATCCGTCCTCTCGACAGCAATAAATCAAACCGTGGTTCATGGTACACCCCGGCAATAAAAGCAATGAGACACCAGTTGTATTGCACGTCAAGAACAGATGTTGCACACGCGCAGCCCACAGATGACAGGTGTCGACGCACGACGCGTCGAGCCCTCCCCTAGTCGAGCACGACAAGCTCGGCGGGATCGTAATCCACGCCCATAAACGTAAGGCCGCAGGCAGGAGCCGTGGGGCCCGCAGCGGTACGGTCGCAAGCATCGATGACCTCGCGCATCCACTCGGGTTCACGGCGATGCATGCCAATCTCGACAAGCGTGCCCACGATCGTGCGGACCATCGAATGCAGAAACGCATTGCCCTCGATGGTAAACGTCAGGATGTCCTCGCCAAACGCAACCTCATGGCCAAACTCGGCACGCATCACGCAGCGATGCGTGGGCTTGCCAACGGCCGAGGCAACCTTGCAAAAGCTCTTAAAGTCCTGCTCACCCAAAAGCGCGGGACAGGCCGCAGACATGGCCTCGACGTCCAAGGGATAGCGATGCCACCACACGGCACCCCGTGAGAGCACGGGACGCGCGTCGCGATCGGCAATACGGTACGTATATGTACGTGAACGCGCATCAAAGCGTGCAGAAAAGCCTTTACGGGCCTTGTAGACCTCGTTTATGGCGATATCTTTGGGTAGCAGGGCATCCATAGCCCGCAGCCACCTACGGCGCGTACAAGCGAGCTCAGCGTCCGTTACGGGCACGCTGATGTACTGAGCCACGGCATGTACGCCGGCATCGGTACGCCCCGCGCACGTCAGGACAATCGGACGGCGCAGGAGCGTCTCGATAGCGCGGCGCAGCTCGCCCGCAACCGTCGTCTGACCGGGCTGCTCGGCAAAGCCGCTGTAGGACGAGCCATCGTAGGCCACGCGGAAAACGAGCGTGGCATCGAGCTCGGGAATCGAATTGAAATCAGACGGCGCGGTCATGGACGCTCCCAACAAACAGGCAATGGCATTTCGACAAAAAAAGAGGGGTACGCGAACGTACCCCTCGAATATAGCCTATGCAGACGGATTGTCTACTCAGCGGTCTCCTCAGCAGGAGCCTCCTCGGCAGCCTCGACCTTCTTGGGAGCAGCGGCCTTCTTGGGGGCCGGAGCAGCCTTCTTGGCCTTAGGCGTGCAAGGCTCGGTGACGAGTTCCATGATAACGATGGGAGCGTTGTCGCCCTTGCGGTTACCGAGCTTCATGATGCGGGTGTAACCGCCGTTGCGGTCCTGCCACATGCCCTGAGCAGCCTTGTCGAAGATCTCGGCAACGAGCTGCTTATCGCCGAGCTTGGCGATAGCCAGACGACGAGAGTGCAGGTCGCCCTTCTTGGCCCAGGTGATGATCGGATCGACGACCGAACGCAGCGCCTTAGCGCGGGTCTCGGTGGTCTTGATGCGGTCGTTCTCGAAGAGGGCCTTAGCAAGGCTCTTCTTCATGGCCTTGGTGTGGCTCGCATCGGTGCCGAGCTTCAGGCCCTTCTTAACGTTATGACGCATGGTCTAGTTTCTCCTCAAATATGCGAAGCATTAAGCCTTCAGGCTCAGGCCCATGGACTCAAGCTTGTCCTTCACTTCCTCGATCGACTTAACACCGAAGTTACGGATGTTGAGCAGATCGTTCTCCGAGAACTCAACGAGCTGACGGACCGAGTGAATGCTGGCGCGCTTAAGGCAGTTGTAGGAACGGACGGAAAGGTCCAGATCCTCGATCTGCTTGTCCAGCTCGGCGTTGTCGTTGGTGACCTCGGGAGCGAAGATCGAAGCCTCCTCCTCGACCTCGGGGGTCTCGGCAAGGTTCATAAAGGCGGCCATATGCTGGTTGATGATATTGGCAGCCTGGACCACGGCGTCGCGCGGGGCGATGGAGCCGTTGGTCTCGATCTCGAGGACAAGGCGGTCGTAGTCGGTGTGCTGACCGACACGGCAAGCCTCAACGAGCTTGGCGCAACGGGAAACCGGCGAGTACAGCGAGTCGACGTGGATCACACCGATGGGATCGTTGTCGCGCTTGTTGGCCTCGCCAGAAACATAGCCGCGGCCATAGCCGATGCGCATGCTCATGGTGAGATGGCCACCCTCGGTGAGCGTAGCGATGTGCTGCTCGGGGTTGACCAGCTCAAACTCGGACGGAATAAAGAAGTCCGCACCGGTGACCTCGCAGGGGCCGTCAACCGAGATGGTGGCGGTCGCCTCGTCGGTCGTGCCGAGAGCCCTGAAGACAAGACCCTTGACATTCAGGACGATGTCGGTGACATCCTCGACCATGTTAGGGATGGTCATGAACTCGTGCTGCGCGCCATCGATCTGAATAGCCTCGACGGCGGCACCCTCGAGCGAGGACAGAAGAACGCGACGAAGGGAGTTACCCAGCGTATCGCCGTAGCCACGCTCGAGCGGCTCGACGGAGACACGAGCAGACGTCTCGTTGATCTCTTCGACCTGAACCTGAGGCCTAATGAATTCTGACATGTATTACCTCCAGCCTCAGCAGCCCGGATGGACTACTTAGAGTAGAGCTCGACGATGAGCTGCTCGTTGATATCACCGCTGATCTGCTCACGCGTCGGCAGAGCGAGCACGTTACCAGACAGCTTCTCGATATCGACCTCGAGCCAGCCAGGGACCTCAAAGCGCTCGGAGGAAATCAGGGCCTCCTTGATGGGGAGGAGGTCACGGAACTTCTCGCCGACAGCGACGACGTCGCCGGCCTTGACGCGGTAAGACGGGATGTCCACGCGCTTGCCGTTCACGGTGAAGTGACCGTGACGGACGGACTGACGAGCCTCTTTGCGGGTGCGGGCAAAGCCAAGACGGAAGACGACGTTGTCGAGGCGAGACTCAAGGATGATCATGAGGTTCTCACCGGTGACGCCGTTCATCTTACGGGCCTTGTTGAAGTAGCCGTGGAACTGCTTCTCCAGAACGCCATAGATGAACTTGACCTTCTGCTTCTCGCGCAGCTGCATGCCGTACTCAGATTCCTTGCGACGGCGCTTGGGCTGACGGATAGATTCCTTCTTGCTGCTGTAACCGAGCTCAGCGGGATCGATCCCGAGCTGACGGCAGCGCTTAAGAACAGGAGTCCTGTCGATTGCCATATTGATACGATCCTTTCAGTTACACGCGGCGACGCTTCTTGGGGCGGCAGCCGTTGTGCGGAATGGGGGTCTTGTCCTGGATGCTCGAGACCTCGAGGCCAGCAGCCTGGAGGGAGCGGATGGCGGTCTCACGACCGGAGCCGGGGCCCTTGACGAAGACGGAAACCTTCTTCATACCGTGCTCCATGGCCTGCTTGGCAGCAGCCTCGGCAGCCATCTGGGCAGCGAACGGCGTGGACTTACGGGAGCCCTTGAAGCCCACCTGGCCAGCCGACTTCCAGGAAATGACGTTGCCCTGGGGATCGGTGATCGAAACGATCGTGTTGTTGAACGTAGAACGAATGTGAGCCTGGCCCACGGAAATGTTCTTACGGTCCGCGCGCTTCAGACGGGCAGCGCGAACGTTCTTCTTAGCAGTAGCCATCTATCTAGCGCTCCTTATTTCTTCTTCTTAGCACCGATCTGACGCTTCGGGCCCTTGCGGGTACGAGCGTTAGTGTGGGTGCGCTGGCCGCGGACCGGGAGGCCCTTGCGGTGACGAAGGCCGCGGTTGCAGCCGATGTCCATAAGGCGCTTGACGTTCTGGTTGCGCTCACGGCGGAGGTCGCCCTCAACCATGATCTGGTTCTTGTCGATATAATCGCGGATGGCGTTAACCTCATCCTCGGTGAGGTCCTTAACGCGCGTATCCACGTTAACGTTGCACTCGACGCAAATCTTCGTCGCAGTGGTGCGGCCGATGCCGTAAATGTAGGTCAGACCGATCTCAACGCGCTTCTCACGCGGGAGGTCGACACCATTAATACGGGCCAACGTAGTCTCCTCTCTTAACCCTGACGCTGCTTATGACGGGGGTTCTCGCAAATGACGAGGACCTTGCCATGGCGCCTAATGATTTTGCACTTATCGCACATCTTCTTGACCGAAGGACGTACCTTCATCGTTCTTCCTTTCGGTAGCGCTCAAACTACTTCCCTACTATCTACTCGCCCAGCCGCAGGCGTTTAAAACTATGGCTGGTCTTCACACACAATCCGACCGTAGGTTGAGCTAAGCCTGCAGTCGGAAATGGAGTGCGTGTATGCGTGCCGCTATTTGTAGCGATAGGTGATGCGGCCGCGGGTCAGGTCGTACGGGGAAAGCTCCACGACAACCCTGTCACCGGGGAGAATACGGATGTAATTCATTCGGATCTTGCCAGAAATGTTGCACAGAACCGAATGACCGTTCTCGAGCTCGACCTTAAACATGGCGTTGGGCAACGGTTCCTTTACCGTACCCTCGAGCTCAATTGCGTCTTCCTTCTTCACAAGCAATCATCTTTCTCTAGAAAACGACAGCGATTGAGTATTCTACAACACGTATGCACGCATCGTAATAACTTCGTAATGGCTCCACAACTAAGTGGAACTTGTTACATTTCTCCGCCTTGGAGCGAACACCAAGCACCTTGCGCATCCGTGGTGAGAATCACCGGGCCGTCATTGGTAATGGCGACGGTGTTCTCGTAGTGCGCGGCGGGCAGGTGGTCGTTGGTCGTGACGATCCAACCGTCGGAACCCGTGCTCACATGGTTGGAACCCATCGTAACCATCGGCTCAATGGCAATGACCATGCCGGCCTGGAGGCGAACGCCCCTCCCCTTCTTTCCATAGTTAGGAACGTTGGGGTCCTCGTGCATCACGCGGCCAATGCCATGGCCCACATAATCACGAAGCACGCCGTAACCGTGAGACTCGGCGAGGGACTGAACGGCATAACCGACGTCCCCGATATGGTTACCGGGAACAGCCTGCTCGATGGCAGCCTTAAGGCAATCGCGCGTGACCTCGCACAAAGCCTTGGCTTCGGGCGTGGGGGTGCCGACGAAAAACGTCCAAGCGTTATCGCCGACCCAACCGTCAACGACAGCTCCCGTATCAATGGAGATGATATCGCCATCGCGCAGGATCATGTCGGGGTTGGGAATACCGTGAACCACGGCATCGTTGATCGATGCGCAGATGGTTCCCGGGAACCCGCCGTAGCCCTTAAAGGCCGGGGTGCCGCCATGCATGCGGATAATCTGCTCCGCGAGCTGATCGAGCTCAAAAGTCGAAACGCCGGGGCGCACCATGGCTCCAACGTGGCGGAGCGCCATCTTAGATAGCGCTCCTGCCTTCTTCATCTGCTCGATTTGCGTTGCAGACTTAATCTTGATCATAGACCGAGAGCCTCTTTGACATCCCCGTACACGGTCTCGCGAGCCTGGTCACCGTTGACCGACTTGAGCAGACCCTGGCCACGATAGTAGTCAACGAGCGGGCTCGTGGACTTCTCGTAGACGTCGAGACGGTTCTTGATGGTCTCGGGCTTGTCGTCGTCGCGCTGATACATCTCGCCACCGCACTTGGGGCAGGTGGCATCGGCAGCGGTGCCGGTGTAACCGCAGGCGCGGCAGGTGCGACGCGAAGACAGACGATCGATAATGACCTCGGGGGCCACATCGACCAGAAGGGCGCAATCGATCTCGCGACCCATGGCGGAGAGCTCGGAATCGAGCGTCACAGCCTGGGCGGTGTTGCGCGGGAAGCCGTCGAGGATGAAGCCCTGCTGGGCGTCATCGGCGGCAAGGCGCTCCTTGACAAGGTCGATCACGAGCTGGTCGGGAACGAGCTCGCCAGCGTGCATGTACTTCTTAGCCTGAATACCAAGCTCGGTGCCACCCTTGACGGCAGCACGCAGCAGGTCGCCCGTGGAAATATGGGCGACGCCAAACTCGGCGACGAGCTCCTGTGCGACGGTGCCCTTACCGGCACCCGGAGCTCCGAGCAATACGAGGTTCATGAGCAATCCTCCTCTAGCCTATTTAAAGAATCCATCGTAATCATACATCTTGATCTGGCCTTCGAGCTTATCGACCGTGTCGAGCACGACGCCGACCATGATGAGGATGGACGTGCCGCCAAATGCCTGGATCAGATGGTTACCCGTGAAGGAGAAGATGATCGAAGGCACGATGGCGATGAGCGCCAAAAAGACAGCGCTGGGAAGCGTGATCTTGTTGAGCGCGTTCTTGATGTAGGCCGCGGTAGCCCTACCCGGACGGACGCCCGGAATAAAGCCGCCCTGCTTCTTAAGGTTGTCGGCCGTGTCATCGGGGTTGAACACCATGGAGGTGTAGAAGTACGCGAAGAACACGATGAGGACAACGTTAAGCACCCAGTTGAGCCAACCGGTCGAAAGCGCGGAGGCAACTGCCTGAATCCAGCCGATGCCGGGGAAGAACACGGCAATCTGAGCCGGGAAGTACAGCAGCGCCGAAGCGAAGATGATCGGCACGACACCCGCGGTGTTGACCTTGATGGGCAGGTAGGTGGTCTGGCCACCCATCATGCGACGGCCCACGACGCGCTTAGCGTAGGAGACCGGGATGCGGCGCTGGCCGCGCTCAAGGAAAACAATCAGCGGGATAACCAGCAGGATGATGGCGCAGATGATCACCATGGTGATGATGCCACCGGCGTTGCCCTCGGTGCTGGAGAAGATAGCCTGCGGCAGACCGGCCATGATGTTCGCGAAGATGATCAGCGACATGCCATTGCCGATACCGCGCTGGGTGATGAGCTCACCAATCCACATGATCAGCATGGCGCCCGCGGTGAGCGTACCGACGATCATGAGGTCGAAGATGATCTCGGGAGCGCCGGCGCCATTGAAGCTGATGCCGAAGCTCTTAAAGAGGAAGAGGTAACCCACGGAGTTGAGGATTGCCAGAGCCAGGGTGAGGTAACGCGAATACTGCGTAATCTTGGTCTGACCGACCTCGCCCTCGCGGGCAAGCTCATGCAGGGAAGGCACGACGGCCTGGAGCATCTGGAGGATGATCGAGCTGGTGATGTAAGGCATGATGCCCAGCGAAAACACCGACACATAGCTCAACGCGCCGCCAGAGAAAAGATTCAGGAGGGCCATAGCACCTGCGGCGACCGAATTGTTATCGGTCGAGAAAAGGCCCAGCATCCCCTGGAAGGGAATGCCGGGCACAGGAACGTGCGCACCAATGCGGTACACGACGAGCATAGCTATGGTAAAAAGAATCTTTTCGCGCAATTCTTTGATGCGGAAAGCATTCTTAAGACCATTTAGCACGGCAGCTCGACCTTTCCGCCGGCGGCCTCGATCTTGGCCTGCGCAGAAGCGCTGACCTTGTCGACCTTGACCGTGAACTTCTTGGTGAGCTCACCATTGCCGAGCACCTTGACGGGCTCGAACTCGCTCTTGGTGATGCGAGCGGCCTTAAGAGCGGCACCGTCGATCACAGCGCCGTCCTCGAACTTACGCTCGAGACGCTCAACGTTAACGGCGGTGTACTCGATACGACGGGGGTTGCGGAAGCCCGGAAGCTTGGGCAGGCGCATGGCCAGCGGAGTCTGGCCACCCTCGAAGCCGGCACCCTTGGTGCCGCCAGAGCGGGAACCCTGGCCCTTCTGGCCGCGGCCAGAAGTGGTGCCGTGACCCGAAGAATTGCCACGGCCGACGCGCTTGCGGTTCTTGGTGGAACCGGGCGCGGGAGTAAGATCGTGAAGCTGCATTTGCTACTCCTCTACAATCTCGACAAGGTGCTTGACCTTGAAGATCATGCCGCGGACGGACTCGTTGTCAGCAATCTCGCGAACCTCGCGGATCCTGTGGAGACCGAGGGCACGGACAGTACGGACCTGGTCCTGCTTGCAACCGTTGGTGCTGCGGACCTGCTTGATCTTGATGGTGTCAGCCATGCTTAGTTCTCCTTACCGACGAACATCTCGGAGACCGTCAGGCCACGGCGAGCCGCGACGTCCTCAGGGCTGGAGAGCTCCTTGAGGCCCTCGACGGCAGCCTTGATGATGTTGAGGCCGTTGTCGGTACCGAGGGACTTGGACAGGACGTTCTTGATGCCAGCAAGCTCGAAGAGGGGACGCACAGCGCCGCCGGCGATAACGCCGGTACCCTCGACAGCGGGCTTGATGATGATGCGGCCGGCACCAAAGTGACCGAGAACCTCGTGCGGGATGGTGCCCTGATCGGTCACCGGCACGTGGAACATGTTCTTCTTGGCATCGAGAGATGCCTTGGAGATGGCCAGGGGCACCTCAGCGGACTTGCCCATGCCAACGCCGACGTTGCCCTTGCCGTCGCCAACGACGACGAGAGCGACGAGGCTCATGCGACGACCACCCTTGACGGTCTTCGACACGCGGTTGATGTAAACGACGCGCTCCTCGAACTCGGAGGCCTCGCGCTGCTGCTTCTGATTACGAGCCATGTGCTACATACCTCCTAGAACTCGAGACCGGCGGCACGAGCACCGTCGGCGAGGGCCTTGACGCGGCCATGGTAGATACGGCCACCGCGATCGAAGGCGACCTTGGTGATGCCGGCCTCGATGGCGCGCTTGCCAACGAGCTGACCGACCTTCTCCGCAGCCTCCTTGTTCGAGGTGTGGGTGCCCTTGAACTCGGCCTCGAGGGTCGAGGCAGAGACGAGCGTCAGGCTGGAGCCCTTGCTGTCGTCGATGATCTGGGCATAGATGTTGGCGTTAGTACGGGTCACGCGAAGACGCGGACGCTCGGCGGTACCCGAGACCTTGCCGCGAACACGACGCTGACGACGCTTGAGGCCTTCCAGCTTCGCCTTATGCTTGTTCATACGTAAACTCCTAAAAAGGTTGATCTTGCCAGCACCTGACGGGGTGCTGGTCTTATGCGAGTGAGTCGGTTACGACTACTTGGCGGCCTTACCCAGCTTGCGGCGGATGTGCTCGCCAACATAGTGGATACCCTTGCCCTTGTAAGGCTCGGGAGGACGATGACCGCGGATCTCAGCGGCGATCTGACCGACCTGCTGCTTGTTGATACCCTTGACGTTCACGTGGGTGTTGTCGGGAACCTCGAAGGTGATGCCCTCGGGAGCCTCGACGATCACGGGGTGCGAGAAGCCCAGGGAGAACTCGAGGTTCTTGCCCTTCTGCTGCACGCGGTAACCGACGCCGGCGAGCTCGAGCTTCTTCTCGAAGCCCTCGGAAACGCCAACAACCATGTTGTGGATGAGGGCGCGGGTGAGGCCGTGGCGGGCACGGGTCTCACGCTCGTCGTCGGGACGGGAAACGGTGAGGACGTTGTCCTCGACGTTGATAGCGAGCTTCTCAAAGACATCGAGCTCGAGCTGGCCCTTGGGGCCCTTGACGACAACGTTGTTGCCGTTGACTGCCACTTCGACTCCGGCGGGAATCTGGACAGGCTTATTACCGATACGAGACACGGTGATCTCCTTTCCTTCTACCTACCGAGCGAATTACCAGACGTAAGCGATGATCTCGCCGCCGACGTTGTGCTTGCGAGCATCGCGGTCGGTCATGACGCCATGGCTGGTGGAAATAATGGCGGTACCAAGGCCACCGCGGACGCGGGGCATATCGGCAACGCCGGTGTACTTACGCAGGCCCGGCTTGGAAATGCGGCGGATGCCGTTGATGACCTTAGCCTTCTTGGGACCATACTTAAGCGTGATGTGCAGAGTCTTCTGGGGAACGGTGTCCTCGACATCGTAGCCCTCGATGTAGCCCTCCTCGTGCAGAACACGAGCGATCTCGACGAGCTTCTTGCTGCTCGGCATGGAGACCGTGGCCTTGTTCACAGAGTTAGCGTTACGGATGCGCGTAAGCATATCTGCGATCGGGTCTGTAAGGTTCATACAGATTCTCCTTCGTTCTTGATGAACACGTGCTCTTGGTTCTTCGCCGCCCTTAACGGCAAAGCCTAACTAGCGCGTTTTCCCTGTTCCAAACGGATGCTTGAAACGCTGGTAGTGACTTACCAGCTGGCCTTCTTAACGCCGGGAAGCTCGCCCTTGAGTGCAAGCTCACGGAAGCAGACACGGCACAGGCCGAACTTGCGGTACACAGAGTGCGGACGGCCGCAGCGCTGGCAGCGCGTGTACTCACGAGTAGAGAACTTCTGCTTGCGATTGCACTTGACGATCATCGATGTCTTAGCCACTTATATCCTCCTCACATAGAGTATTGTTCGCCCCAAACGCCGCCCCCTTGTGGGAACGGCGCTTTTAGGGCAGGTGAACCTATTTCTTGAACGGGAAACCGAAGGCGTCCAGAAGGGCCTTGGCCTCCTCATCGGTGTTGGCGGTGGTCACGAAAGTGATGTCCATACCACGCTGGTGATCGACGGAGTCAAAGTCGATCTCGGGGAAGATGAGCTGCTCGGTGACGCCCATGGAGAAGTTACCACGGCCGTCGAAGCTCTTGGCGGAGATGCCGCGGAAGTCGCGGATACGGGGGATCGCGACGGAGGTCAGACGATCGAAGAACTCCCACATACGGTCGCCACGCAGGGTAACCTTGCAGCCGATCGGCATACCAGCGCGCAGGCGGAAGGTAGCGATGGACTTGCGGGCACGGGTGATCATCGGCTGCTGGCCGGTGATGGCGCGCAGGTCGCGCACGGCACCGTCGATGGCCTTGGAATCGGTAGCGGCCTCGCCGACACCCATGTTCACG
Organism: uncultured Collinsella sp.; assembly: GCA_902497075.1. GTDB lineage: Bacteria > Actinomycetota > Coriobacteriia > Coriobacteriales > Coriobacteriaceae > Collinsella. Next base: position 33,371 of record CABVDG010000013.1, read on the forward strand.
ACGATCTTCTCAAACTTGGGGATCATCATGACGTTCTCGTACTGGAACTTGTCCTGAAGCTGCTGCTTGACCTCGTTGTTGTACTTGGTCTTCAGACGCGGCACATACTTCTCTTCTGCCATTGTTCACTCCTTCTTGGGGTTTTAAGCACGGGGCGTGGCCACGATGGGTTGTCCTCGTGCCTCCTGGCTGCATCCGCGCCGCTCATGGCATTTCGCGGTTTGGACTCGACGCAGCAGGAGCCGACAAAACAATCGGTACTATACGCGCATTGGGTGCGTATTTCCAGAAAAACCTCGTCTGCCTGCACAACTCCACAACTCCCCCGCACAAATGGGTCCCAAAAAGCAGTTGCGGTGAAATAGGGACTGTTGGGCGGCCTAACAGGCTTAAACAATCCGTATTTCACCGCAACTTATTGGTGGGGATGCGATTAGCGCTTGCGGGGGACGAGCTTGGTGCGGCGCAGGTGGATCATCTCGGCGGCGATGGAGATGGCGATCTCCTCGGGGTCCTCGGCCTCGATGGCAACGCCGATCGGAAGGTGCAGCTCGCCGATCTGGTCCTGCGTAAAGCCTTCCTGCTCCAGGCGGGCACGCACAAAGGCCGTCTTGCGGCGCGAGCCCAGACAGCCCAGGTAGGCAGGCTTGGCGCGCATGGCCTGAATCACCACGTCGATATCGGACTTGTGACCCGCCGTGGCGACGACCACCAGGTCGCGCAGGCCGATGGGGCACAGCTCGCTCAGGTTCTTGTAATCGACCAAGCGACGATCGTAGACACCGGGCACCCAATCGGGGGTCAGCGTGCCGGGGCGGTCGTCGCACGCCACGACGGCAAAGCCCGCCGCCGTGAGCACCCGCGCCGTCGCGGCGCCCACGTGGCCGCAGCCAAAGATATAGGTCAGGCCCTCGGGGCAGAGCGTCTCGATGTGCGCCGCGGGAATCTCGGAGGCGGCGTTGGTGTAGGTGACCTTACTCCCCTCCTCCACCAGCGAAAGCTCGGGGCAGCCGGCAATGGTATGGCGCGATGCCTCGCCATGGTACTCGACCACATCGCCCTCCAGGGCCTGAATGACAAACGGTTCAAAGTCGATGACGAAGTCACCGATACGTCGATACGTCAAGACGTCGGCAATTTCCTGGAACAACGGTGCCTGGATCGCATCCAGATGCAGATAGCACAGGCAGATGGCTCCGCCGCAGATCATACCGGTATCGGAGTTCTCGCCGCCCATGGTGTAGCGGACCAGACGCGATTGCCCCGCGGCCAGCAGCTCTCGCGCCTCGTCCAGCGCAAAAAGCTCGATCTTGCCGCCGCCGATGGTGCCCGCCTGGCTACCGTCGGCAAAGACGGCCATCCAGGCGCCCACGCCGCGCGGCGACGACCCCGCCGTGCCGGCCACGACCACGAGCTCGCACGTCTCGCCAGCACGCAGGGCGACAAGCGCCGCATTCACAGCATCGAGCTTTTCCATTGCCGCCTTCTATCCTCTAAAGATATCGGTAAGCATAGCGAGTGCCTCGAGCACGCCGCCGCCGACCGACGTCGCCTTGTCCGAAATGTAGTTGATATAGCTGGCATCGCCGCGCGGATCGACATCGGCGCATTTAAAGCCCTCAGTCACCTGCACGCCGTTCGCCAAAAGCCCGCGCAGACAGCCATCGATCTGCGTGCACATGGGCGAATCGCCCGCGTAGCCAATCACGTCTCCGGCGCTCACGATGTCGCCGATCGCGCGGTCGGACCGAAACACGCCGGCGGCGGGGCTGTGGATAACGCGCTCTCTGCCATAGCCAGCGATAATGCCCGGCACGCCCGTGTTGGGTTGGGGCGAACCCTGGGTAATGACACGGCCCAGGAAATGCCCGCGCATGGTCTCGACCACGGCGTCGCAATCGACCGGCGCGGTAAAGCCCGGCCCCACGGCGATGACGGTAGGCGCCATGTCGCGCGTGGTGCCCAGGTTGCGCTTGGCCAGAATCGCGTCGACCACAGCCGCGGGTTTAAGCTCATCGAGCATCTTGGCCTGAGGGTCCACCACGACGGCAACATCCCCCGCTTGGGTAATCTCGAGCGCCTCTGCCGGCGTCTGCGCCAAGCGAGCGCGAATGCCCTCGACCTGGACCTCGCCCAGGCGAATAGCCTCGCAAAAACTGATTGTGCGGCGGATGCACGTGGGAACCGCGATATCGGCCATAACGACCGACACGCCGGCGCGCACCAAGCGAGCGGCGACACCCGTGGCGATATCGCCGGCGCCGCGAACATAAACGAGCATTCCCGGGGCACCTCCCTGTGCTACGGTTTGAGCAGAGCAAAAGCGGTTCGACCGCTACTCTGATGATTATTTATTATCACAGTATTATACGGCGGTGAACAGATGGAAACGGTTAGCGGCAATCTTGCCTCGGCGCTCAGGATCGAGCCGGGCATTACCGCGATTATCGGCAGCGGCGGCAAGTCGACGTTGCTCAAAACGCTGGGTCTTGAGCTCATGCGCGCTGGCGGCCGCGTGCTCCTCTGCACCACCACGCATATGCTTCCCGTTGCCGGCGTGCCATGGGGCGGGTCGAATCGTCGCCTGGACGCCGCGCCTTGGAAGCCAGGTGCCCCACACGCCCCAGGCTGCACCTGCGAGGCCTGCGCGGGGCTTGCACGCGGAGGCATCTGCCAGGCAGGCATCTTGGACCCGGAGACAGGCAAGCTCTCCGCCCCCGCCGAGCCACTCGGCGAGCTGGCACAGCGCTTTGACTATGTGTTGGCCGAGGCAGACGGTAGCAAGCGACTCCCGCTCAAGGCGCATGCCGCCTGGGAGCCGGTAATTCCCGCCGCCACGGCAAACGTTGTCTGGGTCGTCGGCGCCTCGGGACTGGGCAAACCCGTCGCCGAGGTTGTCCACCGCCCCGAGCTCTTTTGCGAGCGTTGCGGCTGCGAGCTCACCGACATCGCCACGCCCGAGCGCGTCGCCCAGGTGCTCAATGCCGAGATGCAGGCGTTGGAGCTCAGCACCGCACGCGTCATGCTCAACCAAGTCGACACGCTCAGCGACCCCACGATGGCCGACTGCTTCGAGGCAGCCCTCGGCCGCCCCGTCGTCGCCAGCAGCCTCAAATAGCCGGCCCCATCTTGTCAGTTGCGGTGAAATACGGACTGTTTGGCCGCATGACGGCCGCAAACAGTCCGTATTTCACCGCAACTGCGGAGGGGGTCCGGCACTCCCCCTGCTAGCGAGGCACGTAGCGGCCGGGTTGGGCTCCGGTGGGCTCGCCGTCGCGTGCCACCAGCACGCCGTTCACAAACACGGCCTTGGCGCGGCCATGTGCCTCAAAACCCTCGAGCGGCGTGTAGTCCACGGCCTGATGCTGCGTCGCCGCGCGAATGGTCCAGCGCGCCCGGGGATCCCACACGCACACGTCGGCATCGGAGCCCTCGGCAAGACAGCCCTTGCGCGGATACATGCCAAAGACGCGCGCCGGGTTCTCGCTCATCAAGCGGCAGAGGTCCTCGGGGCCCAGCTGGCCCTCAAAGCTCGTGGCAATCGCGACGGGACGATGCTCCACGCCGGGCCCGCCGTTGGGAATCGCGCGGAAATCGTCACGCCCGCGGTCCTTTTGCCCGTGCAGGTTAAAGCTGCAGTGGTCGGTGGCGATAGTATCGATCTCGCCGGCCACAAGCGCCTCGCGCAGCGCGGCACGGTCACCGGCATGGCGCAGCGGCGGGCTCATCACATACTTGGCGCCCGCAAAGCCGTCCTCGCCCTGCTCCAGATAACAGGTGTCGTCGAGCATCAGATACTGGGGGCAGGTCTCGACATAGATATTCTTCTGCCCGCGCGCTTTGGCAGCACGGATGGCCTCGAGCCCCAGCTTGGTCGAAAGGTGCACCACGTTGACCGGAGCGTCGCCGGCCAGGTGCGCCAGATACAGCAGGCGGCTCACGGCCTCACCCTCGCACACGTCCGGACGGCTGAGCGCATGCCCCTCGGGCCCATGAATCCCCTGCTCGTACACGCGCTTCTGCAGATCATTCACCAGCGTACCGTTCTCGCAATGCACGCACAGGATACCGCCCACGCGCTTGAGCTCCTCCAGCACCTCGAGCGTCTCGGCATCGTCCAGGCGCAGATGGTCGTAGGCAAAGTAGGTCTTAAACGACGACACGCCCGCCTCACGCATGGCCGAAAGATCGGCGCGGTTGCGCTCATTCCACTCGGCGAGTGCCATATGAAACGCGTAGTTTGCCGTGCAGGTTCCGTCGGCGCGGCGATGCCACTCGGCCAAGGCATCGGGCATGGTCACGCCGCGATCGGCCGTCGCGTAGTCCACGATGGTCGTCGTGCCGCCGCAGGCAGCCGCACGCGTACCGGTCTCAAAGCTATCCGCTGTCCAATCCATGCCAGTCCAGCACTGCATGTGCGTGTGGCCGTCGATAAAGCCGGGGAATACCCAGCAGCCCGCGGCGTCCTCGACGGTATCGCCCTCGCCCGGCTCAATCGCCGCGGCAATCCGCACGATCTTATCGCCCTCCATGGCAAGATCGGCGCGGCGAAGCCCCTGTGGCGTCACGAGCGCGCCGTTTTTGATGATGATCATAATTGCTCCTTATTGATTGATGCAGTCGGCCACGCGATCAAAATACGAGCAGGCGGCAATATGCTCCGTTATGCGTCGCTGTCCCTTGACGGTATCGACGTCCCACAGCTCGTAGGCACGCGCCTCGACCAGCGCAACGTCGGCGCGACCTTTGAGAATCGAGCCCCCGCCGTCCTTGCCCTCAAGACACATAAGTGCATCGAACAGTTCCGCCGGAAAGAGCACCGGGCTCGAAGGCTCACCGTTGCACGCAAGACGCACCGGATGTTTGCGGCCACGCTCGTCAAATGCACGAACCATAGCCTCAAAAGAATCCGAACTCACGAGCGGCTGGTCGCCCGGCAAAAAGAGGCAACCTTTCCAGTTGCGTTCGACTCCCCACGAAAGGCCCGCACGGACGCTTTCGCTGCGCAGCTCGCCATCGTGCAGCACGCACGGGCAATGCTTGTCCTCGCAAATCTGAGCGACCTCGGGCCAACGCGTCGAAACCACGACGTCAAAGCCCCGGGGAACCGAATCGATGGTCCGGGCAATCAGCGGCTCGCCATAGATATCGGCAAGCATCTTGTTAGAGCCAAACCGCTTGCCCTCGCCCGAAGCCATAATGACGCATCCAAGTTTCATGGTGATACCTCCCCTGAAACCATCGTACCCATAACTCGCGCCGCGGGCATCCACATCGAAAGCGCTTATCCCGCACGCCCGCGATGCAAAAAAGGGGCACCCCGCCGGTTGGCAGAGCGCCCCCTTTACATGGCTTACCTCAACCCGGCTTTAGGCCTGGAACCAACGGGCGGTATTGCGCTCGTCGAGGGCCTTGAGGGTAGCGGCGGGATCGGCAACCTTCTGCAGGAACATCATGGCTGCGATGGCGTACGGCTTGTAGCTGGCCTCCTTGTACATGCCCACACGGTGCATGTCGAAGACGTCGGCGTTAACCTCGCCGTGCTCGCAGGAGACACCGGAGATGTCGGCGGGCAGCGGGTGCATAAAGATGGTGTCCTGGCCGTTGGCGGTCTTCTCCATGAGCTCGGTCGTGGAGCACCAGTCCTGATGGGTGGCGTTCTGGGCGAGCAGCTCCTTCTCGAGCGCTGCGATGCCGGCGTCGTCGCCCTCGGCGTACAGGTTGGTGCGCTTCTCCATGGCGGCAAACGGAGCCCAGCTCTTGGGGATCACGATGTCGGCGCCCTCGAAGGCCTCGGCCATGGTGTTGACCTGCTTAAAGGTGGTGCCGGACTCGGCGGCATAGCTCTTGGCGCGCTCGACGACCTCGGGCATGAGGTCGTAGCCCTCGGGGTGAGCCAGGGTGACGTCCATGCCAAAGCGGGGCAGCAGGCTGATCAGCGACTGCGGGCAGGACAACGGCTTGCCGTAAGAGGGCGAATAGGCCCAGGTGACGGCAACCTTCTTGCCCTTGAGGTTCTCGAGGCCGCCAAACTCGTTGATGAGGTAGAGCATGTCGGCAGAGGACTGCGTGGGGTGGTCGGAATCGGACTGCAGGGAGATGAGCGTAGGACGGTGATCCAGAACGCCGTCCTCGTAGGCCTGCTGCACGGACTCGGAGACCTCGGCCATGTAGGCATCGCCCTTGCCGATGTACATGTCATCGCGGATGCCGATGACGTCGGCCATGAAGGAGATCATGGTAGCGGTCTCGCGGACGGTCTCGCCGTGGGCGATCTGGGACTTCTTCTCGTCCAGGTCCTGTAGCTCAAGGCCGAGCAGGTTGGCGGCCTTAGAGAAAGAGAAGCGCGTACGGGTGGAGTTGTCGCGGAACAGGGAGACGGCCAGGCCGGAGTCGAAGATCTTGGACGAAACGTTGTTCTCACGCAGCTCGCGCAGGGCGTCGGCGACGATGTAGAGCGCCTTGAGCTCATCGGTGGTCTTGTCCCAGGTGTGCAGGAAGTCGCTGCCGTACATACCCTTAAAATCGAGGCCGTTCAGCTGCTCGACGAGCTCGGTAAACTTGGCGTCCATGTAAATGTCCTTTCTAAAGGTGAAACGATCGCAATGAGTAGATGCGCTCCGGCATGCGCGTGTGGCTAGAACATGCAGAGCGCTATGACGAGGACCCGCCACCGTCGAGGAAGCATGGGAGATAACGACCGCGGGCCCCAAGTCAACAGGAGGCGCCGGGGGCATAAACTGCCCCCGGTTCAACAAGATCGAGGAATGGGACTAGTCGATCTTGTTGTTGGTCAGACCGGCGCGGAACACGGTGGCATCGCCATCGGCCTGGCTCGGATCGTAGAGGTTCAGGGCAGCCACGTACATGGCGGCAGCGGTGACCAGGTCGTCCTTGTAGGTGACCTCGTTGGGAGCGTGTGCCTGAGACTCGGCACCCGGGCCAAAGCCCACGCAGGGGATGCCATAGCGGCCCTGGATGGAGACGCAGTTCGTGGAGAAGGTCCACTTGTCGCACAGCGGACGACCGGTGCGCTTGTCCATGCTGGGCTCGCAGCCGATGCGCTCGTCACCGAACATGGCCTTGTGGGCGTCGACGAGGGCCTTGACGTGCGGAGCGGTCTCCTTGTTGATCCACGTGGGGAAGTAAGCCTCGGTCTCGTAGACCTCGCCGGTCCAGGACGGACGGTCGTACATGTACATGGAGACCTTCACGTCGTCGCCGTACTTCTTGGCGGCCGGCAGGTTACGGATCTCGTCCAGGCAGGACTCCCAGGTCTCACCGGCGGTCATGCGACGGTCGATGGAGATGGCGCAGGAGTCAGCGACAGCGCAGCGGCTGGGGCTGGTGTAGAAGATCTGGCTGACGGTGCAGGTGCCGCGGCCCAGGAAGCGGGCGTCCTCGAAGTGCTCGGGGTTGTACTTGGGGTCGAGCATCTTGACGAGGCCCTTGATGTCGGTCGACTCGTCGCAGCCGTTGTTGTTGAGAGCGCGGACGTCGGCGATGATGTCGGCCATCTTGTAGATGGCGTTGTCGCCGCGGTCGGGAGCGGAGCCGTGGCAGGAGGTGCCGTGAACGTCGACGCGGATCTCCATGCGGCCGCGGTGACCGCGATAGATGCCACCGTCGGTGGGCTCGGTGGAAATGACGAACTCGGGCTTAATGCCATCCTTGTTGTAGATGTACTGCCAGCACATGCCGTCGCAGTCCTCTTCCTGGACGGTACCGACGACCATGATCTTGTAGCCCTCGGGGATGAGGCCCATGTCCTTCATCATCTTGGCAGCGTAGGTAGCAGAAGCCATGCCACCCTCCTGGTCGGAGCCGCCGCGGCCGTAGATGATCTCGTCGGTCTCGTAGCCCTCATAGGGATCGGCATCCCAGTTATCGATGTTGCCGATGCCGACGGTGTCGATGTGGGAGTCGATGGCGATGATCTTGTCGCCCTCGCCCATAAAGCCCATAACGTTGCCCAGGCCGTCGACCTTGACCTCGTCATAGCCAAGGCTCTCCATCTCGGCCTTGATGCAGGCGACAACCTCGCCCTCCTCGCAAGACTCAGAGGGATGCGAGATCATAGCGCGCAGGAAGCGAGTCATATCAGCACGATGAGACTCAGCAGCAGCCTTGATAGCGTCGAAATCGAGTTCTTTAGCCATTGTTCATAACCTTTCAAACGAAGGAATCTACCTGTGAGGTGGCGGAGCGATACCTATTTACTCCGCCCCAACGATTAGCAAGTGGGGTATTCGCCTTCCCAGACGATGCGACGGTACTGATCCGGATCCGTGTCGCCCTCGGTGGAGAAGCAGAGCACGGAGCTCGTCTTGTCCAGGCCGATGAGTTCCTTGAGATCGGCGTACTCGGGATCGAGCATGAGGGTCTCGACCAGGCCGGTGGTCACAGCGCCGGACTCACCGGAGATGACGCGCGGGTCGCCCTTCTCGGGAGCGCCCAGGGTGCGCATGCCGCGAGCGGTGACCCAGTCGGGGCAGGACACGAAGGCGGTGGCGTGGTTGCGCAGGATATCCCAACCCAGGATGTTGGGCTCGCCGCAGCACAGACCGGCCATGATGGAAGGCATGTCGCCGTCCACGATGCGCGGATCGCCGTCGCCGGCGGCAGCGCCCTTGTACAGGCAGGCGGCAGGCGCGCACTCGACCACGACGAAGGTGGGCGGGTTATCGGGATACAGGTTGGTGAAGTAGCCCACCACGGCGCCGGCGAGCGAACCCACGCCAGCCTGGACAAACACGTGCGTCGGGCGGTTGATGGCCATCTCGCGCAGCTGCTCGGCAGCCTCGGAAGCCATGGTGCCGTAGCCCTCCATGATCCAGGACGGGATCTTCTCGTAGCCCTCCCAGGCGGTGTCCTGAACGATAACGCCGCGCTCGCAGGCATCGGCCTCGGCGGCGGCCATGCGCACGCACTCGTCGTAGTTGACCTCTTCGATGGTCACCGTGGCGCCCTCGGCGGCGATGTTATCGAAGCGGGGCTTGGTGGAACCCTTGGGCATGTGCACGACGGCCTTCTGGCCCAGCTTGTTGGCAGCCCATGCCACGCCGCGGCCATGGTTGCCGTCGGTAGCGGTAAAGAAGGTAGCCTGGCCAAAGTCCTTGGCAAGCTGATCGGAGGTCAGGTAATCGAAGGTGCACTCGGCAACGTCCTTGCCGGTCTCGTCGGCAATGTAGTTGGCCATGGCAAACGAACCGCCCAGGACCTTAAAGGCGTTGAGGCCAAAGCGATAGCTCTCGTCCTTAACGCACAGGTTGGACAGGCCCAGGCGCGCGGCCTGGCCATCCAGGCGGGCAAGCGGAGTGACGGTGTACTGGGGGAACGACTGGTGGAAGGCGCGGGCCTTCTTCACGTGGTCGAGGCTCATGATTCCCAAGTGCTTGTCATCGCTCTTGGGCATCGTGTTGCCCGCCCACTGGATCTTATCGGCCATACGGTGAACTCCTTAAGTTCTCTCTTGCCGGCCCCCGCATACGCGTTTCAGCCCATTCCCATTCATGCGGCTGAACTTTTATGTGGATGCCAAACAAAAAGTTTGTTAGCACTGTTCTATCACACTTTTTGATTGGAAAACCTAACAAATTGTTTGTTGCCGTAATCGGTACCTTTTCGCCGCCGAACGGTCGCATAACGCAGCGACGCTTTCGTTATTTGCGAACAAGTGGGGTTTATGGCACAGTGAGCCCAAACTAATTTTTAGGAAGGCACCTATGACCCCCGCACAGATTGAGTTTTACAAGCGTCTTGCGCGCAGCCTGGCGCTACAGTTTGGCCCCAACTGCGAAATCGTCGTCCACGATCTGGAGACCGAGGACATGGACCACTCTATCGTGGTGATTGAAAACGGCCACATCAGCGGACGTAAACTGGGCGACGGCCCCAGCCATATTGTGCTCGAGTCCATGCACGAGGATGCCGCCGAGGTCCACGACCGCGCGCCGTACCTCACCAAGACCGCCGATGGCAAGCTGCTCAAATCGTCTACCATCTTCATTCGCGACGACGCCGGCAACCCCGTTGGCATTATGGGCATCAACTTTGACATCACGCTCATGAAGGCGTTTGAGCGTTCGCTCGACGCGCTCACCGGCACGGGCGACAAGGGATACACCGAGCCCGAGCCCATTACCAAAAACATCGGCGACCTGCTCGAAGACCTGCTGCGCGAGTGCGAACAGTTTGTGGGCAAGCCCGCGGCGCTCATGACCAAAGACGAGCGTATCCGCGCCATTGGCTACCTCGACCGTCGCGGCGCCTTCCTCATTTCCAAGTCAAGCGAACGCGCCTGCGAGTTCTTTGGCATCTCTAAGTACAGCTTCTATAGCTACCTCAATGAGGCCAAGGCGGCGGCCGGCGACAAGTAGGCACTCGCCTGGATTGCCCCTCCCCTTTTGGGCGCGAGTTCTGGAAAGCACGAATCCAAGACCGAGCCACTTGGGAAGTTCCATATAATCGATGTCATTAGTATTTCGAAAGGATGGAACAGAATGGCGTTGAGCAAGGCATCATGCACCGGTCGCGGATTGATTCCGGCAATTGGTGGACATGTGCACCGTATGTTCGATGAGGGTGAAGATGACCTGTTTTCGCTGAGCCTTGACGACGTGATGAATGATCGCCCGTGGACCGCCGACGAACTCATGGGCGGCGGGGCTCGCCCGTCAAACCCCAATCCCGCACTTGCGCCTAAGCCCGCATCTGTGCCGACTCCTGCGCAGTCGCTTGTTTCGACGCCCGAGGTTAAGGCCGCACCCACTTCGGCGCCCACGCCCACTCCCCGCCCCGCAAGCGACCCGTCCGAGACGGCGGCATTTCTCGCTGCAGCGACGCAGGGCAAATCGGCCGACAGCACCGTTATGTACAGCGCCCAGCAGTTGCCTGTTCCTGCGGCACGCAAGCCTCCGGTCACAAGGCTCGATGAGCCCGTTGCCCATCAGGTTGCCTACGATTCCTGGGCTGCAGCCGATCTGGATGAGACCTCTACCGGCATGCCGGCGCTCGACGTTCCAGTTAACCCGCTTTTTGCCGCCAACACGAGCGCCGCGGGCTATGAGGGCGGTGCGGCATATTCCGATTATTCCGATGGCTATGCTGACGCCGGTCGCATCGAGACTGAGGATTATGGCACCACATCGAGCGATTATCTCAACGATCCGTACGCTGCCACGCCTGCACCGGAATATGACCCGGAGGCCGCGTCCGCGCCGGCGTATACCAAAAGCACGGGCGAAGAGCGCTTCGCCGATTATTACGCTGCGGAAAAGGCGCTGCGTTTCTCGGAATTTCCGCAGGCAGTTAAGGTTGCCTTTATCGCCATTATCATTGCCCTGCTCGGCGTCATTGCGTTTGAGGGATTCCAGCTGTTCCGCGGCCCCACCCAAGCGGAGTCGGAGACCCAGCAAAAAGAGGACGATAACGAGTATCTGGACATCAACACCCTCAAGGGCGACCCCAACGACGGAGACGATGAGTAGCGAGAGCTGAAGGCGGCCGCAGGATCCCGCATCCAGCACCGGCTTCTAAGTGCTGTTTTGTCATCCAGCTACACTTTTCCGGATAATTTGCCCATCGAATTTGACACTTTTCCGGATTTTATACTCTGTCCCTCCAGATGCGCTTTACGGTGCAGGCGTTGGAAGAAGGGCCATGTGCCGCTGGCGGCCCACATGTTCTGCAGATCAAGCTGCTCGGAGACGACTCGCGCGAGCCGTCCAGCTGGAAGCTCTTTGCCGACGGCGCGTGCGTTGCGGACGGATCCGGCGCCTTTGCCCGCGAGTGCTTCTGCGAGGGCGCCGAGGTGTTTCTGGACCTGTGCCGCGACGCCGTACGCGTGACCGAGCTGTACCAGTGGAGCCAGAGGGAGTACGAGCTGCTGAGTGCGGCCCGCAGGATCGTAAGGGTGTAGACGGGCGGACGAGCCATCGACGATTTTGAGCTGGCAAGGGCCGGGAACTAGATTCCCGGCCTTCAACCTAGCACTGCTTTATGAGATCGAGCACCGCAGGAATGTCATCGGCATTCCGAAGCGCAACGTAAGTGGGTAAGCCCGGGCCAAATCCACCCTGCGTACGCTTGTCCTGGCACATGTCCTCTGGATCCGTTAGATCATCCACGCTCTTTGCCAAGCCAACGGCAATCCAACCACCGTTGCTGGTCCTGCCTTCTAGCACGGCATGCAGTTTTCGCTTGCCCGACCTGAAGCCTACATAGTACTTAGCTATGTAGGACTCCCACGAAGGGTTACCACTCAGAACGGACTCGCGCACCTCATCGAAAAGCTTCTGATTGAGCCCACCTTCGGCAAAAGTGGGGTGGTTCTCCTGCAGAGTCCAGACAGGAGCCTCGTCAGACTCCCCACGAGAAGGACGGTACTTGTCGACGACGTCTGCCGGAAGGTCGGGATACTTCCATATCTCGCACGCTTCTTTCGCCAGCTCGTCCGCGCGCTGCCCAATCTCTTCCTCACCCCATTTTTCATGCGAGACAATCGATTTGTTTAGGTAGAGCGGGCTGCACTTAAATCCGACGTCAGGCAGATTGAGCTTGTCCGAGAACGACCGGTTTGAGTACTCCTGGTTGTAGCCCGTCAGCGTAAGATTTCCCAAGTTGTTGCACAGCCTGTCGTGGACGTCTTCCCAGTTCTCACCAAGCGATTCCTTCCAGCCGTGCTCATCATCGATCGTCTGGGGCATGATGTGCTCGATCTGGTAATCGTCGGCTGAGATGGACTCCTTCGGGTGGTGCCAGTTCTCCATGCGTTCCAGGTAATAGCGCTTTTTAGAGAAGCGGTTGTAGCAGTCACGCGTCTTAAACTCCTCGACAAAATGCTCGTCTGTCGGAAAGTATGCGGTCATACCGCTGCTGTGGATAAGGAGCATCGCCGTAACGTACTCCTCGATATCGCCCTGCTGCTCGAGATTGCGATACATGCCGGCAAAGAAATTATTTAGGCCCGTGGTAAGTCTGCCGCAAACCGCTCGCCTGAACAGAAACGACTCGATAGTCTCGCAGATACGTAAAAACGCATTGCGGTCTAGTCCATTCCCCTCGTAAACCGAATAAAGCAACATTAAAAGGGGCCTTATCTGCTTCACGTCGAGGCTTACGATTCTGCCGAACACTCGGCGCAGTCCGTCGTCCTTCTCCTTACCAAGGAACAGACTGGCGTATCTATGTGCATACCCGCGCAGCTCCTTAAGCAGGCCCTCGGTGTCACCATCGTAGTCGTCGGCGAAATAGCGCTTAAACTCGTAGTAGGCCTCGTTCTCCTTCGGCATCCTATTGGGAACTTTAAGCCACAGCCAGTACCAGATAAATGCATTGAACTCGTCCTCGCCGCCTTTTCCGAACAGGCGCTCGAGCGGGTGCCAGTAACCCTCGTAAAGCTTGGTCTGCTCGTCATTGGGAAGAGACATAAGAACGTAGTTACGAATGAGGTCAATAGGCGTGAGCGGCTTGCCCTTGGAGTTCATGGACTCAAATATGAGCTGGGCATTATCAACGCCCGCGGTGAGCTTGGTGTCGATGACCTGCACGCGGTTTAGCCCCGCCCAAAGCCTTGCAGGGTCGAATGATTTCCCGTGCATCTTTTCACGGAAGAACGCATGGTTCTCGACAATGCGATCCGATTTTTCATCTGGCACGGGAGACCCAGACACGATGGAAAACAGCGTCTCTTTATCGTCCTGCGAGAGCACCAACTTGTAGCGCGCCAGACCGTTGTAGTCATCATCGTTAAAGAGGTAGTTCTTCCGCAGCGCTGAAATCTTGAGATCGCCAAGGAAGCCGGCCTTGTCGGGATTACCCTCCAGATAGTCAGCCAGAGCAGCGATCATCAACGAAAACGTCGTCATGCGCTGCTGCCCGTCAATCAGGAGCACGCGCGAAATACTCGTGGCAGAGCTCTCGGACTCGGGGATATAGAGCATCGACCCCACGAAGTGCGATACGCCATCACGACCCGCTCGCATTACGTCATCCCAAAGCACCTCGCACTCTTTTATACTCCACGAGTAGACTCGCTGGTACACGGGAATGACGAATTGCATCTTCGCCACGCCCATAAGGTCGAGTAGATTTGCCTCGGTTGCTTTCATTTGCGATTGTCCCCTTTCTTGTTTACGCCGCTTGCGGTCAGTCCTCCACTGAACGAAAGGCGCTAAAGACCAGAGCATCGAAGCACTGGAGCAACCGGGATGCTCATATCGTTAGATTCTACAACGAAAGCAAACACTTACGCCGTCATGGTGGCGCGCGATCGCTGCACGCCACTCCCCAAAATCATACGATGTCAAAAGACTGACACTTGTGTATGCCTTTTGACATTGCCACAGTCTTACGGGCTTCTTGTCTCATATGCCAAGAGCGGATATCTAGATCGCTGCCTCTCCCGCCCAAAGGAGCTCGACAAGAACTGATCGAAGGGCAACTCAGACATCGAGCAAGTCGCCGACCTGCACTCAGAGCCTCGACAAGTGGCATCGAACACAAGCTCACCGGCATAAAGCTTGCGTTAAAACCAAAAGGGTATGTAAAATAAATGGTTAGAAGTTGGTAAATTATCGGTTGGCAAAGTATGAACCGGGCTATCAAGTTCCAACCATTTATTTATAAATGGTATCGGTACAACTCCAACCATATATTTAACGAACGGGCCATTGGATTAGCGGTCTAAAATCCGTCACGCCTCTGCGGTCTATCCCCGACTTGATGGTCCTTTCGCAATCCCGCTCGGGATCTTCTTCGAGGAAAGACACAACGCCCTTGGCCATGAGGGAGACGAGGCCTTCGAGCTTGATGACGCAATCGTATGCGCACCCCTTCAGGTTCTCCGTACCCGTCCCGGTATGGCCATAGCTCGCGACGATCCCATGAGCGTCGCCGTGAACGCATACCCCGATAACCTTATAAGGACTATAATCCTCCCCTCTGCCTTCGATGACTGATGACCCCGCATGGACAACGGCGCAACGCAGTTGATAGAGGTCTGAAGCTGTGAATATACCTCGCGCCTCTATAACGTCGAACTCCTCGCTTATCTCACTTTGACTCTTCTCGTCTTTTCGCTCTGCCGCCATCTTTTCGCCGGTATTGGGAAGCTCCAGGTATTTAACGCACCAGTCGATGTATCGCATGCCGACGGCTTTTGCGCAGACGTCCGGTATGGTCACGACGAGGTTCAGTGCCGCGAGGAGAAGCCCCGCATCGAAGGCCTTCTCGCATTCCTCCACGAGCCTGCTTGGTGTGCGATGGATTACGGTCGGAAAGCCGCATTCGTTGGCATCGCATTTCAGGCCGCTTGAAGGCCTTGGCTCCCAGGCTGCAATTTCGTCGAGCCTCACATTCACAGTATCTCTCCCGTCATTGCGTCGGCCTTCACTCCCAACCTCGGGTCTATGAACTCATCGACGGCCTCGTCCTCGCGGTCGGGCTCGGTCACGAAGAGCGGACCGGGTGCATCGATGCGTGGACCGACCGTGAGCCCGTTGCTCGCGATGATGCGGTCGAGGTTCTGCCTACGGTAGAGGGTCCTTGCCCGGAGCGTCTCGAACGAGTATCCGCGCCCTCTCATATCCGTCTCGTTTATGAGCCGGTTCGCGCACTCGGTGTAGCCGTTCGAGATGCGGCTGGGGCATTCCCAGTAGTTGAAGATGAACTCGCGGTAGTTCTGAACGGTCCGAGCAAGGGCTCTGAATGGATCGAACTCCCTGCCATCGGGAATTCCCCGAATCCAGGCGTCGAACGCCGCCTCAGCCTCCTCGCGTGAGGACGGATGATCGTCGTAAATGCCGAAGAAGTCCTCCTTGAGGTCGTACGCGGTCATCAGCGTCGAGTAGGAGGAGTCTTCCCGTAGCGCCCTTAGGGCCGACGCCTCGTAGAGGCTGAGGTCGCGCATCCGCTTCCCAAGGGCGTAGGCGAGGCCCTTCTTTAGCTCAAGGCGACCCTTCCTGTTGAGGGCTCCCTGGAGGCCCTTGCGGACCGCGTCCAAGGCCTCGTTGGCTCCCTTCACAACATGGAAGTGGCCGATGACCCATGTCGCGTTCGGGGTGAACTTGGCTATGCTCCTCCAGAACGGCCGGTACATGTCGCTCGAGACCCATCGTACGCGCTCGAGGCCCTCCAACGAGGATAAATAGGCGTCGAGGTCGGACTGCGTCCCGCCGGGCACCATGTCGAAGACCGTCCTGTGCTCGAGATCGGTGATCACGGTCACCATGCCGACCCTCTTGAGGTTCTTCTCGTCTATGCCCAGGAACGCCGGCACCTTGAAGCGAAGCCTCGAGGCGTTCTCGCGGATGTAGTCCTCGAAGACGTTCTTCACGGTGACGTGCGAGAGCGGGTACTCCTCGGCGACCTCGCGGAAGGTGAGCCTGAGCGAGCGCTGGGCGATGTCGGCGTATGCCGCCTCCGTCATCCGGTGACCCTCGTCGACCCCGCCTATCGTCGGGCGCCACACGTAGCCGCACTCCGGGCATCGCATCCGCGGGAACCCTATCTCGAGCCTCGTCGGGATGCCCAGGTGTGGCGTCGACACAACGCCGACGGTCCTCGCGCCGTGGCTGTGCAGCGTCCCGCCGCACTCGGGACACGATGCGGGGACCGGCCCGCGGTATCTCAGGTCGAACTGCTGGAGCCTCCTACCGCAATCGACCTTGGTCGCGCTGCCGATGAGCTCGCAGTCCCGGACACCAAGCAGCTCCTCGACGTAGCCTTCCACGCCCATCTACTTTCCCCTCGAGAGGTAGGAGGCGAGCTCGGCGATGTCGTAGCGCTTCCCCTGCGAGATGAGGTCGTACACCTGGTCGGCCAGGGGCTCGATCGCCTGCGGGTCGTCGAGCGCCTGCTCGGCGAGGTCGCCCAGCTCGTTGCTCATCATCGACATGAGGGCCCTGATGACGATGTTGCGCAGGCGCCCGTCCGCGAGGACGGCCTCCTTCGTGTTGCTCGTGTTCGTAATCTGGGTGTTGGTCACGGGGTCGGCCGCCACGGCGTCGGAGACCGCGTTGACGGCGCGGGCCTTCACGAGGGGGTCGCCCTCGTCGCCCCACGTGCGGTTCAGTCTCTCAACGATCCTCGCCATGGTGTCGCGCCTGGGCGCTGCGCCGGAGCCGCCCGCGCCCATCGGCATGAGCTCTCCGCCCTCGACCCCCTCGGGGAGCCTCTGGGCCGATATGCGGAAATCCCTGAGCACGAGGCCGCGCACGTCGACGTCGTCGAGCGAGGTGCCCGCGATCTTGTGGCCGAGCAGCTTGGCGAAGCTGTAGAAGACCTCGAGGTCGGGGTCGCCGTAGTCGAGCGCCTGGGACAGGAACGTGTAGGCGGAGCAGTACTTGGAGAGCTTCTTTCTGAAGGTCATCAGCTCCGCGACGCGTCCCGCCGCCTCGTCCGCGCTCCTCTTGGCCCTCTCCGCCTCCTCGGCCTCCCCGGCCGCCTCTGCCTTGTTGGCGCACTCCAGCCAGGTCTCGTAGGAGTCCCTGGCCGCCGCGAACCTCTCGCGGAAGATCTCGGCGGGTCCGGAGACGGCGGAGTAGAGGGCGGCCCTGTAGGCGTCGCTATCGCCGCCCGCAGCGAGGCCCTTGGACCTGTAGAGCGCCTCCTTGAACTCCTCGACGTCGCGCGTCGCGTACACGTCGGCCGCGTCGAGCGCGTCCTTCAGGTCGTAGACGACGTCCGGGTCCTGGGCCGTGCTCATCTTCGCGCCCTTGTCGTAGGTCTTGAAGGCCGCGAGCACGGTCTCAGGGTCGTTCACGAAGTCGACGACGAAGACCCTGTCCTTGCCGGAGCAGGTCCTGTTGACGCGCGAGTAGGTCTGCACGATCTCGATTGCGTTGCCGAGCGGCTTGTCGACGTAGAGGGCGACGAGCTTCTTCTGGTCGAACCCGGTCTGGAACTTGTTGGCCACGATTAGCAGCCTGCTCTCGGGGCGGTCGAACGCCCTCTCGACCGGACCCTGCCCGGTCGGATTCATGTTGGCCTCGGTGTACTCGTAGTCGCGCTCGATGAAGGCGAACGGGTTGTCCTTGAGGTACTCGTCCTCGGGCAGGACGCACTTGTCGCCCAGCACCTTCTGGGAGAAGGCGACGAGAGGCTCGCCGGGCACCTTGAAGCGCAGCTTCGGCTCGACCTTCGTCGGGTCGAGGTCGGGCCGCGACTTCAGGTACGCCTCGATCGCGTACTTGTAGCGCACCACCTCGGGGCGCCCGGAGGTGACGATCATAGCCTTGGCCTCGCCGTTCAGGAGCGGCGCCACGTTGTCGACGAAGTGGTCGATGATCCACTCGGCCTTCTCCATGACGTTCGTCGGGTGGAGCGAGCGCCATTTGGCGATCTTCCTTTTTGCCCTGCGTTCGTCGACGAGCTTGCCATCGGCATCCTCCGACTCGTCCTCGATCCTCGATAGCGTCCTCAGGGGCACGTAACCCGTAAGTGGGTCGATGATGTAGCCCTCCTCGATCGCCTGCCGCATCGGGTAGAGGTGGAAGCTGCCCATGACCGGATTGCCGTCCTCGTCCTCCTCGCCCGTCGGCGTGCCGAAGAGGGTCTTGGTCTCGGGCTTGGGAGTCGCGGTGAACGCGAGGAAGGAGACGTTCGGCGGCATGAGGTTGCTCGCTTGCATCTGGGCGAAATAGGTGTCCATGACCGACCCGTCGTCGCCCGAGTCCTCATCGAAGTCGAGCATCCTCTCGAACTTCAACTTGTCCGCCGCCGCGTTGAAGGCGGTCTTGAGGGACGCCGCCGAGCTGCCCTCCTGGGAGCTGTGCGCCTCGTCGACGATCACCGCGAAGCCGGCGCCGTCGAGCTCGGGCAGCACCGCGATGTCCGGCCAGGCGTAGAGGAACGTCTGGATGGTGACCACGACGATCTCCCTCTTCTGGCGCAGGGCCTCGACAAGCTGGGAGCTCTTTGAGCCGTCCGAGACGGCGTTGCCCCTCTCGTCGCGGCCGATCATGACGACCTGTCCTGTCACCTTGGAGAGCTGGGAGATGGTCTTCTTTATGTTCTGGTCGAGCGACAGCCTGTCGGTGACCACCACGACGCTCGAGAACATCTTCTCGCCGTCCGCGCGGCGGAGCCTCGCGAGGTCGTGCGCAGCCCAGGAGATGGTCTCGGTCTTGCCGGAGCCGGCCGAGTGCTCGATGAGGTAGCGTCGACCCGGCCCGTGCTCCCGAGCATCGGCCAAGACCTTTCTCTCGGCGTCGAACTGGTGATAGCGGGGGAATATCTGCGTCGCCTGTCTGCGCCACCGGCCGCTCGCGTCCTGCCTGTCCTCGACCTCCTCGAAGACGAACCTGTCGAAGATGGACAGCCAGTTGTCGCGCTGGAGGATGGTGTCCCAGAGGTAGTGGGTCCTGTACTCGCCCTCCGGCGCGTCCGGGTTGCCCGCCCCGCCGTCGCGTCCCAGGTTGAACGGGAGGAAGCGGGGCTTCGCCGACTTGCTCGGGAAGGGGCCGAGGTTCGTGCACATCCAGACCTCGTCCTCGGAGACGGCGAAGTGGACGACCGCCCCGCGCTTGTACATGAGCAGCGGGTTCCTCCTGCCGCCGTCGGGCTCCACCGCCTTTCGCTCCTCGGCGTACTCGTCGATCGCGTCCCGCACGGTCTGTGTGAGCTCGGTCTTGACCTCGCCCGTGGCGACGGGGATGCCGTTGACGAAGAGCGCGAAGTCGAGCGACTTGCTCCCAGTGGTCTGGTAGTGGACCTGGTGCATGAAGCGTAGGATGTTCGCGTCGTAACGCTCCCTCGCTCCGGGGACGCGCTCGTCGTCGGAGTAGCCCGCCATGCACTCGATGGTCTGGTACCCCGCCATCTGGAAGCCCTTGCGCAGCGTGAGGACGGTTCCGTTCCTCTCGAGGCTCTTCACCAGGGCGCGCCTCAGCTGGTCGGCCCAGCGGGCACCCTTCTCGTGGCGCATCTTGTCGAGCTTCTCCGGCGCGGTGGCCTCGAGCCAGGCAACGAAGTCGTCGAACACGAGTGCGTCGTTCGGGTCGAACCCCGTATCGTCAGGTGAGAGGGCCCAGCCCACGCCGCCGAGGGCAGCGACCTTTCGGGAGATGTAGCGCTCGAAGGCGCCCTCCTGGTGGATCTTGCGGTGGCCGCTGTACTCGACGTCGCGGCACTCATATGCACTGTCTATGTCGACTCTTGTCATGGCTATGCCTCCGTGCAATCGATCTTGCCGGTGACGGCGTGGTGGATGACGGACTTGCGGTACTCGCCGAGCTTCTCGATGAGCTGCTCCTGGCGTGAGATTGCCTCGTCGATGGCCGCGCAGCGCTCATCGAGGTAGGCCGCTATCCTTTTTTGTTCTTCTAAAGGTGGTAAAGGAACGACGAAGTTGTTAAATGCGTTGGTTTGCAGTCGCATGCGCCCCTTGTCAGCAACTCCATTTGCTGAACCGAAAAACACCCGATTGAGGTAGCACATCTGGAAGAGGTAGAGGTAGTAACTCGGGTTGCTTACCGCAAGGTCACGAACTGAAAACACTCGGTAGTCAGGACTCGTCACTCCCTCATAGCGAGATATATCCACCCAACCTGTTAAGAGGTCCATGTGGTTCATCGCAAAATCGCCAGGATGTACGAGTTGATAATGTGAGTATGTTTCAGCAAATTGCCCTTTTCCTGTGCTGAAATCTTTGGGTCTAATTCCATCTTGTGTAATCGACAGAACTGTCAATCCTTCAACCCCGGCAATTCGTTTTGTAATTTGAAATAGAGCTTTGAGCTTGGAGGTCTGCCAATTAGAGGGAATTTGATCTACCCACTTAATGTCGCTGTCCTTCATCTCTGCGGTCGGGTCGAGGCCCTTCGTTACAACGCGCGCGATGAGGGACTTCTTGTACTCCTTGAGCTTCTCGATGACCTCGCGGCGCTTCGCGACGTCCTCGTCGATGGCCGCGCAGCGCTCGTCGAGGTAGGAGACGATTGATTTCTGGACGTCCATCGGAGGAATGACGGCATAGGTCTCGTTGAGAGACGTCTGATTGACACTGAATAGCTTGACGTCGACGAGGTCTCTTCTAATCTGTAAGCGCCAGGCGTCCGTGGTAAAGAGATACGCAAGGTATTTGCTATTAAAGTCGCGCCTCGGATTCAAGACTACAGTATGGTATCCACCATAAAGAGCGTGGGAGAGATCGTTCCTAACGTTATTGCCGCAGCCCTCTAAATCCTCAGAAGTATCTGCGAAAACAAACCCATTGGAGAGGACGCGAGACGGACTAGTTTCACCGGCAAGGTCATTTGGCACTCGTCGGAGCAAGGTTTCGCGAACCTCGACTCCAATGTTTTGCTTCGAATGTATCTGCCCATAACTGATGACAGGCTTACCCGTCTTTATCAGGTCGGCTTTCGTTATGGACAGCCCCTTGCTGAATCTAAACAGCGCCGAGAGCGGCACCATATTCCAGCCCTTAGGCAACCCACCAAACCACTCACTGTTGCCGATTTCCGCCTTCGTCCTCATGCCAGGAACCCCCTCATGAGCGAGCCGAGACCGTCCTCGAGTTCGAGGATTTCCTTCGCGATGACCTCGGGATCCCGGGGTTTCTCGTATTTGTAGAAGTACCTGTTGAACGAGATCGACGTGCCGACCACGCCCAGCCCACCGTCGCCGAGCGGGTTGGAGGTGAGACTGGTCTTGGCAACGAACTTAGGCTCGTCCTTTACTGACCGATCCACCACGGCGTCGGGCGCATAAGGCAACACCTCAGTCGCCATGTAGTCGTCGACATCCATGCCGATTGGCACGTTCTCCGTGTCTTTAAGCTCGGGGTCGAACACCGGGTTGCCCTTCGCATCAATTGCGGGGGTCGCGGACGGGTCTCGACGTCCGAAGACCTTGACGAGAGCGTTGGCGAGGGCGGCCTTCTGTGGCTTGGGCTTCTCGATCGCTTTGTGAAGCTTCTCGGTCGCAGCCAGGACCTCGCTGTACGTGAGCGAGGCGCCCTCGTTCTTCTCAACCCAGGAGCGTATGGCGCCGCGGCTCGCGGTCGACAGCTTCTCCATGGGCTTGTTGAGGGTAAAGAGAGCATCCAACCCATCGGCCGAGGGCTCAACGAGGATACGCAGCGGACGCTGAATGGTCACCTTGCGGTACATGAAGTCCTCGATCGGGACGACGACCGATTTGCCATGATCGTGCCCGTCGACGTAGGTGCGCACGACCCACGCGGCCTGGTCCTCGCTGACCTCGTAGCGCTTGTTCCCCTGGCTCTTGCGCAGGGCGGTCTTCTCCTCCGAGGCGTCGATGAGCTGCACGTACCCCTTGCGGTTCTCCGGCTTGTGGTTGTTGAGCACCCAGATGTAGGTTGCGATGCCCGTGCGGTAGAAGATCTCGGTCGGCAGCTTCACGATGCAGTCGACGAGGTCCTCCGAGAGCAGCCAGCGTCGGATGCCCGATGGGCCGCTGCCGGCGTCTCCGTTGAAGAGCGGCGAGCCGGAGAGGACGATGGCCGCCTTACCGCCGCCCTCCTCGGGCGGAGCCATCTTCGCCGCGACGTTCTGCATGAAGAGCATGCTGCCGTCGTCAATGTCGGGCTTGCCGGCGCCGAACCTGCCATCGAACCCACGGCCCATCTCCTCGAGGACGGCGTCCCTCTCCTTCCTCCACTCCTTGCCGTAAGGCGGGTTGGTCAGCTGGTAGTTGAAGGTGCGTCCCTCGAATCTGTCGTCGTCGAGGGTGTCTCCGAGCATGATGCCCGCCGAGAGGTCGGTCATCTGGTCGAGCACGTCTCCCGAACCCCCAGCGATGTTGCGCAGCATGAGCGCGGCCTTGCCCATGGCCCAGGTCGCGTCCTCGAGCTCCTGGCCGTAGGGGACGATCTTGGTGGGGCTCTTGAAGTGGCCCCCGTCGTGCCACTCGTCGAGCTGGTCGAGCGCGTCGCAGATGAAGCCGCAGGTGCCGCAGCTGCCGTCGTAGAGCGTGCGGATGTCGCCCTCGTCGGCGTTGAGGAGCGTGTCCTCATTCGCGAACAGGAGCGCCGTGGCGAGCCTCGCCACGTCCTTCGGCGTCATGAAGTCCTCGGCGTCCTGCGAGATCTCCTCTCCGTATCGCTGGATGAGGTGCTCGTAGATGTCGGTCATCATGCGGTCGGAGACCGCCTTGGGGCCGAGGTCGAAGCCCGCGAAGCGCGTGCATACCTCGTAGAGCATGCCCTTCTCGTCGAGCTTCTCGCAGGTCTGCCGCATCTCGAAGCGTTGCAAGACCTCGCGGGCGTTCGCGGAGAAGCCGCTGATGTAGGCCATGAGGGCGTCACAGGTCTTACTGGCGCCGAGGTTGGAGAGCGTGAAGCTCGTGACGTTGTAGAAGCAGTGGCCGGAGAGGGCGCAGTACTTCGGGTCGTCGTCGTCCCAGACCCCCTTGGCGGCCTGTCTGCTCACGGCCGCCCGCGTCGGCTCGAGGGCGCACTCGAAGCGCCTCAGCACGGCGAACGGGAGGATGAGCTTGTTGTAGTCGGCGGGGCGAATGACATCACGCACGTAGTTCGCGATGCTCCATATCTCGTTCACGTAGTCGAACGCGGTCTTATCGGCCATGATTGGACCTCTCTGCGATAAATAGAATTCCAACCATGTATTTTACAACCGAAAGCCATGATTTGAGCTTTCGGCCAACCAATAGTTTAACAAATCTGGTAAGTGGTATCACCAATCACTGATTTTGCGAACCCAACCAGTAATTTTACATACCCTGCCAAAACACGTTGCCGCGTCGCCCAACGAGACACACCCGTGGCTTCCCACGTCCATAATCGAGGTGTAAAACGCCTGCAGGTCAGCCCAGTCCGTAGGAAATGCGGAAAGGTCGATATGTTTTGCCTGGCACTCGGTCAAAAGCTGTCGCCGGTCCGCCCCGCTCCAGCAAACCACCTGGGCGGAGTAGCGACCGATCCAATCGCTTAGCCTTTTAATCACCATGTAGAGCGGATCGGCCATCGCGGTATCCACGGCTGATATCCTCGTAAGCTCGCGGACGGGAAACGCAACGCCTTCGGTAAATTCCGTCTGCACAAACTGCGAGAACTCGCCCATAACGTTGCCGTGGTAATCGAGCTTGACGGCACCGACCTCGATAATCTCATTGTGCAGCCCACGGCGCTGGCGCTGCCTTGGCACCGGCGCAAACTCGAAGTCGAGCACAATCTGACGCGCAAAGTTCGTCGTATCGATAGCCGAGATACACGGCGTCTTTTTGTCTAGCACGGTGAGGGCCTTTCTCCGTCAACTGCCGCTTGCTACATAGGCGGCTACATTGCCGTAAGGATAGGCGCTCGTGCGGACATGAAAGCGGGGCGCAATACCATGCGCTGGTCGCACGCCATGCAGACGGCCCCAAGAGAATCGCCCGCTCTATTCAAATGCATGAAAAAGATTTAGGCCCGGTGACTTGAATCAGCGGTCATCCCGGGCCCATCAGAGCTCACAGAGCTCTTGGTTGCTTTGGTCTCGCTCTTCACGGCGCTTATCGAACTTTCCGAGGCACTCAAGCAGCATTCGAAGCATAACAAGTCGCTGCCATTAAGGCACTGACCTCTTGACCAAGCAACGGCGCTGCCCAGCTCTTCACCACTTGGGCTGCCGCCGATCTCATTTTACCCACGGACGTCGGGCTTAACAAATGGTTTTTCAGTCATGAAGTCTCGACGCTCGCCCGACTCGTCCGCTATTCCAGCCACCACTCCACGTCCACGGAGCACTCGACCTCGATGGGTTCCGGATCCAGCACCGTTTCTCCAAGGCCTCCGGATGCCCCATCGGGAGCGCCCATGGCAGCGCAGTACACCCCACCATAATCCCCCGGCCGGCTGTTATACGAGATATGCTTGATGCCGCCCAGCTTGGCCCCCGCCGCCGCAGCAAGCGCCTGTGCATTACTGCGGGCGCGCTCGACAGCGCGGGCAATCAGGACGTCCTCCGCCGCGCGCTCATCCGCAAGTTCAAATCGAATGTTCATGTCGGCACGCGATCCGCAGGTGTTGAGCGCCGTCCACACAGCCGCACAGTCAATCGAATCGACAGGCGCGGCAACCGTGCCGTACGCACAGTAGTCGTAGCCCACGATAATTGCCCTTTTGCGCGTCGTCTGCGCATAGCAGGTGTACCGGCGACACGTTAACTCGTCATCCAGACCAAAGGGCGCCAGCACAGCAGCGACCTTGGCGCGATCGGCGTTGTAATCGTCCAGGCACGCCTCCTTGGTATCAAAGCGGCCGCCAAAGCCAATGCTAAAGATCACACGATCGGGCATGACCTTATCCTCGATCCGGGCACCAACGCTCACATAACCGGTCTTATCCGCTGCCATGGCATCCGTCCTTTCCACGAATGACTACGTTGCAGTAAACATAGCCGCCCGTGCGGACACAAAGTTGCGCGACGGCACCGTTGCGGGCCCTGGGACGCACTTTCCATTTGAGACCTCTACCGGAAAGCGAATCCCATTCTGAGCGTCGAATCCGGGACGCAGTTTCCGGTAGAGGCCCCGCTGGGAAAGCGCACCCCGGTTTAGAGCCATAATCTGGGACGCCGTTTCCGCTTGAGAGCCGATTCGGAAACGACATCCCACTCTGGGGCTGAAATCTGGGACACGCTTTCCGCCGGCATTCCGCTGGCAGCTAGCACGACAACAGAGGGGCCCCGTTCCAGCCATTCGAGGACAGGCTTTACCCCCGAGCAGCGTTATCCCGCTCGCACATCTCGGCAAACGAAATCAGCTTGGTATCTCCCCTGCTCGCCGCAGCTTCCTGACATCCTTGCGTAAAGCCGCTTTTTGAGAAAAGCGCATAGCTTTTTCGTTGCCGTCTAAAGAGCTCGCTTCGGTGCACGAGCTTTTGCAGCACGTCTTCGCCCACCGGTTCATTGCGCCATTTGCACTCCGCAAACAGCGCAGCGCCCTCGCCATCGTCAACAATCAAGTCGATTTCTTCCTGCGTATGCGTGCGATTATCCGTCCCCCACCAGCGCCCGACACTCGCCGGAACCACATCGAGCTGGCCCGCGCGCGCGAGTTCGTACACGTATTGCCTGCATATAAGCTCAAAGACCGTGCCCATGTAATCCGATACGTGCGGCTCAATGCGCTCATACGCCATCGCGGCCATATCGTTTTGAATCAGCCCGATGTTCTGCGGAACAAACTTGTACCAGAACCTAAACATCTGATCGCTCAGCAGATACACGGCTCGCTTATTGCTCGTCTCGTTTAGGGGCAGCTCGCGCTCGACAATCCCAAGCGACGCCAGCTTATCCACATAGCCCTTTACGTTGCTCGCAGGGATTCCCGTAGAGCTCGCAATCTCCGAGATCTTCGAGCGCCCCTGAGCAATTGCTTGCACGATCGCATCATATTGCTCGGGATTGCGGCACTCTTGCAATAGCAGGTTACTCGGCTCCTCAAAGAGATAGCCCGTAGGAGTAAGAAAAAGACGTTTGATGTTGTCCTTGAGCGGTGCGACAGGATCGACTTTCTCGATATATGCAGGAATGCCGCCCGTCATGCCATAGCAAACCGCAGCGTCTTCGCGACTCATGCCCTGCCACAGGCCGAGGGTCGTCGTAAAATCGAGCGGCATGATCTTAAACTGGGCCGTACGCCTACCGTATAGCGGACTCTCGTAGCCCAACACCTGCTCTTCCATAAACGAAAGCGACGACCCGCACAGGATAAGCATAAGCTTGGTCTCTTTGTACAAGTGATCGATCTTGTCTTGCAGCAACGAGCTGATCTCGGGATTCGATTGGGCGAGATAAGGATACTCGTCGATCACGACAATCAAACGTTCCGTGCGAGCCATGGTAGCCAATGCATCGAACGCTTCGTCAAAACTACGAAACGACACGCCTGCAGCACCAACCGAGCCTGCAAGTATCGCCTGGCTAAAGCCGTGCAGGTTTGCCTCCGCATTGGTACGACGAGCTTGAAAGTAAATAGCCTTCTTGCCTTGGATGAATTCTGTGATGAGACGCGTTTTGCCCACGCGACGGCGGCCGTAAATCACAGGCATCTCAAAGGAGCCCGTGCCATACAGTCGATTGAGCTCGGACATTTCCGCCGTTCTTCCGATAAACATAGGGCCATCCTTCCTTTGCGTTATAGCTAGCTATATTATACCTTCCTATAATATAGCTAGCTATAACGCAATTCGACAAGCGGCGCACGAAAAAGGGCGATACACCGCCGCACGTGGACCGTTCCGGAAAATGTATCCCGTTCTGGAACCAAAAACTGGGCCGTAGTTTCCGCTAAGCATGCCATCCGGAAAGCGTGTCCCGTTCTGAGCCTGAATTCTGGGATGCACTTTCCGCTGAAGCTTCTACCGGAAAATGCATCCCATTCCGAGCGCTCATTCCGGGTCACAGCTTCCGCAGATACAAGACGACGATCCGCAGCCCTTATCACATGCCTTCAAATATGCGATCCAGAAACACAAAACAGCAGATAGAATGCTCTTTTTCAAAAAAGTACACGTTCCGAAACTTACCAAGACTTCATATCCAGCTACCGTTCACGGTCGCCGATTACCGCCCACCGATTCAAACAAGAAATATGTCGTCAAAAGCATGTCATCTACCTGCATGGTTAGATTTTGGTCAGCTGAGCGGCAAGTTCCAGCTGATACGTTTTTGCTACCCAAAAGGAGGCGGTAGCTCATGACCCATTGCAATGACCAGCTCATCGACCAACTGCTCACTCAAGCCGAACAAGAGGGGCGCTGTCTGATTCCCCCGAGCACGGCGATCCGAAAAGCGCTCCTTCGGCGCACCGGCGGCACGGTTGTCTCGCCCATGGGTGGCGCGCGTAGACGTGGTGTAAGAGCGTCCTGAGGTCCGTCGCTGCAAGCCCCGATGTTACTCCTTCTTGAGGCCGCGCCTCTCGACTATCTCGTCCACTATCTC